>VGQS01000047.1 GCA_016882285.1 Cyanobacteria bacterium K_DeepCast_35m_m2_155 | reverse complement strand
CGGGTGCTGTGGGGGATCCCCCTGGCCATGATTGCGGTGGCCGGCATCCTGATCGCCAGCACCCAGCGCGAAGCCGACTACGCCGACTGGTACCAGCACTGGGTCACCGCCGCGGTTGGCCTGGGGATCGCCCTGTTGCTGGGCCGCGTACCGCTGGAGCGCCTGCGCCAGCTGCAATGGCCGATTTACGGAGCCACCGTCGCCAGCCTGATCGCGGTTCGCGTTGTTGGCGTGAGCGCCCTGGGGGCGCAGAGCTGGATCAACATCGGTGGCTTCCACGTGCAGCCCTCAGAGTTCGCCAAGGTGGCGGCGATCCTGCTGCTGGCGGGGGTGCTCTCGAAGTTCCCGATCGAGCGGCCGGTGGATCTGATCAGACCGACGGCGATGATCGCCGTGCCGTGGCTGCTGGTGTTTGTGCAGCCCGATCTGGGCACCTCGCTGGTGTTTGCGGCGGTGCTGCTGGTGATGGCCTTCTGGTCGGGCATGCCAGCGGCCTGGGTGCTGCTGCTGCTCTCGCCCTTGATCAGCGCCATTGTTGCGGGGGTGTGGGCCTGGGGCCTGCTGGGCTGGATCCCGCTGATGGGTTGGCTGGCCTACAAGAGCCTGCCCTGGAAACGCCTGGCCCCGGCTGTGGTGATCGCGATTGAAGGCGCCTTTGCCATCGGCACCCCATGGCTGTGGAGCAACGTGCTCCAGCCCCACCAGCGGGCCCGGCTGACCATGTTTCTGGATCCGTCCCAGGATCCGCTGGGAGGCGGGTATCACCTGCTGCAGAGCACGGTGGGCATCGGCTCAGGTCAATGGTTCGGCCTGGGGCTGATGCACGGCTCCCTGACCAAGCTGCGCTTCATTCCAGAGCAGCACACCGATTTCATTTTCAGCGCCCTGGGCGAGGAAACCGGGTTTCTCGGTTCAGCCCTGGTGGTGATCGGTTTTGCGGTGCTGATGTGGCGCTTGCTGCAGATTGCCGACCGGGCCACCAGTGACTTTGAGGCCTTGGTGGTGGTGGGCATCGGTGCGATGTTGATGTTCCAGGTGGTGGTGAACATCAACATGACCATCGGACTGGGACCGATCACCGGCATTCCCTTGCCCTTTCTGAGCTACGGGCGCTCGGCCATGTTGGTGAACTTCATCGCTCTGGGGCTGGTGTCCTCGGTGGCAAGACGCGGCCGCAAGAGCAGCACAAGGCGATGAGCCTGCAGCGCGTGCGAGAGCTGCTGGGCCAGGGCGTGGCGGCTGGCCAGGGCGATGACGACGCCGTCAGGCGCCAGTGGTGGGCGGCGCTGGCCACCCTGCAGGACGACGTTCTGCTGAACCGCAGCGAACTGAGCGGGGTGTGGCTGGCGGCGCCACTGCCGGCTCTGTTTGATCCGCAGGTGCTGCTGCAGCTCAAGGGGTGGATCTGGGCTCCGGCAGAACTCGATCTGCTGCTCAATGCCCCACCGGCACTGCTGCCAGGCGGTGGCGACAGCGGTCAGGCAAGCGCCAGGCAGCTTGGCCAGTTCACACGCCTGCCGCTGCGCGATGACGACGGCACCGACCCACTGCTCGTGGTGCTCACCCCCACGCTGCAGCTGGCAATGGCGGTCGACGGCCCCCCCGGGGCACGGCGGCTGCTGCTGCGCTTTGAGCCGGCGCTGCTATCGGAGGTTCTGGGCCTGATCCATGAGCGTCTGGAGCAGACCGATCGCGACGCCGCTGCTGCGTTGCGTCAACAGCTGCAGGAGCTGGGGCCGCTGCACAGCGATGAGGCCATGGCGCTGCAGTTCTGGAGCAAACTCGCAGCCCGCCTGGCAGCCATGGCGCCCAGCGTCACCCTGCAGCCGGTGCTACTCAACGAGACAGCCGAATCCCCTGAACCACCCGATCCAAGCGGCGAGCTGGCCCTGCTCGAGGCGATCACCCATGAGGTGCGCACGCCGCTATCGACCATTCGAACCCTGATTCGCTCGTTGCTCAAGCGCAGCGACCTGAGCGCGCTGGTGCGCCAGCGCCTCGAGCAGATCGACGGCGAGTGCAGCGAACAGATCGACCGCTTCGGTCTGATCTTTCTGGCTGCCGAGCTGCAGCGCCAAAGCTCAGCTGATGGCCGCGGTGAAAGCCAAAGCCTGGCCCGCACCGACCTGGCCGCCCTGCTGCGCCAGATGCAGGCGCTGTGGCAGCGCCAACTGAGCCGCCGCGGCCTGCTGTTCGAGCTCAACCTGGCCGAAGATCTGCCGCTGGTGCTGAGCGATCCCGCTCGCCTCGAAACGATGCTCGGCGGCTTGATCGATCGCTTCAGCCGCAGCCTGCCCGGTGGCAGCACCGTGCAGCTCAACCTGCAGGCCGCCGGCAGTCGCCTGAAGCTTCAGCTGCACTGCGACCGCAGCGGCGAAGGCAACCAGCAGCAGGAGCAGGTGGGACCGGTGCTGAGCTGGAACCCCACAACCGGCAGCCTGCAGCTCAGCCGTCAGGCCACCCAACAGCTGTTTGAACAATTGGGCGGGCGGCTGACCGAACGCAGCGGCAGCGGGCTGACCGTGTTCTTCCCGGTTTGTTGACGGGGTGTGAAGAGTGCGCCGCCGTGGCGCGAAGCGCCAAAATCACGGTGCTACCTTCCGATCGAACGTCTGCCGATCCCTCGCGGCATCGCCATGAGCGCAACCCAGCTGAAAGGTCAACTCCCGAAGTACATCGGCAGCACCGGTGGCCTTCTCAATGCCGCTGAGACCGAAGAGAAATACGCCATCACCTGGACCAGCACCAAAACCCAGGCGTTTGAACTGCCCACCGGCGGCGCCGCTGAGATGCATGAAGGCGAGAACCTGATGTATTTCGCCCGCAAAGAGCAGTGCCTGGCCCTGGGCACCCAGCTGCGCACCAAGCTCAAGCCACGCATCGAGGACTACAAGATCTACCGGATCTACCCCGGTGGTGACACCGAATTCCTGCATCCCAAAGATGGTGTGTTCCCCGAGAAGGTGAACGAAGGCCGCGCCATGGTGGGCCACAACCCCCGCCGCATCGGTCAGAACGTGAATCCTTCCGCCATCAAGTTCACAGGCAAGAACACCTTCGACGCCTGAGCCGTTCTGGCCAACCCTTAGAAAGGCGGGGCCCGTGGCCCCGTTTTTTTTGCCCATCGGACGCGCCATGCCCAGCCCTGCCCGCGCTTCGCAACGCTCCGTTGCAGACGACGCCCTGTTCTGTCAGCAGCTTGCTGCCGGCTGCAATTTCATACCGCTGAGCCGCCGCTGGCCCGCCGATCTGGAAACGCCGCTGAGCACCTGGCTCAAGGTGGGTGCGGCCAGCTCCCATGGGGTGCTGCTCGAATCGGTCGAAGGCGGCGAGCAACTGGGCCGCTGGAGCTTTGTGGTCAGCGACCCGCTGTGGATCCTCACCAGCCGCGGTGAACGCAGCGAGCGCCACTGGCGCGATGGCCGGCTCGAGCAGCTCAGCGGCAATCCGTTTGTGCTGCAGCAGCAATGCCTGGCCCCCCTATGCAGCGGCAGTGTTGAAGGGTTACCGCCCGTGGGCCATCTGTTTGGCTTTTGGGGCTACGAACTGATCCGCTGGATCGAGCCCAGCGTGCCGGTGCATCCCAGCGCCGCCGATGCTCCCCCGGATGGCTGCTGGATGCTCGCCGACACCCTGCTGGTGTTCGACCAGATCAAGCGCCAGATCACCGCGGTGGCCTACGCCGATCTGAGCGCCGGTCAAGACGCTGAGGCCGCCTACGGCGATGCCCAGGGACGCATCGATGCCCTCGAAGCGCGCATGCATGAACCCCTGCCCGCCGGGGTGAGCCCGCTGAACTGGCATGACGCTGGGCCTGGCGATGTCGATCGCAAGCTGCAGATTCAAAGCAACTTCAGCCAAAGCCACTTTGAGGCTGCTGTGCGCACCGGGCGCGAGCACATCGCCGCTGGAGATGTGTTCCAGCTGGTGCTCAGCCAACGGCTCGAGACCCGCGTCAGCAGGGATCCCTTTGAGCTGTACCGCAGTCTGCGGATGGTGAACCCATCGCCCTACATGGCGTTCTTCAACTTTGGCGGCTGGTATCTGATCGGCTCCAGTCCTGAAGTCATGGTCAAGGCCGAGCCCAACCCTGGCGGTGGGGTCAATGCCTCGTTGCGGCCGATTGCCGGCACCCGCCCGCGCGGCAGCAACGACGCCGAAGATGCGGCCCTGGAAGCCGAGCTGCTGGCCGATCCCAAGGAGCGGGCCGAGCACGTGATGCTGGTCGATCTGGGCCGCAATGACCTGGGCCGGGTCTGCCGTGCCGGCAGCGTGCAGGTCACTGATCTGATGGTGATCGAGCGCTACTCGCACGTCATGCACATCGTCAGCCAGGTGCAGGGGCAACTGGCTGATGGCCAGTCGGTGTGGGACCTGCTGATGGCAGCCTTCCCCGCCGGCACCGTCAGCGGGGCGCCCAAAATCAGAGCCATGCAGCTGATCCATGCGCTCGAGCCCGATGCCCGCGGCCCCTATTCGGGTGTCTACGGGTCCATTGACCTTGGCGGTGCGCTCAACACAGCGATCACCATTCGCACCATGGTGGTGCTGCCCGATGGCAGCGGCGGCTGGCGGGTGCAGGTCCAGGCCGGCGCTGGCGTGGTGGCCGATTCAAAGCCCGAACTCGAATACCAAGAGACCCTCAACAAGGCCAGAGGCATGCTCAAGGCACTGGCCTGTCTGCAATGAGCACACCCTTGCTGCTCAAGGGGTTCGAGGTCGAGATGTACACCGGCCGCCCCGACGCCACGGTGGTGGGCTGCGCTGCCGAGGCGGCCCGCGAACTCGATGGGTTTGTCACCGAGCCTGACCACCGCAACCTCGAATACGTGACCGCGCCCGAGGCCAGCTACGCCGCCCAGCTGCAGCTGTTGCTGGAGCCCAGGCGGCGGCTGCGCAGCTGGCTGGCACCGCGCGGCCTGACGCTGCTGCCGGGCAGCACCTTGAGCACTGGCGACAGCAGCCGCTTTGAGCGCTCTGACCCGAGCAATCCCTACCACGGGCATATCGAGAGCACCTACGGCACGCGGGTGGTCACCGCCAGCGTGCACATCAACCTCGGGCTCACCGACATGGAGGAGCTGTTTGCCGCGCTGCGACTGCTGCGCTGTGAGGGTGGGTTACTGCTGGCTCTCTCGGCCAGCTCACCGTTTCTGGACAACCGCGCCACTGGCGCCCACTCGCAGCGCTGGCTGCAGTTTCCCCTGACCCCGGCAGCTGTGCCGCTGTTCCTGAGCCATCAGCACTACATCGACTGGATGGAGCAGCAGCTGGCGGCAGGCAGCATGCAGAACGTGCGCCATTTGTGGACCTCGGTGCGGCCCAACGGCGACAACCGCCCCCACGACCTCAATCGGGTGGAGCTGCGCATCTGTGATCTGATCGCTGATCCAGCCGAGCTGCTGGCGGTGACCGCCTTTGCCGAGCTGCGTCTGCACCAGCTGCTGCGGCAGCGCGCCCTGCACGACCCCCTGCAGGCGAGCCGCCTGACTCCCGAGCAACTGGCCGCGCTTGCCGACGCCAACGACCGCGCCGCGGCCGCCAGCAGCCTGGAGGCGACCTTGCACAACTGGCGCACCGGCGAGCCAATCAGCTGCCAGCACTGGTTGCAACAGCTGCTCGATGAGATGGCCCCAGTGGCTGCCGAATTCAACCTCGCCGCTGTGCTGCAGCCGGTGCAGACGATTCTCGAGCAGGGCAACCAGGCCATGCGCTGGCTTGCCAGGCACCAAAGCGGCGAATCGATTGCCGCGATTGTGGCCAGCGATGCCGCAGCGTTGGCAGCGCGGGAGGAAGCTTTGGGATGATCATGAACCAATCCGCTTCCATTACCGCCATCACCTCCACGACGAAGCGGCCTTCTGATCCACTTGCCATGACCAGCGCGCCGCCGGTGCGCCGGCTGCTGGGCGAGCGGCTCGAGCTTGTCGAGGAGCTCTGGCAGGCCGTGCTGCGCAGTGAGTGTCCGCCAGAGCAGGCCGAACGCCTGCTGCGGCTCAAGCAACTGGGCGAACCCGAATCGAGCCCTGCTGATTCGAGCTCAGCGATTGTGGCGCTGATCCGGGAGATGGATCTGGCCGAGGCCATCGCCGCTGCGCGTGCGTTTTCGCTGTATTTCCAGCTGGTCAACATCCTTGAGCAGCACATCGAGGAGGACAGCTACCTCGACAGCCTGCGCGGCCAGGACGAGCCGCAACCGGTTGATCCCTTTCAGCCGCCGCTGGCCAGCCAGGTGGAGCCGGCCACATTTTGTCAGCTGTTCGAGCGGCTGCGCAGCCTCAACGTGCCCCCGGCCCAACTCGAGCAGCTGCTGCACGATCTGGATCTGCGGCTCGTGTTCACAGCCCACCCCACCGAAATCGTGCGCCACACGGTGCGCCACAAGCAACGGCGGGTGGCCCATCTGATTCAACGGCTCGAGCAGGCCGAGGGCCTGACCTTTGACGACACCCTGGTGATCAGACGCCAGCTCGAAGAGGAGATCCGCCTCTGGTGGCGCACCGATGAGCTGCACCAGTTCAAGCCCACGGTGCTCGATGAGGTCGATTACGCCCTGCACTACTTCCAGCAGGTGCTCTTTGACGCCATGCCCCAGCTCAGGCAGCGGCTGCGCGCAGCCCTGGCGAGCAGCTATCCCGATGTCGAGCCACCGCGCGACGCCTTCTGCACCTTTGGCTCGTGGGTGGGCTCCGATCGCGATGGAAACCCTTCGGTGACCCCCGAGATCACCTGGCGCACCGCTTGCTACCAGCGCCAGCTGATGCTGGAGCGCTACATGAAATCGGTGAGTGAGCTGCGCGACCAGCTCAGCATCTCGATGCAATGGAGTCAGGTCAGCCCGGCGCTGCTCGAATCGCTGGAAATGGACCGGCTGCGCTTCCCCGAGATCTACGAAGAGCGCGCGGCCCGTTACCGGCTCGAGCCCTACCGGCTCAAGCTGAGTTACACCCTCAAGCGGCTGCAGCTCACCCATCAGCGCAACCAGCAGTTGGCAGAAGCCGGCTGGGAATCGCCCTGCGACGGTCAGACCGGGGTGGTGAATGCCTTTGATCCCCCCTCGGCCACCCCCGAGCTGCACTTCTCGTCAGCCGACGAGTTCAGGGCCAGCCTGGAGCTGATCGCCGAAAGCCTGGTCGCTACAGGCCTGAGCTGTGAGCCGCTGCAGACCCTGATCAGCCAGGTGCACATCTTTGCGTTCTGCCTGGCGAGTCTCGACATCCGCCAGGAGAGCACCCGCCACAGCGATGCCATCGACGAGCTGAGCCGCTACCTGCAACTGCCGGCACCCTACGCCGACATGGGCGAGGAACAACGGATCGCGTGGCTGCTGAGCGAACTGCAGACCCGCCGGCCGCTACTGCCCAGCTCGGCCCGTTGGAGCGAAGCCAGCGCCGAGACCTTTGCGGTCTTCCGCATGCTCAAGCGCCTGCAGCAAGAGTTCGGCGAGCGCATCTGCCGCACCTATGTGATCTCGATGAGCCACACGGTCTCCGACCTGCTGGAGGTGCTGCTGCTCGCCAAGGAAGCCGGCCTGGTGGACCCCCAGACCCAACGGGCTTCGCTGCTGGTGGTGCCCCTGTTTGAAACCGTCGAGGACCTTCAGGGCGCACCCGCGGTCATGGAGCGTCTGCTCAATGAACCCTTCTACCGCCGCCTGCTCGAGAACGGCAGCGAAGCCGGCCTGCCCCTGCAGGAGGTGATGCTCGGCTACTCCGACAGCAACAAGGATTCGGGCTTTCTCTCGAGCAACTGGGAGATTCACAAAGCTCAGATCGCGCTGCAGCAGCTGGCCAACCAGCAAAGCGTCGCCCTGCGGATCTTCCATGGCCGCGGCGGCTCGGTTGGCCGGGGCGGTGGACCTGCGTATCAAGCGATCCTGGCCCAGCCCAGCGGCACCCTGCGCGGACGCATCAAGATCACCGAGCAGGGCGAAGTCCTGGCCTCCAAGTACGCCCTGCCCGAACTGGCGCTCTACAACCTCGAGACCGTCACCACGGCCGTGCTGCAGAACAGCCTGGTCTCCACCCCCGTGGATGACACACCCAGCTGGAATGCCCTGATGGCGCGGCTGGCGGCACGCTCACGCAGCCACTACCGCACCCTGGTGCACGACAACCCCGAGCTGGTGGCTTTTTTCCAGCAGGTCACGCCGATCGAGGAGATCAGCAAGCTGCAGATCTCCAGCCGGCCAGCCCGGCGCAAGGGCGGAGCCCGCGACCTCTCGAGCCTGCGGGCCATCCCCTGGGTGTTCGGCTGGACCCAGAGCCGCTTCCTGCTGCCCAGTTGGTATGGCGTCGGCGCTGCCCTGCAGGAAGAGCTCGACAACGACGCCGGCCAACTCGAGCTGCTGCGACTGCTGTATCAGCGCTGGCCGTTCTTCCGCATGCTGATCTCCAAGGTGGAGATGACCCTGGCCAAGGTCGATCTTGACCTGGCCCATCACTATGTGCAGACCCTGGGACGCGCCGAAAACCGCCAGGCCTTCGAGCAGATCTTTGAGGCCATCGCCTCCGAGTTCACCCTGACCCGCGATCTGGTTCTGCAGATCACAGGCCATGGCCGCCTGCTCGATGCCGACCCCGCCCTGCAGCTGGCGGTTGATCTACGCAACCGCACGATCATCCCGCTGGGATTCCTGCAGGTGGCCCTGCTGCGGCGGTTGCGCGAGCAGAACCGCCAGCCGCCGATGAGCGAAGCCGCCAGCACCGATGCCGACGGACGCACCTACAGCCGCAGCGAATTGCTACGCGGCGCGCTGCTGACCATCAACGGCATTGCCGCCGGTCTGCGCAACACCGGTTAAGCCGCGCCTTGAGCCTTCCCTCACTGTTGATCCCGTTTCGCCTGCAACCCCCCAGCCCGCGCCTGCCGGATGGGTACAGGCTGTTGGAGAACCCTTCGCTGACAAGCGAGGCCCTCAACCCGCTGCTGTGCCAAAGCGGCGAAACAGCGCGCAGCAGCGCCTGCTGGCAGGCGGTCCTGGCCCGCAGCAGCTGGCACTTCGGGGTGCTCAGAGAGAGCGACGCCGCCCTGGTCGGATTTGTGCGCATCACCAGTGATCTGGCGCTCAACGCCAACCTCTGGGACCTGTGCGCCGATGAGGGCGACGCCGCCCAGCAAGAGATTTATGCAGCTCTGGTGGGGGCTGCCTTAACGCGGCTGCGGCGCGAGCTGAGCGGTTGCAGCATCTCGCTGGCGGCAGCACCTGCAGCCCTGCAAGCGCTGGAGTCGCATGGCTTTGTGATCGACCCCGGAGGCATCAGGGCCATGGGTCTGCCCCTGCGTTGAGGCGACATTGAAGAGCTTCTTCGTTCCGGCGAAGAAGCAGCAAACGAGCATGGAGGGACTCGAACCCCCGACACTCAGAACCGGAATCTGATGCTCTATCCAACTGAGCTACATGCCCACCGCCG
This sequence comes from Cyanobacteria bacterium K_DeepCast_35m_m2_155, assembly GCA_016882285.1. Lineage (GTDB taxonomy): Bacteria > Cyanobacteriota > Cyanobacteriia > PCC-6307 > Cyanobiaceae > RGUW01. The sequence goes on along the minus strand of VGQS01000047.1, from coordinate 2,442 downwards.
TTGCCGGCTGGGCCTACCTTAACCGCTCACTGCATCAGGGCGATTCGGCTGCAACGCCTGGAACTGCTGCGCTTTCGCAACATCAGCGCCCTCGATCTGACGCTGGACGCCCCGCGTCTGCTGGTGCTGGGCCGCAACGGTGAAGGCAAGTCGAACCTGCTCGAGGCCGTCGAGCTGCTGGGCAGCCTGCGCTCCCACAGGGCCGGCCACGACCGCGATCTGATTCAGCAGGGCGAAGCTTCAGCGCGTCTGGTGGGCACCACCGCCAGTGGCGATGGGCTAAAGCTCGAGCTCAGGCGCAGCGGCGGGCGCCAGGCGGCGCGCAACGGCAAACCGCTCGAGCGCCAGCATGAGCTGCTGGGCAGCCTGCGCTGTGTGGGCTTCAGCGCCCTCGATCTGGAGCTCGTGCGCGGCGAACCGTCGCTGCGGCGTCACTGGCTCGATCGGGTGGTGCTGCAACTCGAACCGGTCTACAGCGAGCTGCTCAGCCGCCACGGCCGCCTGCTGCGCCAGCGCAGCCTGCTGCTGCGGCGCCCGCCAGAGCCTGCGGCGCTGGGCGATCTGCTCGATGCCTTCGATGCCCAGCTGGCGCTGGTGGGCACCCGCCTGCACCGGCGGCGGCAGCGCGCCCTGGCGCGCCTGGAGCCGCTGGCGGCCCGCTGGCACGAGCGGCTTAGCGATGGCCTTGAGCAGCTGCAGCTGCAGTACCGCAGCGGCAGCCAGCCGCCTGCCGATGACAGCGAGGCGGCCTGGTGCCAAAGCCTGGCCGAGCAGCTGCGCGACCAGCGCGCCCAGGAGCTGCGCCTGGGCCAGTGCAGCGTGGGCCCCCAGCGCGATGAAATCGAGCTGCGGCTGCAGGGCCAGCCGGCCCGCCGCTTTGGCTCGGCTGGGCAGCAGCGCACCCTGGTGCTGGCCCTCAAGCTCGCTGAGCTTGAGCTGGTGCAGCAGGTGGTTGGCGAACCACCCGTGCTGCTGCTCGACGACGTGCTGGCCGAGCTCGACCCCGGCCGGCAACAGCTGCTGCTCGAAGCCGTGGGTGAGGGGCACCAGTGCCTGGTCAGTGCCACCCATCTGGCGGCCTTCAGTGGCGGTTGGATCAAGGCCAGCCAGGTGGTGACCATGCAGGCGGGCGTGATCGCAACCGGCGCTCCGGTGAGCCTCTGAACACCACCCGTACGTGGCGCCCCCGGTTCACCAGGACCGCCACGTATGGTGGTGGGCTTGTGCGCTTCATCCCTTGATGAACCAGCTCCTCTCCAGCCTTCATCCCAACCCCGGATGGGCCGGCAGCAGCACCATTGATTCCTCGGACTCCACAGCCGTCGCCGGCCAGACCAACACGTCTGACACCGTCGGCAAACATTGCATTCTTGAGCTCTACGCCTGCAACCAGGAACGGCTCAACGACGAAGCTTTTCTCAGGACCGCCATCACCGATGCAGCCAAACGGGCTGGCGCCACCCTGTTGCATCTGGTCACCCATCACTTTGAGCCCCAGGGCGTGACCGGCCTGGCCCTTTTGGCCGAATCGCACATCTCGATCCACACCTGGCCCGAATCGGGCTATGCAGCCGTTGATGTGTTCACCTGTGGTGATCACACCATGCCCGAGCGGGCCTGCCAGGTGCTGATCGAGGCGCTCGAAGCCGGCGATCACAAGCTCACCAGCTTCCGCCGCGAAACCCCGACCGCGATCGCGGGGGCGCAGCGCGAACCGGCTCTGGCGGCCTAGGACCCGCTGAGGGCCCGGTTGAGCTTGCCGCTCACCAGGCCCTCCAGATCCAGGCTCACCGCCGTAAAACCCAGGTTCAGAAAGGCCTGCACCAGCTCCTGGCGCAGGCCTTCTTGTTGTAGATCGAGCAGCAGGCGCGGCAGGTCTGATGCAGCCAGTTCGATGCGCGCGGTCTCGCCCTGACAGCGCACCCTGAGTTCGCGCCAGCCGCGCTGCCGCAACCACGCTTCGGCGGCGCCCACCTGCTGCAGCCGCGACGCACTGATCGGCTCGCCATAGACAAAACGTGAGGCCAGACACGGCTGGGCGGGCTTGTCCCACCAGGGCAGCCCCAGCGCCTTGGAGAGCTGCCGCACGCCGGCTTTGTCGATACCCGCATCGGCCAACGGCGAGAGCACGCCGGCTTCACGCGCCGCGGCGATGCCGGGGCGGTGATCGCCCAGGTCATCGCGGTTGACCCCATCGAGCACCACCGCACCACCGGCAGCCGCCGCCAGTGGCCCCAGCAGCCGGTGCAGTTCGCGCTTGCAGGCGTAGCAGCGATCGGCTGGGTTGCTGCTGTAGGCCGGATCATCGAGCTCAGCGGTGGCCACCTCCTGATGCCGCAGCCCCAGCCAGGCGGCCTGCTGGGCCGCCTCGGCGCGCAGATGGGGCGCCAGAGCAGGCGAGACGCCCGTGATCGCCAAGGCCGCCCCACCCAACTGCTCAAC
>VGQS01000046.1 GCA_016882285.1 Cyanobacteria bacterium K_DeepCast_35m_m2_155 | reverse complement strand
CCCGGTGGCATCAGCAGCGCGCACAGCAAGGCAAATTCACGCGGGCTGAGCTCGACCGGCTGCTCGCGCAGCGTGACCTGCCGCAGCAGCACGTGCACCTCGAGCGGCCCGACACAGACGCGCTCCTGCAAGCCGGTGCCGCTGCGCCGCAGCAGGGTGCGGCAGCGGGCGGCCAGTTCTTCGAGGCCAAAGGGCTTGCGCAGAACATCGTCGGCCCCGGCATCGAGCAGGGTCACCACAGGCTCGGATCCTGAGCGGGCCGTCAGCACCATGACCGGCGTGCGCAACTGGGCCGCCAAGCGCAGCGCCGAGGTTTCTTCGAGCAACTCGGCGGCGACCAGCAGGTCGGGCGACTGCTCCTGGCAGATCTCGATCGCTTCGCGGGCGCTGCCCACCGCTGCCGCAAGGTGACCGTCCTGGCGCAGGCGCTGAGCCAGCACGGTGCGCAGGGTGGCATGGGGATCGACCACCAGCACCCGTTTGGGTTGGCTGGAGGGTTGGGGGCTGGCTGGCGGCAGATCCATGGGGATGAACCGCAGGGTTCCAGACGTGCGCCAAATTTAACGGGCGAAACCCGTTTCTCCTCGTATCAGGCGATGCCTTTCGATCTGGCACCCTCGGCGGGCCTGAGGCTCCACAACCACCCCTCGATCCACCACAATGGTTCGAGGGAATGATCCCTGGCATGACCGCCCTTCAGCATCCAGACGCGATCCGCCACTTCCAGTCGCTGTGTGACGCCTGTCAGGAACTGGCGCATCGGTACCACAGCCCTGCTGAGCTGCGGCTGTACGCCGATGGCTATCTGCATGCGCTGCGGCGCACAGCGGTGCTCGATCCGCTGTCGCAGCGCCGGCTTGAGGAGCTGATCGATCGCTGGATCCTCGATCCCTCGAGCTTCGTCGGCCCTGACGGAGACCCCAGAACCCTCTTTGAGACCGGCCGCAACTGAGGCTCAGCTGGCCAGGGCGATGGCGAGCTTCTCGCGCAGCTCGCCTGAGTTGTACATCTCGATGAGGATGTCGCTGCCGCCGAGAAATTCGCCGTTGAGGTAAACCTGCGGAATCGTCGGCCAATCCGAGAAGTCCTTGATCCCCTGACGGATCTCCATATCGGAGAGCACGTCAAAGGTCTCAAACGGCACGCCCAACGCGTGCATGATTTGCACCACGTTGTTGGAGAAGCCGCATTGCGGCATCAGCTTGCTGCCCTTCATGAACACGAAGATCGGGCTGCTGGCGATCAGGCCTTCGATGCGTTGCTTGAGCTGGGCGTCCATGGTCGGTTGTGGGGTGTTGGTTCAGGCGGGGGTGTTGGTCTGCAGCGCCAGGGCATGAATGGCTTCGCTGGCCAGCTCCTGCTTGAGGGCGCGGTAGACCATCTGGTGCTGCTGCACACGGCTGTGGCCGCTGAAGGCCGCTGAGACAACCTTGACCTGCAGGTGATCTCCCCCGCCGGTGAGGTCTTCGACATCAACACTGGCGTCGGGCAGGGCGTTCACGATCGCCTGTCTGACCTGCTCTGGTTGAACCATGCCGAGGGGTTGAACTGAGGGGAATGTAAGGACTGCCGGATCCAGCCGGGCGGTTTCAGCTGCCGCTGCTGGGGCCAGGCGCGTTGTAAGGGGTGGCGGCAAAGCCCAGTTCCACCAGCTGCTGGTAGGCCTTGCGGCCGTCCTCGTTGGCGGGGGTCATCACCTTGACCACCTCAACCAACAGCGGAACGGCGACCTCAGGCTGGTTCTGACGGCGAAACACGGCGGCCAGGCGCAGGTTGGCTTTGGCCATGGTCTCCAGTGCTTCACGGCCTTTGCCGTCCATCTCGCGGGGGATGCGGGCATCCAGGCCGCGGAATGAACCGCTCAGGTCGCGATAGAAACCAAGCAGGCGCCTGGTGGCATCGCGGGCCTGGTCGTACAGGCGGCGAGCTTCGCTCAGGTTGCCGCTGGCGGCGGCGGCATCACCCCGGCTCAACAGGGTGTTGACGGCACTCAGGTTGAACGGGCTGCCTGAAGCCTCAAGCGCCTTGGTTGGTTCGCCCTGGGCCCATGCGCCGGGAGCGAGAACCGCAGCGGGTCCAGCAGCAAGGCCGAGCAGAGCGGCCAGCGCGACGGCGCGTTGAGCGGATTGGCGAAGCACTGGAGCGAGTCAATTGGAGCTGACTCTACGGGTACCCGGCAGCTTCAGCACGGAGTGCAGGACGTGCATCGATAGCCGCGCAGGCGCGCCGCTCGCACTGCTCCATGGCCAGGGCAAGGCCCTGGTTGAAGGCCCCGGCGGCGTCGCGGCCGCGCCCATCGATGCGCAGGGCTTCGCCAAAACACAGCGCCGCGCGATCGCGCCAGCGCGCCGGTCTGTGCTGATAGGCCAGACCAATCGGCACGATCGGCACGTCCATGCCCTGGCTGCGCGCCAGCAGGGCCAGGCGCGCGAGTCCCTGATGCAGCCGAATCGGAGTCTCCTCGTCGCGCTTGATGCGACCTTCCGGAAAGACCACCAGCTGCTGACCCTGCTGCAGCAGTTCGACGGCATAACGCAGGCTCAACAGCGAAGGCCGGCTCTGGTTGACCGCGAAACAACCGAGACGCCGCAGCAGCCAGCCCTGCAGGCCGTGCATTTCATCAATGGTCACCATGAAGCGGCAGTCGCGCCCGCTCACCCGCCGGCCCGCGGCATGGGGCAGCAGCAGCGAATCCCAGCGGCTGCGGTGGGTGGGAGCCAGCAGCAGCGGCCCACCGCTTGGCAGATGCTGGCCACCGAGCACGCTCACGCTGCGAAAGAACGTCCGCAAGGCCAGATCTTGGGTGACCACCATGGCCAGCGGCGAGAGCCACGGGCTGATGCCGTTGCACAGTTGCTGCTCGCGCGTCATGGGGCCGGATGCTGCGCCAAACAACCGCGCGGAGCCAGTTGAAAACGCAACCTAAAACGTGCGCTGATGCGCGCGTTGCATCGGCGGGCCATCCATAGGATCGCCACAACGGTTTGAAGGCCATGGCCAGCCTGGGCGTCAACATCGATCACATCGCCAATGTGCGTCAGGCGCGACGCACGGTGGAGCCAGACCCGGTGAGTTATGCCCTGCTGGCCGAGCTGGGCGGTGCCGATGGCATCACCGTGCACCTGCGCGAAGACCGCCGCCACATTCAGGACCGCGACGTGGAGCTGCTGCGCCAGACCGTGCGCAGCCGGCTCAATCTGGAGATGGCTGCCACCGCTGAGATGGAGGCCATCGCCCTGCGCATTCGCCCTGACATGGTCACCTTGGTGCCCGAGAAGCGCCAAGAGGTCACCACCGAGGGCGGGCTGGATGTGGCAAGCCAGCGGCAGGCCCTGCAAGCCATGGTCAGCCGCCTGCAGGGCGCCGGCATTGGCGTCAGTCTGTTCGTGGATGCCGATGGCCCCCAGCTCGAGGCCTGCGCCGCCACCGGCGCGCGCTGGGTGGAACTGCACACCGGCACCTATGCCGAGGCCGATTGGCAGGCGCAGCCCCGGGAGCTGGCCCGCCTGTGCGAGGGCACCTTCCTGGCCCGCAGCCATGGCCTGCGCGTCAACGCCGGCCATGGACTCACCTATCAGAACGTTGAGCCTGTTGCAGCGATCGAAGGCATCGAGGAGCTCAACATCGGCCACACGATCGTGGCCCGGGCCCTGGCGGTGGGATTGCAGCAGGCCGTGCGGGAGATGAAGGCCCTGATTCAGAATCCCCGCCGCGACCCCCTGTTCGGCGACCTCATCCCATGAGCACCTACCACTTTGTTGCCGCCAGCGAGGCGTTCCTCACCGAGGAGGAGCCGCTTGACGAAGTGCTGCGCGAGCGCGTGCGCAACTACGGCGAGCAGGGCAAAACCATTGATTTCTGGCTGTTGCGGCGGCCGGCTTTTCTGGAGGCCCCCGAGCTGGCGGCGCAGCTGGCCGCTGTGCCAAGGCCTGCGGCCGCGGTGGTCTCGACCGATGAAAAATTCATCACCTTTTTGAAGCTGCGACTTGAATTTGTCTCAACCGGCAGCTTTGAGGCACCGTCAACGGCCATTCCCGACGCCCTGGCCGAGCTGAGTTGAGCTGACTCAGCTGCGGCCCTGGCCGCCGTCCTGCTGATAGCGGGGTTTGTTGTCGCCGATGGTGAGCAGGGCCTGTTTGTTCTTCCACCAGACCCAGTCGCGAATCGGTGGCGTGTCGGCCAGCTCGCGGCGGCTGAGGCCCAGCCCGAGTTTTGCTGAAGCCTCCAGCAGCACATCGAGCATGGCTTCGCCATCGCTGCACTGTGCCAGCGCCTCATTGGTGCGTTGGGCGCCGTCGAGGGCTTTGACCAGCAGCTTGATCTTCTGCCCCACAGGCAGCTGGCGCAGCTCAGAGGATGCGGTGTCGCCCATCGGCTCGATCGCAGGCGCCACCGACCGTAGTCGGCATCACAGCGTCGTGTCGTCCAGTTGACTTGTGCCGGGGGGGCTGACAACTGCGGCGATCAGCAGGCAGACTGGCACCAACGCACACGCCTGATGACGTCCGCGAGCCCAACCCAGCGCCACTGGGTCATCGGCGATGTGCATGGTTGCGCGCACTCGTTGCAGCAGCTGATCGAGCAGCTGCCTGCTGCCGATCGGTTGGTGCTCTGCGGCGATGTCATCAACCGCGGCCCGCGCATTCTTGAAGCGATGGAGCTGGCCTGGGACCTGGTCCAAAGCGGCCGGGCGATCTGGCTGCAGGGCAATCACGAGGCTGATCTGGTGCTGTCCCTGCGCCAGGGCACCTGGAGAGCCTCCAGCTCCCTGGCCGGCTGCGACACCTACCGCCAGCTCGGTGATCGCCTGTGCCGCAGTTGGCTTGAACGGCTTCAGCAGTTGCCCTTGACCTATCGGGGCCAGGACTGGGTCGCCACCCATGCCGGTTTTGATCCGCTCAGCTGGCAGCCCCACCTGAGCATCCGTGCGCCCTTCTGGCAGGCCTATGATGGCCGCTTTGGCACGGCGATCGTCGGCCACACCCCGGTGCAGGCGGTGAAGCGATTCGGCCAGATCGTGATGATCGACACGGGCGCCTGCTACGGCGGTGAGCTGAGTGCCTATTGCCCCGAAACAGGCGCGGTGCGCTCCGTGCCGGGTCTGCGCCCCTGGAGCGCGTCCGCTGGCTGGATGGCGCAGGTGCAGCCCGCCTCCCTGGCTTAGGCCCCCGCTTTGCTGACGGTTTACCGCGGCAACCGGGCTGAGTTTCTGGCCGATCTGCTGGCCACCCAGCTGCGGCTGGAGCCGCCGGGCCCGTTTGAAACGGTTGAGGTGGTGGTCAACACCTGGCCCACCAGCCGTTGGCTGGGCGAGCAGTTGGCTGTGGGGTTGGGCGGCATTGCCGCCAACCTGCGCTTTCCGTTTCCAGGGTCTGCACTCAGGCGCCTGGTGGCGGCGGTGCTGGCCGAGGCCGAACCGTCGGGCCCTGATCCCTGGCGGGCCAGTGCCCTGGTGTGGCCGCTGCTGGAGCAGCTCGAGGTGGTGGTGCAGCACCCCGATGCCCAGCCCCTGCGCCAGTGGCTCGAGCAGCGGGGGGGCGGTGCGGCCCAGCTTGATCAGGCCCGCTGGCAGCTTGGCCGCGCCATTGCCGATGCGTTTGACGACTATGCCCTCTATCGCCCCGATGTGCTGAGCGCCTGGTGGCACGGCCAGGGCGAGGGCTGGCAGCCGCAGCTGCTGGCGCTGTTGCGGCAGCAGCTTGTGGTCGAACCCTTCGGGCTCAAGGTGCAGCGGGCGATCGCCCAGTTGAGCCAGGGCGGCGTGCCAGCCGATGGCCTGCCGGCGCGCCTGCGCTTGTTTGGCCTCAGTGCCATGGCGCCGGTGCAGGTGCAGCTGCTGCAGGCGATCAGCGCAGTCATCCCGGTCGATCTGTATCTGCTGACCCCCTGCCGCGACCTGTGGCAGCGCTGCACCGATCGCCGCCGCCAGCTCAGCGATGCGGTGGCTCTGCAGCAGCCTCTTGATGGCGACTGGCTGCTGCACGCCCCTGGCCTAGAAGCGCGCTTTGGGCGCCTGGGCGGTGAGTTTCAGCAGCTGCTCGAGGGCACCGGTGAAGCCCAGCTGGGTGAGCGCCGCGACGGCGATCTGTTCTTCGCCCCCGCGGCGGCCGCACGGGCGCAGGGGCGCGAGCCCACCCTGCTCGAGCAGCTGCAGCAGCGCCTGATCAACGATGAGCCTGAGCTTTCGGCGGTTCCGTTGCTCAGGGCGGCAGAGGACAGCTCGCTTGAATTTCACGCCTGCCCTGGACGCCTGCGCCAGCTGCAGATCGTGCGCGATCGGGTGCTGCAGTTGCTCGCCGCTGACGACACCCTGCAGCCCCGCGACGTGCTGTTGATGACACCGCAGATCGAGGCTTTTGCGCCCTTGATCGCTGCGGTGTTTGGGGATAGCGAAGCCACCGGCGTCGCCCTGCCCTGGCGGCTCACCGACCGCAGCCAGCAGAGCGAGGCCGGCATCGCTCAGGGGTTGTTGCAGTTGCTTGGGCTTGGCGGTGAACGCCTCACCGCCACGGCCTTGGAGGCCTTGCTCTGTTGTGCCCCGCTGCTGCAAGCCCATGGCATTGAGGCTCAGGACGCCGGTGCCATCTCGGAGCTGCTGCAGCAGGCGGGCTTCCGTTGGGGCCTCGATGCAGCCGATCGCGGCGGTGGGCGCTGCCACAGCCTCAGCTGGGCGGTTGATCGGTTGCTGTTGGGCCTGGTGCTGCCCGAATCACCTGGCTTGGCACCGGCTGAGGTGGCCCCACTGGCGATGCAGGGCAGCCTTGAGCAGCAGCAGCGCTGGCTGCAACTGCTGCGCCAGCTGCTCGTGAGCCTGCGCTGGCTGAGCCGCGCCCGCACACCAGCGGCGTGGGTGGAGGGGTTGCGCGAGCAGTTGGCCCTGTTGTTTGGCGATGGCGGCGAGCAGGCTTGGGAGCTGCAGGCGATCCATGCCGCCCTGAGCGACTGGCTCGCTGTGGCCGAGACCAGCCCCCTGCAGCTGGCGGCACCGGTGGTGGCCGAGGTGCTCTCCGAGCGGCTCAGCCAGGACAGCGGCCGCTTTGGCCATCGTTCAGGCGCGCTCACGATCAGTGCGCTCGAGCCGATGCGGGCCATCCCCCACAGGCTGGTGGTGCTGTTCGGCCTCGATGCTGGTGTCTTCCCCAGGCGGCGTGAGCGACCAGGGTTTCACCTGCTTGAGCAGCAGCGCCGCCTGGGCGATCCCAGCAGCGGCGATCAGGATCGCTATGTGCTGCTCGAGAGCCTGCTCTCGGCCCGTCAGCACCTGCTGGTGGCCTGGAGCTGCCGCGACGAGCGCAGCGGCGAATCGCTGGAGCCTGCCACCCCTGTGCGTCAGTGGCTTGAGCTGCTGCGTCAGCAGCTTGCTGTGGTGCCGTTGCGTCAGCACGCCCCCAACCCTCTGGCGCGCAGCAACTTTGCCGCTGAGGGGGCCTGGCCGGCAGCCAGCTGTGACCAGCGCCTGCTGGCGGCGCGGCAGCAGCTTGACGCCCAAGGCGAGGGGGCGATCGATCGTGCGGCTGCGGCGCGCGGGCTGGCCTTCAGTGCCCCGCCCGCGGCCCCAAACCAGCCGGTTGATCCTGCAGCGGTGCTGTGGAGCGACCTGCAGGCGTGGCTCACCGCGCCGCAGCAGTGCTGGCTGGAGGGCCTGGGGCTGCGGCCCCGCGAGTTTGACCACCCCCTGCAGGATCTCGAGGCGCTCGAGCTCACCGAGCGCGAGCGTGCGGCCCTGCTGCGCGCGCAGTTGGACGCCCAGGAGCCGCCTGACTGGGATCACCTGCAGCGCGGCCGCGGCCTGTTGCCCCCCTTGGCCGCAGGGGCCCTTGAGGTGCGCCAGCTCGAGCAGCGCTGGGGTTCGCTGGCAGCCCTGTTGGCCGAGCTCGGAGACCCGCAAACGCGCCTGCACAGCTGGCAGCAGTTGCAGGCCGAGCTCAGCTGGCGCGGTGAGCAGTTGGTGCTGGTCCACACCGCCAAGCCCAGGGCGCCCCAGCGGCTGCTGCTGTGGCTGCAGCTGCTGCTGGCGTGCAGTGCTGCTCAGCCGCCCGCTCTGGCCCTGTTGATCGGCCGCGATCAGCACCGCTTTCGGCTGCTGGAGCAGCTGGCCCCCCCACCGCGCGAGCAGGCCGAGCAGCACCTGCAGCAGCTGCTGCACTGGTGCGCCCAGCACCGCCAGCGCTGCTGGCCCCTGCCGCCCGAAACGGGCTGGGCCTATGCCCGTGCTGAAACAGCGCGCGCTACGCAGGGGTTGAGCCGGGCCAGCGCGGCTTGGCTGGGTGGTTACCGGCAGCGCGCCGAGCGCAGTGAGGCGGTGCAGGCCTTGTGTTTTGGTGCCGATCTGCCGGCCGTTGAGCTGCTCACACCCGCTGTACAGGAGCTGGCGCTGCAGCTGCATGGCCCGCTGCTGCAGCACTGGCAGGAGTGCAAGCCATGAGCACCCCTCTGCCGCCGTTTGAGGCCAATGGCATGCCGCTGACGCCGGGGATCCGGCTGCTGGAGGCCAGCGCCGGCACCGGCAAGACCTTTGCCCTGGCGCATCTGGTGCTGCGCTTGCTCAGCGAGGGCACAAGGCCCCTGCAGCTCCAGGAGCTGCTGGTGGTCACCTACACCGAGGCCGCCGCCGCTGAGCTGCGCGATCGCATCGCCCGCCGCCTGCAGGACGCCCTGGCGCGGCTTGATGCCGGGCCGCAGGGGGCCGATGCGGTGCTCCAGCAGTGGCTCGAGCAGCACCAAGGCGCTGCCGATCCGCAGCTGCGGGGTCGTTTGCTGCTGGCGCTTGAGCAGCTCGAGCGCGCTGACATCACCACCATTCATGGCTTCTGCCGGCGCACCCTGCAGCGCCAGGCCCTCGAGGCCGCTCTGGGCCCGGCGGTGGCGCTCGAGACCGAAGCCCAGCAGCGGCTCGATGAGCTGGTGCACGACTACTGGCAGCAGCAGGTGCTGCCGCTGCCAGCCGGTTGGTTGGCCGGCCTGTTGCGTCAGCAGGTCAATCCGCAGCAGCTCGCGGGGCTGCTGCGCAGTCTTGATGGCGATCCGTCGCTGACCCTTGCCCCCTTGCCTGAGGGCCTCAGCAGCAAGCGCCCGCTGGCCGAGCAGCTGCCAGAGCTGTGGACTGGGCTGTGGCAGCGCTTCGTCGCAGCCTGGAGCGAGCGCGCCGAGGCGCTTGAAGCTGACGTTGCCGCCGCCGCTGCCGAGCTCAAGAGCCTGGGGGCTGACTACCGGCCCTACCGGCTCAAGGCCAAGTTCGATCGGCTCGAGCGGGTGCAGGGATGGCTGCTTGGCCTTGCGGGCCGGCTGCCCGACTACGAAGAGGTCCTGGCCCAGGCTGATCTGCGCGAGTACTTCCATCCAGGGCCGTTCTGCAAAGCGGCGGCCCGTGTCCATGGCGATGCCGTTTCGCTGCCGCAGCGGCCCTTGCTTGAGGCGATCGCGGCGCTGGTCGATGGCCCGGCCGAGCTGGTGTTGCTGCACTGCAGCCACTGGTGCCGCGCCGAATGGGCGCGCCGGCGCCAGCGCAGCGCCCAGATGGGCTTTGCACAGCTGCTGGAGCAGCTGGATCCAGGACCCGGCGCCACCAGTCCAACCCCCGTGCTGGCGGCGGTGGCGCAGCGCTACCGAGCCGCACTCATCGATGAGTTTCAGGACACCGATCCGATGCAGTGGCGCATCCTGCGCACGGCTTTTGCCGCCGAGCCGGGCCGCCATCTGCTGGTGATGGTGGGCGACCCCAAACAGGCGATCTATCGCTTTCGCGGCGGTGAGCTTGCCACCTACGCCACGGCTGCGGCCCAGGCCGATGCCCGTTTTGGCCTGGGCGACAACCGCCGCTCCAGCCCGGCCCTGGTGGCAGGACTCAATGCCCTGATGCAACCGGGTCTGGTGCGATCGGCGCTGCCGGTGCCAGAGGTGCGCGCCATGGCCGACAAGGGCCAGTTGTCGCTGCCCCCTGCTGAAGCGCCGCTGCAACTGCTGGAGCTCGAACCCGATCAGCTCGAGGCCCAGGTGGCGGCGTTCTGTCAGGGGCTGCTCGAGCGTCAGCTGAGCCTTGATGATGGCCAGGGCCAGCGGCCGCTGCAGCCCGGTGATCTGTGCCTGCTGGTGAGCCGCCACGATCAGGCTGAAGCCCTGCGTGTGGCGCTCGAGCGCCGGGCGCTTCCCAGCCGTTTGGTGAGCCGGGGCGACGTGTTTGAAAGCGTCGGCGCTGCGGCGCTGCAGCGGCTGCTGGATGCCCTGGTCAGCCCTGGTGATCAGGCGCGTCTGCGGCTGTTGGCCGCCTCGCCGCTGTTGGGCTGGTCTGCTGGGGCGATCGCGGCGGCCGACGCGGCCAGCTGGGATCAGCTGGCCAGCCAGCTCGATCGCCTCGGCGCGCAGCTGGCCCAGCAGGGGCTGAGCGCAGTGGTCGCCCAACTGCTGGGCATCAGTGGGCTGGCGCGGCTGTCGCTGCGCGGGCGGGCCCTGGCCGATCTGCAGCAGGCCGCCGAGCTGGTTCAAGAGCAGATGCATCGCCAGGGCATGGGTCTTGCGGCTACGGCCGACTGGCTGCGGCGGCTGCGGCTGCAGGAGGAGCGTGAGCCGCCAGAGGCTCACCTGTGCCGCAGTGATGCCGCCGAATCGGCCATCGCCGTGGTCACGGTGCACCGCAGCAAGGGGCTCGAATATCCCGTGGTGATCTGCCCGTATTTGTGGCAGGGGGTCAAGCCATCGACGCGCGGGGGGCCGCAGCGGTTGGGCCGGCGCTGGCTGCCGCCCGACCAGGACGCCCCCCAGCTTGACCTGCACCTCAGCCCCGACTGGGGTGTGGGCCGCCTCGCCGCCCAGCAGCACCTGGCGGCCCAACGCCAGGAGTCCGAGCGTCTGGCCTATGTGGCCTGCACCCGGGCCCAGCACCTGTTGGTGCTGGGCTGGCCCGGCGCCCAGCGCGCCGAGGAGGCCAACCCCTTGGGCTCCTGGCTGCTGGACGGTGAGCAGCTGCGGCCGCTGCCGCTGCAGCGCATCGCTGCCGATGCGCTGACAGGCCTGGCGCCGCACTGGCGCTCGCCCCAGATCTCCACGGAGCTGCAGTTGGGTCCCCGTCCCAGCCGGCCGCTGGAGCGCCGCTGGGGACGGGCCAGTTACTCGGCCTGGGCCCATAGCCAGCTCGCCTTGCCTCCCGAGGTGCGCGATGGCGGCCGCGACAGCGACGCTGTGCTCGAGCGCGACGCGCCGCTCGAGCTGCCTGCAGCGGCAGCTGAGCCAGGGGAAACGCCCTGGCCTGCGCTGGGGCCGCTGGCCGAGGTGCCCCGCGGCGCTGCTTTTGGCGATGCGCTGCACCGCATGCTCGAGCGCATCGACTACCCAGAGCTGGCCAGTGGCAACGGCGATCAGGCCGGCGCCGTGATCGCCGCGGAGCTGGCCCGTGCCGGCCTGGCGGCTGAGCTGGAGGGGCCCCTGCTCGCCGGGTTCAGCCAGCTGGTGCTGACTCCCCTGGGCGGTGAGCTGGGTACGTGGCGCCTGGCAGACCTGCAGCGCGGCAGCTGGCTCAATGAGATGAACTTTGATCTGCCGCTGGCGCAGGAGCCGGCTCGTCTGGTGCGCAGCAGTGGCCTGGCTGCTGTGTTCCAACAGCATCCAGGCGGTCGCTTTGGCCCCGACTACGCCCAGCGGCTGCAGCAGCTCGATGTGGCCAGTCGCGGCTTTTTGACCGGTTCGATCGATCTGCTGTTCTGCGCTGACGAGCGCTGGTGGATTGTCGACTGGAAGAGCAACTGGCTGGGCGTGCGCGACGGCCAGGGCCAGGTGCTCAGCTGCGGGCCCAACGACTACAGCCAACCGGCGATGGCCGATCTGATGCAGCGCAGCCACTATCCGCTGCAGGCCCATCTGTACCTGGTGGCGCTGCATCGCTATCTGCGCTGGCGCCTGGGCGGCTACATCCCCGAGCGCCATCTCGGCGGCTACGCCTATGTGTTCGTGCGTGGCGTCGCCGGCGCAGCGGCTGAGCCACAACGGCAGCACGGCGCCTGCGCCGGGGTGCCGGGGGTGTTTGTCGAGCGACCGCCGCTGGCGCGGCTGCTGGCGCTCGATGCTCTGCTGCAGCAGGGGGAGCCATGAGCAGCCTCGCGCCTGCCCTGCTGGAGAGCCTCAGGCGGGTGCTGCCCCCAGCGGGCAGTGCTGCCCAGCAAGCCCTGTTGGCCCCACTGATCACGGCGCTGCTGGACGCTCTTGAGCAGGGCGAGCTGGGACTCGATCTGGCCGCCGAGCCGCCTGCAGCGCTGGCGAGCTCGGCCTGGCCCCACGAGGCGCTCGAGGCGCTGGCGGCCAGTGGCTGGCTGCTGAGCGCTGATGCCCTCGAGGCGCCGCTGGTGCATGACGGCACCTGGTTGCGCTGGCGCCGCTGGCATGAGCTGCTCATGCAGTGCCTCGAGCGGTTGATCGAGCTGGCGGGCGCTGCGCCTGAGCCGCTGGCTTCTGCGCAGGAGCTGGCCCAGGCGCA
>VGQS01000045.1 GCA_016882285.1 Cyanobacteria bacterium K_DeepCast_35m_m2_155 | reverse complement strand
GGCAGGCGCACCTGGGTGGCCAGGCCCAGGCGGCGCATCAGCTTGATGTGCAGCCAGGTGAGGTCGATCTGGCGGCCGAAGCCCTGCCGCGCCGAATGGGGAAAGGCGTGATGGTTGTTGTGCCAGCCCTCGCCGAAGGTGAGCGCCGCCACCCAGGGGTTGTTCTTCGATTGGTCGCCGCTCTCATGCACGCTCTGACCCCACCAGTGGGTGGCTGAATTCACCAGCCAGGTGCAGTGGTACACCACCACCAGGCGCAGCGGGATGCCCCACAGCACCAGGGCCCAGCCGCCGGCGCCGGTGGCGGTGCCGATCCAGAACAGCAGGGCTGCCAGCGGCAGCTGCAGCACCAGAAACCAGTTGTTGAGCCAGCGGTAGTAGGGGTCCTTGGCCAGATCGCCGGTGAGCCGGGGCACGGCCGCCATGGCCGGGATCTCTTCAAACATCCAGCCCATGTGGCTCCACCAGAAGCCCCTGAGGCTGCTGTGGTGGTCCACCTCGGTGTCGGAGAACTTGTGGTGGTGGCGGTGCAGGCCCACCCAGTCGATCGGGCCGTGCTGGCAGCTGATCGCGCCGCAGGTGGCAAAGAAGCGCTCCAGCCACTGGGGCACCCTGAAGCTGCGGTGGCTCAGCAGCCGGTGGTAGCCGATGGTCACGCCCAGACAGGCGGTCAGCCAATAGAGCACCAGGAAGCTGGCGACAGCTGGCACGCTCCAGAACCGGGGCAGCAGGGCCACCGCCGCCAGCACATGAATCACCACCATGAAGCCGATGGTGCCCCAGCGGCGGCCTTGGGGGGCGACGGCCTGGGGCTCGCCGCAGCGCGGACTGTGCAGGGCTTGCGCGCGGCGCACGGCGCTGCTGCCTCCATTGATGAAGGCGGGCTTGCGGGTGCTGCGGGCGGCGCTGCGGCCAGAAACTGTGGCGGTCATGCAGACCGACTCCGGATTGGTCGCTTACAATGGTAGCAATACGAATCCATATCAAGCTGGTTTGGGTATGGGCTACCGCGAGGATCTGGCATCGGGGCGGGTGGCTTTTGCCCATTTGATCCGTGTCTGGCATGAGCGCAACGGCTGGAGTCACCGGGTGCTGCCTGCCCTGGCCGAAGCCCTCGACCTCGGGCGGGTGCACAACAGCCAGCTGTCGATGTTGCGCAACGGCAAACTGGCCTCGCCCGGCCCCGAAGTGTTTCTGGCCCTGGGCCGCATCAACCAGCTGCTGGCGGCTGAGGCCAGTGGCGGCAGGCTCAGTGAAGGGCTGCGTCAGCGCCTGGCCGATCAGCCCGAGTTGATCGAGGCGCTGCAAGCATCGAGTCTGCCGGTGCGCGGTGGCAGTGGTCCGGTGCTGGGTCCCGGCGAGCTGCTCGAGGTGTTTGTGGGACACCGCCAGCCACCGGCAGCGTTTGATCTGCGCATTGCCGAAGCCGAATCGGCCAGCCTCAGTGCGGCCCTGGCGCAGGTGTTCACGGCAGGGCAGCCCTGGAGGCTGTGCCGTGAGCAGCTACTGGCGGCCTATCCGGTCAACAAGCGCCTGCGCCGCGAGCGCTTTGCCGAGGTGATGGCCGGCCAGCGCGACTACAGCGCCGCTGAGCTTGATGCCGAGCTGCCCGATTTACGCAGCACCCTGGCCGCCCTGGGGGCCGCCGGTGAGGGTGAGCTCGAGGCCGATCAGTTTCTGGAATTGCTGCGCCGCAAGGCCCGCGACCTCAAGGCCCAGGGTTGGAGCACCCCGGCCAAGAGCGATCTGGCGGCCGCCATCCGCGCCCAGCTGGGAAATGGCCGCGGCGATTAAGGATCAGGCTCAGGCCGCTGAACGCCCGGGCATGGGCGCCAGCCGGATGCGCCGCGCCAGGCCCAGCTTGCGCAACATCACGATGTGCAGCCAGGTGATGTCGAGCTCAAACCAGCGCAGCCCATGGCGCGCCGAATGCTGATAGGCGTGGTGGTTGTTGTGCCAGCCCTCGCCAAAGCTCAGGATCGCCACCCACCAGCAGTTGCGCGACAGGTCGGGGCAGTCAAAGTTGCGATAACCAAAGGCGTGGGTCGCCGAGTTCACCAGCCAGGTGACGTGATACACGAGCACCAGGCGCAGTGGGATTGCCCACAGCACTAATCCCAGGCCGCCGCCGTGCACGCCAGCGCCTTGGCCGTACCAGTAGAGCGCAGCCCCAAGGGGCAATTGCAGCAGCAAAAACCAGCGATCGAGCCAGCGGTACAGCGGATCGCGCTGCAGATCGCCAGTCAGCCGATGTACATGCTCGAGCGCCGGGATTTGGTGCAGCATCCACTCGCTATGGGCCCACCACAGGCCGCGGGCCGCGTCATGGTGGTCGTTGGGTTGATCGGAGTAACGGTGGTGGTGCCGGTGCAGGCCCACCCACTCGATCGGCCCGCTCTGGCAGGCCAGGGTGCCCATCAGCACCAGCACGCGCTCAAGCCATTTGGGCGCTTCAAAGCTGCGGTGTGCGACCAGCCGGTGCAGGCCCAGCGTGACGCCCAGCACCGTCATCCAATACAGAACAGCCAGGGCCAACACGCCCTGCACGCTCCAGAAGCGGGGCAGCAGCGCCACCACCGCCAGCACGTGCATCACCAGCATGAAACTGGTGGTGCCGCTTTTCAACTTGCGCTGCCGCAGAGGCAGTGGAGTGCGGGGGGCGATCAGCCCGGCGCGCAGCTGCTGCTCGCGCGAGCCCTGGGGGCGCTCCAGCCTCAGGGTGGTGGCACTGGGCAGGGGCGGTTGCGGTGAAACAGAGACCAAGACAACTCCGTCGTGTCAGATCTGAACGCTGGACCTGGTCCCTGGGGAAGTGATCCGAGATCGGATCGGTCCTTGATCAGGAACTGGAATCTAACCGCAGCGGTTCTGCAGCGCGGTTGGTCGCATTGGCATACCGATGCCTGCACGCGTGACCATGGTCATGACCATGGTCCGATGCACAAGCGATGACCCTCCCGGATTCCCGGCCCTGGGCTGCAGCGCGGGTTGATGCAGCCCAGGCGACCATCGCGCCGTTGGCGGCGCGCCACACGGCCGCGGTGCGGCCGCGCCTGGCGCGGGTGCTCGAGGCGTTTGCCGCCGAGCGCGTCGGCGTGCAGCACTTTGGCTCGGTCAGTGGCTACGGCCATGGCGATCAGGGCCGTGAGGTGCTTGATCGGGTGTTGGCGCGGGTGCTGCAGGCCGAGGCGGCCGCCGTGCGCCTGCAGTTCGTCAGCGGCACCCACGCGATTGCGGCGGCGCTCTATGGCGTGTTGCGCCCCGGTGATCGGCTGCTGGCCCTGACGGGCCGCCCCTACGACACCCTCGAAGAGGTGATCGGCATTCGTGGCAGCGGCCAGGGGTCGTTGGCCGAGTTCGGCATCACCTACGACGAACTGCAGCTCACCAGCGATGGCCTGGTCGATGAAGACGGGATCACCGCTGCCCTGTCGGTGCCCACCCGGTTGGTGCTGATCCAGCGCAGTTGCGGCTACAGCTGGCGGCCCTCGCTGCGCATCGCTCAGATCGAGCGGCTGGTGGCGCGGGTCAAGGCGCTGCAGCCCGGTTGCGATGTGTTCGTTGACAACTGCTATGGCGAGTTGGTCGAGGACCGTGAGCCCACGGCCGTGGGTGCCGATCTGATCGCGGGCTCCTTGATCAAGAACCTGGGCGGCACCATCGCCCCCACCGGCGGCTACGTGGCCGGCCGCGCCGAGCTGGTCGAGCAGGCCTGCTGCCGCCTGACCGCGCCAGGGATCGGCAGCGAGGGGGGCACCAGCTTTGACCTCAACCGGCTGCTGTTTCAGGGGTTGTTTCTGGCGCCGCAGATGGTGGCTGAAGCCCTGATCAGCGCCGAACTGGTGGCCCAGGTGTTCAGCGATCTGGGCTTTGCGGTGAACCCACGGCCGGGCGGGCTCCGCAGCGATGTGATCCAGGCGGTGCGGCTGGGCGATCCTGAGCGGCTTAAAACGGTGTGCCGCGCCTTTCAAGCGAGCTCGCCGGTGGGCAGCTACCTCGATCCGGTGCCGGCGCCCATGCCTGGCTACGCCAGCGAGCTGGTGATGGCGGGCGGCAGTTTCATCGACGGCAGCACCAGTGAGTTTTCGGCGGACGGGCCGTTGCGCGAGCCCTACGTGCTCTACGTGCAGGGAGGCACCCACCACAGCCACGCCGCCATTGCGCTGGAGCGCGCCTTGCAGGCTTTGCAGCAGGGGGCCCTGTTGCCGGCCAAAACCTGACAGACTGGGCTCCGTTTGCCTCAACGCTGCGGCCATGGCGCTTTCGTTTCCAGCAGATTGCCGCTATGCCGACAGCCATGAAACCGCCCGCCGCGATGGCGAGCTGGTGCGCATCGGTCTGAGCGCCTTTGCCATCGAGCAGTTGGGCGACATCGTCTTTGTTGAATTGCCCGAGATCGGCGCTGCCCTCAAGGCCGGCAGCAGTTTCGGCAGCGTCGAATCGGTCAAGGCCGTCGAAGATCTGCTGGCGCCGGTGGGCGGCGTGGTCGAGGCCCGCAACGAGGCGGTGCTCGCCAGCCCCGAAGAGCTGCAGAACGATCCCTACGGCGAGGGATGGTTGCTGCTGGTGCGCCCCGGCGATCCGGCTGAGTTTGACGCCCTGATGGATGCCGCGACCTATGGCGGCAAGGTTCAGGCGTGAGCGCATCTTTTCAGCAGCGCCATCTGGGTCCCAGCCCGGCTGAACAGCAGCAGATGCTGGCCGAGTTGGGGCTGGCGAGCCTCGAAGCGCTCGCCGCATCCGTCGTGCCGGCCGACATCCTGTTGCCGCAGGAGATCGCTGACGAAGGCCTGCCAGCCCCCTGCGGTGAAGCTGAGGCTCTGGCCGAACTGGAGGCCATCGCCGCCCGCAACCAGGTGCGCCGCAGCCTCATCGGCCTCGGCTATCACGGCACAGCCACCCCCGCGCTGATCCAGCGCCATGTGCTCGAAAACCCTGCCTGGTACACCGCTTACACCCCCTATCAAGCAGAGATTTCCCAGGGCCGTCTGGAGGCCCTGCTCAACTTTCAGACCCTGATCAGCGAGCTCACCGGCCTGCCGATTGCCAACGCCTCGCTGCTCGATGAGGCCACCGCCGCTGCCGAAGCCATGGCCCTGAGCCGTGCGGTCTGCAAACGGCCAGCCGCGAGCCGCTATCTGGTTGACGAGCAGGTGCTGCCCCAGACCCTGGCGGTGCTGCAGACCCGCGCCGAGCCCGTGGGCATCAGCCTTGAGCTGGTCGATGCCAGCGCCCTGGCCGCTGATCCAGCGGCTGCGGCTGCTGAGCTGGCCGTGCCCGACGTCTTTGGCCTGCTGCTGCAGCTGCCGGCCACCAGCGGGCTGCTGTGGGATCCCGCTCCGCTGCTGGCCCAGGCCCGCGCGGCGGGTGTGATCGCCACCGTGGCGATCGATCCGTTGGCCCAGGTGCTGCTGGCGCCGGTGGGCGAGCTGGGCGCTTCCATCGCCATCGGCAGTGCCCAGCGTCTGGGCGTGCCAATGATGGCGGGCGGCCCCCACGCGGCCTTCTTTGCCACCGAAGAGGCTTACAAGCGTCAGATCCCTGGCCGCCTGGTGGGCCAGTCGCTCGATGCCGAAGGCAGGCCGGCGCTGCGCCTGGCGCTGCAGACCCGCGAGCAACACATTCGCCGCGACAAGGCCACCAGCAACATCTGCACGGCCCAGGTGTTGCTGGCGGTGATGGCCAGCTTTTACGCGGTGCACCACGGCCCCGAGGGCTTGGCGGCGATCGCCCGCCGCATTGTGACCCTGCGCGCAGCTCTGGCGGCAGGGCTCGCGCAAGTGGGCCTGGCACCTGAAGCCGGCGCCGGTTTTGACACCCTGCGCTTGGTGACGCCCCGGGCTCCTGAGTTGCTGCAGCGCGCGGCTGCGGCCGGCTTCAACCTGCGGCCTGGTAGCGGCAACGGCGAGCTGGCGATCAGCCTTGATGAGCTCAGCACCCCTGCCGAGCTCGAGGCCCTGCTGAACGCCCTGGCGCCCGATGGGGCCAGCGCCGCTGCCGCCTGCGCCGCCTGCAGCGCCGCTCTCGACCACGCCGAGAACCCACTGGCCGGCCTGCCCCTGCGTCAGAGGCCCTGGCTGCAACAGCGGGTGTTTCATCAGTACCGCAGCGAAACCGAGCTGCTGCGCTACATCCAACGGCTGGTCAGCAAGGACCTCTCGCTGGTGCACGGCATGATCCCGCTGGGCAGCTGCACCATGAAGCTCAATGCGGCTGCCGAGCTGGCGCCGGTGAGCTGGCCGGCCTTTGCCCAGCTGCACCCGTTTGCCCCCGCCGAGCAGTTGGCGGGCTACGCCCAGCTGTCCCAGCAGCTCGAGGCCTGGCTGGCGGCGATCACGGGCTTTGCGGCGGTGTCCTTGCAGCCCAATGCGGGCTCCCAGGGCGAATACGCCGGGCTGCTGGTGATCAGGGCCTGGCACAACAGCCGCGGCCAGGGCCACCGCGATGTCTGCCTGATCCCCACCAGCGCCCATGGCACCAACCCCGCCAGTGCGGTGATGGCAGGGCTGCGCGTCGTGCCGGTGGCCTGCGATGAGGCGGGCAACGTGGACCTGGCCGATCTGGAGGCCAAAGCCTCAGAGCACGCCGATCAGCTGGCGGCCTTGATGGTCACCTACCCCTCAACCCACGGGGTGTTTGAGCCGCAGATCCGCAGGATCTGCGCGTTGGTGCATGAGCGCGGCGGCCAGGTCTATCTCGATGGCGCCAACCTCAACGCCCAGGTGGGCCTGTGCAAGCCGGGTCTCTACGGCGCCGATGTCTGTCACCTCAACCTGCACAAGACCTTCTGCATTCCCCATGGCGGCGGCGGCCCCGGGGTGGGCCCCATTGCTGTGGCCGCCCATCTGGCGCCGCTGCTGCCAGGGCGTGACCTGGGCATTGGCCCGGTCTCGGCAGCCCCCTGGGGCAGCGCCGGCATTTTGCCGATCAGCTGGATGTACATCCGCATGATGGGCGGCCGCGGCCTGCGCACCGCCAGCTGTGTGGCCCTGCTGGCGGCCAACCTGGTCGCCCGGCGCCTCGAGCCCCATTACCCGGTGCTGTTCAAGGGCGAAGGTGGCTGGGTCGCCCACGAGTGCATTCTCGATCTGCGGCCGCTGCAGCGCAGCGCTGGCCTGGTGGTCGACGATCTGGCCAAGCGGCTCATGGACTATGGCTTCCATGCCCCCACCGTCAGCTGGCCGGTGGCCGGCACGGTGATGGTGGAGCCCACCGAGAGCGAATCGCTGGCCGAGCTCGATCGCTTCTGCAGCGCCATGACGGCGATTCGTGCCGAAGCCGAGGCGATTGCCGAAGGCCACAGCGATCCGGCCAACAACCCGCTCAAGCGCGCACCCCACACCCTGGCAGCGGTGAGCGCCGATGTCTGGGACCGTCCCTACAGCCGCAGCCAGGCAGCGTTTCCGGCCGGCTCAGATCAGCAGGCCAGCAAGTTCTGGCCGGCTGTGGCGCGCATCGACAACGCTTACGGCGATCGCAACTTGGTGTGCACCTGCCCCACCGTGGAGGAGCTGGCCCAACCACTACCGCTAGCGTCGTGATGCGCGTGGGGGTTGCCAATGGCGCAATCGTGCCGCATCATGGCGCATCCCTTTGTGGGGCCCCATGGCCGGCAACAACGGATCGTCGCTCCCACCGGCTTCTGGCCGTGTCGAAGGCACCAATGTGGTGCGGGTGCCGTTTGGTGTGCGCCGCGCCCGCCGGGTGAAGCCCGAACGGCCTGACCATTGGGCAACCCTGGTGCTGCCTTTCGTTGCCGGTGGCGGTGGCGGCCCCCAGCCCCCTCAGGCTGCCTGATTCAAGCGCCAGTCGACCAGCGCTTTGACGTCTTCCACCGAGCTGGCCGGGGCGCGAAACGGCAGCATTTCCATGGGGCTGCGCTCAGGCCTGACCACCCAGGTCCAGTCGGCTTGAGGAATCAGCACAAACCCCCGGTAGCGAACGGGTGTGTCACGGTTCACCTTTGTGCCCGCCAAGGCCATGGTTGCGATCGGCTTGAAGGTTCTTATTTGAGCCGCTCAGCGCTGGGGAGCGGCCAATTTCATGTTTCCTTCGCCTGCTGCTTAACAGCACGCAAGAAACGATGAAAAGGACATCCACAAGCCAGGTCTTGCAAGGTTTCTCGAGCGTTTGTTGAGCCCTTTGGATCGGTTTTGAGCCTGATCGGCGGGGGCTTTGCGTTAGATCCAAGCCCTCAATGTTCACTATGAACATCACAGGCCGGCGCTCCGTCACACCGCCGGCCTGTGCATCGATCAGGCGGCGATCAGCTCTGGTTCGCGATAGGGCACAAAGCTCGCCTTGCGAGCGCCACAGATCGGGCACTGCCAGTCGTCAGCAATCGCCTCGAACGGGGTTCCGGGGGCGATGCCCGAATCGGGGTCGCCACTGGCAGGGTCGTAAATCATCGAGCAGACCTTGCAGATCCACTTGCCGCCGAGCGGTTCAGCAGCTTCTCCCAGGGAGCCCCCGCCGGCCAAGGCCTCCAGGGCGATGCCGTAGCGCTCGGCGTGGTGCTGCTCGATTGGGGCGAGCAGGCCAAAGTTTTTGGCCGCTGTTCTGAAGATGCCGGCGTGCTGCTTGGACTCGTCGATCTGGTCGTTGAACTCGGCAACGGCGCCGCTATCCCGGTCGCTGCGCGCCTGGGCGGCAAACTCGGGGTACATCGTCGTGTACTCGTAGGTCTCGCCCTCGATCGCCAGCTCCAGGCAGCGGGCCAGCAGCGCCTGTTTCTGGGCGTCGCTCAGGGCCGCCGCATCGTCGATGACCAGTTCCGGATGCAGCAGCCTGAAGTGGGCGAAGGCGTGCTCGGTTTCCTGGGCGGCGGTATCGCGGAACAGCTTGGCCAGCTCGCTGTGGCCCAGCTGCTTGGCGACATCGGCAAAGAACAGGTACTTGCGGTTGGCCATGCTCTCGCCGCCGAAGGCGGCCTCGAGGTTGGCCTGGGTGCGTGAGCCTGAGAGGTCCATGGGCGGGGTGCGTCGGTGTCACCGCCCTAGCCTAAGTCGGAGTGAGTATGAGTTAGAGCCTAATAATGGGCGCCGCTGCGGCGTTGGTGCACGGCTGTGGTGGCTGCCGCATCAAGCACCCCACCGGCGCTGGCCTGGGCGTAGATCAACCAGTGATCGCCGCATTCCATGCGGGATTTGACCTCGGCGTCCAGCCATGCCAGGGCCTCTGGCAGGATCGGCTGCCCCGCTGGGCTGGCCTCCACCTCCAGCCCCGCAAAGCGGTCGGCGCCGGGGGCAAAGGGCTGCAGAAACTGCTTCATCAGCGCGCTTTCACGGCCCGAGGCCAGCACGTTGAGGCAGCACCGATCGCCAATGTGCAGCAGTGACTCGGCGGCACGGTCCTTGGCGATCGCCACGGTGAACCCAGGCGGGCTAAAGCTGGCCTGGCTCACCCAGCTGGCGACCAAGGCGCCGCTGAGGCTGGCATCGCCTGAGCCTTTGCGGGCGGTGAGCACACACAACGAGCCCACCACCCGGCCCAGGGCCAGGATGGCGGGATTGCTCTTGCTTTCGGCCAGACCGCCTGTCGCCTGACGCTTCTGGGCACGTCGATGCTGGCTGAGCAGCTCGCGCCCCAGGGCGGTGCCGGTTTCTTCAATGGTTTTGAGCGTGGCGGCGTCGGGGCTGAATTTCACCTTGATCGGTTCAAACGCCAGCGTGAATCCGCCGTCGCGCAGCTTGGTTTCGAGCAGATCGAGGGCTTCGCCGCTCCAGCCGAAGCTGCCGAACACGCCCACGGGTTTGCTGCGGTCGCCCTCGGCCAGGACCGTGCCCAGGGCCGAGACGATCGGCGTGGGCGCATGGCCACCCAGCGTGGGCGAGCCGATCAGCAGGGCATCGCAGCTGCGTATCGCGCCCAGCAGTTGTTCGGGTTCGCTGAATTCGCAGTTGATGCTCTCGACCCGTACGCCGGTGCGCGCCACCCCCTGCGCCAGGCCATCGGCAATCGCGGCGGTGTTGCCATAGGCGCTGGCAAACAGCAGCGCCACGCTCAGGTCGCTGCGGCTGCTGGCCTCTCCCCAGCGCCGGTAGTCGGCCAGCAGGCTGCGCCAGCTCTGGGCAATCGCCGGCCCATGGCCGGGGGCAATGGTGCGGATGTCGAGAGCTTCAAAACGCTCGACCACGGCCTCGACCTGGCGGGCCATCGGCGCCATCAGGCAGTCGTAGAAGTAGCGGCGATCCTCTTCGCTGCTGCTGCGGTTGCTCTCGGCGAAGGCTTCGCTGCACAGGTGTGCGGCGAAGAACTTGCCGCTCATCAGCAGTCCGCTGGTCTCTTCAAAGGCCACCAGGCCGCCCGGCCAGCGGGGCGTCGGTACGGGGATCAGTCGCAGCACATGGCCATGGCTCAGGGGCCGGCTCACCTCCTGCTTGATCACATCGATCGCTGGCAGGGGGGGCAACGGCGGCTCTGGCGCGGTGTCGCTGCCGGGGGCGGCCGGTTTGCGCTGGCTCCACAGCTCTTCCAGCAGGCGCGCGCCTGTGTTGGAGGCCACCAGCATGAGCTGGGGCCAGCGTGCAGCCAGCTGTTGCAGCAGGGCCACCCGGTTGGGGTTGACGTGACCCACCACCACCTTGAGCGCAGCATCGGGGCTCACCAGAGCGGCCAGCTGCTCGAGGTAGGGCTCGGCAAACGAGGCTCCGGGGGGGTGCACCAGCACGGGCGGCACCGGCTTGCCGTCTGCGTTCAGTCCGGCTTCAAACAGAAAGCTGTTGGCCGTCGTGCCCCGCTCGAGGCCGTATTCGATCTCGAAACGCAGCCGCTTGGGGCTCAGGCCCTTCAGGCAGATCAGCCCGGGTTCGAGCGGCAGCGCAATGACACGGCGGTCCATCAGTAGTGGTTGCCCACCTTGCGGTGATGCACGGCGGTCGCGGCCTCGGTGTCCGAGACGTTGCCCTGCTCCACCTCGGCGTAGATGATCCAGTGGTCGGGGCTTTCGAGGCGCTGCACGACCCGGCAACCCAGAAACGCCAGGGCGTCGGCCAGCACCGGCCCACCGGCAGCAGCCCCTTCGAGCACGTTGACGCCGGCGAAGCGGTCGGCCCCCGGGGGGAAGCGCTTGAGAAAGTGGCGCAGCAGCTCCTGGTGGTTGTCGTTGCGCAGCACGTTGAGCACGAAGCGATCACCCACCTGCATCAGCGCTTCAATGGCGCGGTCTTTGGCGACGGCCACGGTGAGGCCCGGTGGCTGGAAGCTCGCCTGGCTGACCCAGCTGGCCACCATGGCGCCGCTGAGGCGCGCCTCGCCTTCGCCCTGGCGCGCCGTCACCACATAGAGACCCCCGCTGAGGCGCCCAAGGGCTTTGTCGAGGTCGCCATCGAGCGACTTCATCGCGGCGATCGTTTTGGCCTTGGTGAGCAGCTGGCCCAAGTCGGTGCCGGCTTCTTCGCAGCGCTGGTAGTCCTCGGCGTTGGGCATCTGGCGGATGCGCAACGGTTCGAAGCCCGAGGGTTGCCCCAGGGCGCGCAGCTGGGCCGCCACGGTGTCGATCGGTTCATCGTTACCGCTGAAGGCGTCGTAGCAGCCCACCCATTGCTTGGGTTTCAGGGCCGCCAGCAGGGTGCCGATGCTGGCCTGCAGCTCGGCATCAGCGCCGCTGGGCCAGGTGGGCACCACCACGGCGGCCGCTTCCGTGATCAGGCCGCTGAGCTCCTGGGCATCGGTGGCGCGCAGGTCGACCAGTTGCACCGCCGCGCCGGCCTTGCCGATGCCGCGGGCAATCGCCTGGCTGAGCCGGTCGCAGAAGCCCACCTGGCTCAGGTAGCAAACGGCCGCGTAGGCCTCACCTGTGCTGCGCTCCGAGCTCCAGCTGCGGTAGTCATCGATCCAGCTGCTCAGGTGGTGGCGCAGCAGCGGACCGTGGCCCACGGCGATGGTGTTGACCGGCGGCAGGCCGTCCATCCGCTTGAGGGCCTGCAGCACGCTGCGGGCGTTGGGGCCCATCAGGCACTCGTAATAGAAGCGGAAGTCAGGGGCGATGGCGCCCGGGTTGACGTCAAAGACGTCGTCTGAGCAGTAGTGCAGCCCAAAGGCATCGCAGGTGTAGAGGATGCCGGTGCCGTGGTCGAACGAAAAGATCGTGTCGGGCCAGTGCAGGTTGGGCGCGCTCAGGAACTCGAAGCGGTGGGCCACGCCGCTGGCTGGATTGGTGCCCAGATCAAGCTCGTCGCCGCTTTTGATGGCCCGGCTTTTGAACGGCCGGTGCACCTGGTTCTCGAGAAACTGGATCGCCACCTTGGAGCCGACGATCTCGATCTCGGGGTTACGGTCGATCAGATGACCGATCAGGCCCGAGTGATCGGGCTCGGTGTGGCTGACGATCAAGACGTCGATGGCCGCCGGATCGATCTGCTGCTCCAGCAGCGGCAGCCAGGTGCTCTCAAATTTGAGGTGGCTGGTGTCGATCAGGGCGGTGCGCTCGCCGCGCACCAGAAAGCTGTTGTAGGTGGTGCCGTTGCGCAGCCCGAACTCGATGTCAAAACGGCTGCGGTCCCAGTCGAGCGAGCGGATCGTGGTCGTGTCCGGGCCGATCGCCTCGCATTGCAGGCTCAGGCGCGGTGCGGCGCCCACTGGTGTGGCCGTTGCGGTGGCAACCATCGGCAGCTCCAGGCACGTGGCCCGACTGTAGGCAGGGCCGGCGGGG
>VGQS01000044.1 GCA_016882285.1 Cyanobacteria bacterium K_DeepCast_35m_m2_155 | reverse complement strand
GCCATTGCCGTTGTGCATGTTGCCGTTATTGCTGCCGTTGAAACTTGTCATGTAAACGAAAAAAATTGAACGAATGTTGATGAAATTCAGCCTTGGCGTCAGGTGGGACGCAGGGCAGCCAAGGTTTCTGAGAGTTGTTGTTTCACTGCATCAGATGCGGGAATGAGGGGAAGACGGGGCCCACCCACCGGCCAGCCGCACAGCTCGAGGGCAGCTTTGATCGGTATGGGGTTGGTGTCGCTGAACAAGGCCTTGCACAAAGGGAGCAACTGTTCGTGCAGTGCCAGAGCCTGGCTCAGATCGCCATCCAGAAAAGCGCGAACCATCGCACTGATCTGGGGGCCTGCCACATGGCTGGCCACGCTGACCACACCGACAGCGCCCACCGCCAGCATCGGCAGGGTGAGAGCATCGTCGCCGCTGTAAATGGCCAAGCGCTCGGCGCAGCGCTGGCGCAGGGCGCTGACTTCCTCGGTGGTGCCGCTGGCGGCCTTGAAGCTGACAATGTTGTTGCAACGCTCGGCAAGACGCGCCGCCGTGTCTGGCGCGAGGCTGCAACCCGTGCGTCCTGGAATGTTGTACAGCATCAGCGGCAACTCAGGAGCAGCGTCAGCGACCGCCTTGAAATGGGCATACAGCCCCTGCTGGGGAGGTTTGTTGTAGTAGGGCACCACCACCAAGGCACCATCGACGCCCAGCGCTGCCGCTTGGCTGGTGGCCTCGATCGCTTCGGCGGTGCAGTTGCTGCCGCTGCCGGCAATGATGCAAGCCCGGCCGGCCACCGCCTCCTGCACCGCGGCGATCATGCGGTGCTGCTCGGCCCAGCTGAGGGTGGGTGACTCGCCGGTGGTCCCGCAGATCACCAGTCCTTCGGAGCCAGAGCTGACCAGATGATCGGCCAGCCGTGCGGCCAGGTCATGGTCAACGGCTCCGTCGGGGCAAAACGGGGTGACCATGGCCGTCACCACCCGTCCAAACGGGGCCTTGCACCAGGGCATCGAGGCGGCGCAGCTCAAACGGCACCTCCTGCAGGAGGGCCTTGCAGCAGCAGCTCAGCAATCTGGATGGCATTGAGGGCGGCACCCTTGCGGATCTGGTCGCCGCAGAGCCACAGCTCGAGCGCATGGGGATCACTCAGATCCTGGCGGATGCGGCCGATGGCCACCGGATCGCGCCCGGTCACATCGGTGGGCATCGGGAAGCGATTGGCCTCGAAATCCTCAAGCAGCTCCACCCCCGGAGCCCCGGACAGGAGGGCGCGGGCTTCGTCCACGGCAAACGGCTCGAAGAATTCGATGTTCACGGCCTCAGAGTGGGCCCTGAGCACCGGCACCCGCACACAGGTGGCGCTGATCCTGAGCTCAGAACTGCCCATGATCTTGCGGGTCTCGTTGACCATCTTGAGCTCCTCTTCGCAATAGCCGTTGGGCTGCAGTGGGGAGTTGTGCAAAAAAAGGTTGAACGCCAGCGAATGGGGCAGCACTGCGCTGATGGGTTCGCCACCATCAAGCACGGTGCGGCTGAGGCTGCGCAACTCCTCCATGGCGCGGGCACCGGCGCCGCTGGCGCTCTGATAGGTGCTCACGACCACCCGTTTGATCGGCCGGCGCGCGTGCAGGGGAGCCAGAGCCAGGGTCAGCAGGATCGTCGTGCAGTTGGGATTGGCAATGATGCCGTTGTGGCTGAAAGCCGCCTGCGGATTGACCTCAGGAACCACCAGCGGAACCTCCGCATCCATGCGAAAGGCGCTGGAGTTGTCGATCACCACAGCACCGGCCGCTGCCGCCAGCGGGGCCCATTGCCTGGACACCGAACCACCTGCCGAGGCCAGCACCACATCGATGCCCGCAAAGGCTGCTGCACTGACGGGCTGAATCTGCAGGGTTTCGCCCTTCCAGCTGAGCGGTTGGCCGGCCGAACGGGGTGACGCCAGAGGCAACAACCGGGCCACCGGAAAGCTGCGCTCATCGAGCAACTGCAGCAACTCCTGACCCACGGCTCCAGTGGCGCCAAGGATGGCCACATTCAAGGGCCGCTGCGGCAGAGCAGAAGACGGCAAGGACGTGGAGGTCTGGACGGCGGTCAAGAGATCGAAGTGACGGTCTGAGCGGGTTTGCGCAAGCTGCGTGGGTTGAACAGATGCCGATCAGGCCTTGGGACCTGGGGCATTGCGGGAGCTGGTCCGAATCGAGGAACGCTGGGGGTGGCAGGTCAGAGGCTCCGAATCGACCACTGCATCAGGAGCCAGTTGACCTGGAACCACCACAGAAGATGAGTCTGAGCTGGGTGTTATCGCCTTCGTCGTGCGCCGCCGCCACAATAGGCGCACAGGGGTGAGGACGATCACTTTCTAGGATCGGGGGCTGCCCTGTCGCATCACCCTGTCATGAGTCCAGCTGCCGCTGCTGCCAAACCCAGCACCAAAACCGCTGCAGCGGGGTCAACCGCAGCTGCAGCGCTCCAGGTGAAGACCAGCAGCAAGCCCGGCAGCCGGATGGCGTTGGAGCTGGAGATTTCTGCAGCACGCAGCCAGGCCGCTTACGACAAAGCTCTGGAGAGCCTGAGCCGGACCGTTCGCCTGCCGGGTTTCCGCAAGGGCAAGGTGCCCAAAGCCGTTCTGGTGCAACAAGTGGGCCCGCTGCGCATTCGCGCGACGGCGCTCGAAGAGCTTGTCGACAGCAGCTACCGCGATGCGCTGGAGCAGCAAACCGTGGCTGCCATCGGCCGGCCTGAGCTCAGCGAGGGGTTCGAAGCCGTGCTCGAGCGCTTTGAACCGGGCCAGAGCCTGAGCTACACCCTGGAGGTGGACGTTGAACCGTCCCCCAAGCTGAAGACCACCAAAGGCTTGAAGGCTGAAGCCGAAACGGTCAGCTACGACACGGCCCGTGTTGACGAGCTGCTGGAGCAGTCACGCAAGCAGATGGCCACCCTGGTACCGGTCGACAACCGCGCAGCCCAAGGCGGTGATGTGGCGGTGCTGGCCTTCCACGGCATCTTCGCCGACACCGAAGAAGCCATCAGCGGCGGCAGCAGTGAAGCGATGGAGGTCGAACTCGAAGACGGCCGCATGATCCCCGGCTTCGTCGAGGGCGTCATCGGCATGACGATCGGCAGCACCAAGAGCGTCGAGTGCTCCTTCCCCGAGAGCTATCCCCAGGAGGATGCCGCCGGGCGCAAGGCGCGCTTTGAGATCACGCTCAAGGAGCTCAAGAGCCGCGAACTCCCCGCGCTCGACGATGCCTTTGCCCAACAGGCCAGCGACAAACAGACCCTGGCCGAGCTGCGCAGCGAGCTGGAAACCCGTCTCAAAGACGACGCCGAGCGCCGCGCCAAAGCAAATCGACACAACGCCCTGGTCGAAGCACTGGTCGAGCAGCTAGAGGTTGACCTGCCCGAAACCCTGGTGCAGCAAGAAATTCGCAATCTGATCGAGCAGACCGCTGGCCAGATCGCCGAACAGGGCATGGACGTGAAAAAGCTGTTCACCCCCGATCTGGTGCGCAGCCTGATGGACACCTCACGCCCTGAGGCCGAGCAGCGCCTCAGGCGCAGCCTGGCCCTCAAGGCCCTGGCCGAAGCCGAAGGCATCAGCGTCGATGACCAAGCCCTTGAGGCCAAGGTCAAAGAGGTGAGCCGCGGCCTGAGCCAGCAGGGCAACATCGACCCGCAGCGCCTGCGCCAGGTGATCGCTGACGATCTGCTGCAGGAGCAGCTGCTGGAGTGGCTGGAGGCCAACAGCACCATCAGCGACAAAGCTCCCGCAGCCGCATCAGACGATCAGGAAGCAGCCAAAAAGGCCAAGCCGGCCAAGGCATCGTCAAAAGACAGCAAAGCCAAAGCCGAGAAGAAGGCCAAGGCCGACGGCTGAACCGCCACGGGCGCGCGATCCCCATAGATTGAGTCGACCGAGTCCAGGCCCTGCCGCGTGATCGACGCCACCATTCGCCATCCCATCCACAGCACCGTCGCCAGCCCGGGTGTGCTGCCGACGGTGGTGGAGCAGTCGGGTCGCGGGGATCGGGCCTTTGACATCTATTCGCGCCTGTTGCGCGAACGCATCATTTTTCTGGGCAGCGGTATCGATGACCAGGTGGCCGATGCCCTGGTCGCTCAACTGCTGTTTCTCGAAGCCGAGGACCCGGAAAAGGACATTCAGATCTACATCAACTCGCCCGGCGGCTCGGTCACAGCCGGGCTGGCGATCTACGACACCATGCAGCAGGTGGCACCCGATGTGGTCACCATCTGCTATGGCCTGGCGGCATCGATGGGGGCTTTTCTGCTCTCTGGCGGCGCCAAGGGCAAGCGTCTGGCCCTGCCCAATGCGCGGATCATGATCCACCAGCCCCTCGGCGGCGCACAGGGCCAGGCCGTTGACATCGAAATTCAGGCCAAGGAGATCCTGTTCCTCAAAGACACCCTCAACGGCCTGATGGCGGAGCACACCGGCCAGCCGCTGGCCAAAATTGCTGAAGACACCGACCGCGACTACTTCCTTTCGCCGGCAGAAGCGGTTGAATACGGACTGATCGATCGGGTCGTCACCGAGACCGCACCGGTTTGATTCTTAAGGACGGCTGACGAACCCCGTTTGCGGGGCGATCCTGGTCCTTAGGGCCCACGACCCCCCAAGCCGCAGCCAAGGTTCGATGCCGAAGTTCGACGCACACCTCAAATGCTCCTTCTGCGGCAAATCGCAGGAGCAGGTGCGCAAGCTGATCGCTGGGCCGGGTGTTTACATCTGCGACGAGTGCATCGACCTGTGCAACGAAATCCTCGACGAGGAGCTCGTTGGCGCCCCAGCAGCTGGCAGCAGCCGCAGCACACCTGAGCCGAACAGCCGCGGTAAGGCTCCGGCCAAGAAGGCCGCCAAGCCAGCGCCCACCCTGGCCCAGATCCCCAAACCCAAGGAGATCAAGGCCTTCCTCGATCGCCAGGTGGTGGGGCAGGAGGAGGCCAAGAAGACTCTCTCCGTCGCTGTCTACAACCACTACAAGCGCCTGGCCTGGGCGGGCGACGGCAAAGGCGAGACCGATGAAACGGCCACCCGGCTGCACAAGAGCAACATCCTGCTGATCGGCCCCACGGGTTGCGGCAAGACCCTGCTGGCCCAGACCCTGGCCGAAATGCTGGAGGTGCCCTTTGCCGTGGCCGACGCCACCACCTTGACCGAAGCCGGCTACGTGGGGGAGGACGTCGAAAACATCCTGCTGCGGCTGCTGCAAAAGGCCGACATGGACGTCGAGCAGGCGCAGCGGGGCATCATCTACATCGACGAGATCGACAAAATCGCCCGCAAGAGCGAAAACCCCTCGATCACCCGCGATGTCTCCGGTGAAGGGGTGCAGCAGGCCCTGCTCAAGCTGCTCGAGGGAACCGTGGCCAACGTGCCGCCCCAGGGTGGCCGCAAGCATCCTTATCAGGACTGCATCCAGATCGACACCAGCCAGATCCTGTTCGTCTGCGGCGGAGCCTTTGTCGGTCTTGAAGATGTGGTGCAGAAGCGCATGGGCCGCAATGCGATCGGCTTCATCAGTGCCGATGGCAATGGCCGGCCGCGCAGCGGCAAGGACCGCCATGCGGCCGAGGTGCTGCGGCATCTGGAACCCGATGACCTGGTGAAGTACGGCCTGATCCCTGAATTCATCGGCCGTCTGCCGGTGAGCGCCGTGCTCGAACCGCTCGACGCCCACGCGCTGGAAGCCATCTTGACCGAGCCTCGCGATGCCCTGGTCAAGCAGTTCCAGACCCTGCTGAGCATGGACAACGTGCGGCTCGAGTTTGAAGCCGGGGCCATCGAAGCGATCGCCAGCGAAGCGCACCGCCGCAAAACGGGCGCCCGTGCATTGCGCGGCATCGTCGAAGAGCTGATGCTGGAGCTGATGTACGACCTGCCGTCACGCAAGGACGTAAGCCAGTTCACCATCACCCGCGAGCTGGTGGAAGCGCGCAGCAAGGCCCAGGTGCTGACGCATCCAAGCGCAAATGACGACATCGAGACGGCGCAAGCATCAGCCTGAGGCAACAACAAGCCGATCAAAGCGACTTTGACAATGCTGCCATTGCTCAACCAAATCAGGCGCGCCAAGGCATACAAACAGGGATTCACGCTTGTCGAGCTTCTGATTATTATCAGCATCATTGGCACATTGAGCTCGATAGCGGTCGTAACGCATCAAAGAATCGTCAAAAAAAGCCACCAAAATACCCTCGGCCTGACGCTCAATAGCGGAGCAAGAAAAATCGCTATCTCGAATATTGATGGCGAAGAGATAACCTCTGAAAACTGCCTCAAAACAGCAGGATTAAGCCCTATGGGCCATTTTCAAATGAGCTGCAATCAGCGCAGCGATGGTGAGTCAATTTATGATATTTCAGCCAAACCAACAAAGCCCATTGGCGTTGGAGGCCTGCTGAGCTTCGATGCCAACACCGGCGCTTCCTGCTGGAAAACCTGCGATGCCAACGGCTCAGGCGATAGCGCAACACTCAGCATCAATCACCTTTCTTTAGACGGGAAATGCCGCGCTCTCAAGAAAAAGGTCACCACATATGACTGCAATTGTGTGACCAAACCAGTCGAAACTTGTAATCGGACTTGCCGGAACGAATTTTACTATTGCTGCCCGAAACACGGCGGTCCATGCAGTAGCAAGTGCGTCCGCACCAAGTGCACGAACTCCTGCAGAACAACAAACAAAACAACCTGTGATACGTGCAGCAATACCGAATTCATAGAAAGCACCTAGGGTTGCTTGATACCTCTCAATGCGTAGAGTCACACGCTTGCCAATGAATGGTTCTCAAAACCATCTGAGCAGGCCTCGGCCTAAGCACCGGCAGGGCCGGTAACCTGCAGGGGCCGTGGCACTGTCCCAACTTCAGCCGATGGGTCAGACCTACCAGCCCCTGCATCACAAGTACCGGCCGCAGCGCTTTGACCAGCTGGTGGGGCAAGAGGCCATCGCCGCCACGCTCTCAGCAGCCCTGACCTCCGGACGCATCGCGCCGGCCTACCTGTTCTGCGGGCCCAGGGGCACCGGCAAAACCTCGAGCGCCCGGATCCTGGCCCGCTCGCTGAATTGCCTGGCCGGAAACGGTCCCACGCCTGAACCCTGCGGTCGCTGCGAGCTGTGCGCTGCCATCGCCGCCGGCAATGCCCTCGATGTGATCGAGATCGATGCCGCCTCCAACACCGGCGTCGACAACATTCGCGAGTTGATCGAACGCTCGCGCTTTGCCCCGGTGCAGGCGCGCTGGAAGGTGTACGTGATCGACGAGTGCCACATGCTCTCGACGGCGGCCTTCAACGCCCTGCTCAAAACGCTCGAAGAACCGCCGCCACGGGTGGTGTTCGTGCTCGCCACCACCGACCCACAACGGGTGCTGCCGACGATCCTCAGCCGCTGCCAGCGCTTCGATTTCCGGCGGATTCCCCTGCAGGGGCTGCAACAGCATCTCGGCTGGATCGCCGAGCAAGAGGCCATTGCCATCACCCCTGAAGCGCTGCACCTGGTGGCCCAACGGGCCCAGGGGGGCCTGCGGGATGCCGAGAGCCTGCTGGATCAGCTCTCGCTGCTGCCCCCCCCGATCGAAGCCGCCGCTGTCTGGGAGCTGCTGGGTGCGGTGCCCGAGCAGGAACTGCTCAGCCTGGCCGAGGCTCTGGCGAGCAGCGATCCGCTGGCGCTGGCTGAATCGTGCCGGCAGTTGCTCGAGCGCGGCCGTGAGCCCTCGGCCCTGCTGCAGGGACTGGCCAGCCTGCTGCGCGATCTTGTGCTGGCCGGGGTGGCACCCGATCGGCTGGAGTTGATCAACCTCTCGCCCGCTCTGCGGCCGCAGTTGCCGGACCTGGCCCGCCGCATCGGCAAGGCCAGGCTGCTGCAGTGGCAAGCCCAGCTCAAGGGCAGTGAGCAGCAGCTGCGCCACAGCGTGAATCCACGGTTATGGCTGGAGGTGCTGCTGCTGGGTCTTCTGGCTGAGGCCAGCCAGACCTCAGCTGGCGCCCCTGCCAGCGTGGCTCCCGTGCAGCCAACGCGTGCCACAGCGCCGCAGGCGACTCCAGCGACAACCGCCGCCGTGGTGCA
The DNA here is from genome assembly GCA_016882285.1 of Cyanobacteria bacterium K_DeepCast_35m_m2_155. Lineage (GTDB taxonomy): Bacteria > Cyanobacteriota > Cyanobacteriia > PCC-6307 > Cyanobiaceae > RGUW01. The sequence goes on along the minus strand of VGQS01000044.1, from coordinate 4,684 downwards.
TGCAGCCCCGCAACCCGCCGCCGAGCCGGCGCCACCTGCGGAGCAGCCCATGGAAGAACCGGCAGGGCCCGTGGAGGGCGACACACCGCCGAACTTGCCAGAGCTCTGGCAACAGATTCTGGCGGGGCTGGAGCTGCCCTCCACACGCATGCTGCTGTCACAACAGGCCCAACTGATCAGGCTCGACGAGCGGCGTGCTGTGGTGCGGGTGGCTGGCACCTGGATGGCCATGGTGCAAAGCCGCCTGCCCCTGCTTGAAAAGGCCCTCGCCCAAGCCCTGGGCAGCAGCCGCCAGCTGCAACTCGAAAGCGGCGATGCCCCGCTGCAGCCACCGGTACCGGCCCCGGCTGCGGCAGCTCCACAGCCCGCGGCCAACGCGCCAGCCCCCAACCACCAACACGCGCAGCCCCAGGCGATTGCCACGGCTCCAGCACCACAGCCAACCGCGGCTGCAGAAGCCCCGGCTGTGCCTCAGCCCAGCAGCGGACTCGATGCCAAGGCCCAGCGCTTGGCTGAGTTCTTCAACGGCGAAGTGGTGCCGTTTGACGGAGAGCTCGAGAGCAGCGATGGTTCAGGCCAGCAAGCGGTGGCCTGAGCGCGCTCAGGCTGGAGCCGCGAGATCAGGCTCGTCATCACCGATCTCACCCAGGTGCAGGGTCTTGGCCCACACCAGGCGCTTGGGCAGCAAGGCCATCCGCAGGGTGACCCAAGGAATCACCACGAACCAATGGACCAGATAAACGATGCCCAAGCCCATGGCCAAGGGCGTCATGCGAGGCAAGGGCGGACCCTCGCTGGGCCTGAGGCAACCGCTGACGATCGCCAGGCCCGACAGCCCCAGAGCCACGATCGACAGGGGCCAGATGCAAGGCAACGTGCGTGTCACCAAGGCACCAAGCAGGTCGGCCGCCGCCAGCATCGGCATGGCGTACTGGAGCAGGAAAAAACACAGCAGATCAAGCTGCTGGGCACCGCTCAGGCGCTTTGACACGAGCGCCGACCCGTAATCAAAAAAGCGCTGCAGACCACCCTCGGCCCAGCGCTGCCGCTGCCGCAACAGGGCAGCGAGGGTGAGCACCGCCTCTTCGCGTACCGGCGGATCCCACTGCACACCAATGCCATGGCCGTGCACCAACAAGCGGAAACTGAGATCAAGGTCATCGGTCACGGTGGCTTCGTTGAAGCCCCCACTGGCGATGAGCGCGTCGCGCCGCAACAGCTGACCATTGCCACGCAGCTCGGCCACCCCGCCCACGGCCAGGCGGCCCTGCTGGATGACCGCATCGAGGGCCATCTCCATGGCTTGGGCACGGGTGAGCAGGTTGACGTCGCTGTTGGCGACGGCTTTGCGCAGCTGTACCGCAGCCCAACCGCCACGCTCAGCAACAGGAATCAGACGCTCGAGGGTGTCGCTTTGCAGTTGGGCATCGGCATCGAGCACCAACATCCAGCGGCCCTGAAGCTGCTGCAACACCAGGTTGAGGGCACCCGACTTGCCGCCACCGGCATCGGCTTCGCGGCGCACCACCTGCAACTGCGCAAAGCACTGCTGCAGCTGAGCCAGCAACTCGGGCGTGCGATCGGAACTGCCGTCATCGACGACCCACAGCCGCAACTGAGCCGCCGGATAGCGCAGCTCAGCCAGATGCTCGATCAGCCTTGTGATGACAGCCTGCTCATCGCGCGCGGCCACCACCACATCAACCGCTGGCCATGCTGAAGGTGGATCGACCGAGGTGCTGACCTGCTGCAGATCGCTGCGATTGCGCAGACTCTCCAGCAGAACGGTGCGGATGCTGTAGCCACCCAGCAGGGCAGCCAGAACAATCGCCGGCCAGAAGCTTTGTGAGGCAGGCAGCCAGTGCGGTGCCATGCCGGCCACGGTGCAGGCGCTCGCATAGACAGCAGCCTTGAGACGCCGGTGATCGCCGGCGGCGCCCGCGTCCATGACCCTGCCTTCCATTGGCGGCAACTTTACGGGTCCCCGCTCAAATCGGTTGCGGCCAAGCGCTCCAGGCTCTGCAGACGGGTCCCTGGGTAATAGCGGGCCAAGATCGCCTGGTAGGTCCAACCACGCCTGCCCAGTTCGATCGCGCCGGCTTGGGACAAGCCAACGCCATGGCCGAAACCACCCCCGCGCAACAACCAGCGGCCAGGGGCCTGCTGACGCAGTTCAAACAGGGTGCTGGGGATGGTGCGCAGGGTGCGCCGAATGGCATCAAGCCGCAGCACGCCGCGGCCGCCGCTGCCCTCAATCGCCAGAGCGAGCACACGACCGCTGCGGCCGCGCTCGAGCACCTGCAGACGCTGCACCTCACCGACGCGGATGCCCTGGCGCAGCAAGGCAGCGGCCACCTGCTGACGATCCAGTTCACGGGTCCAGCGAAAGCGTGGATGGTCAGCACCCACATAGGCCCGGCTGGCCAGCAGCCCAGCCAAGCCCAGCGGAGCCGAACCCACAGGCATCAAGCGCAACGCTGGGGGCTGCACATCAAGCCCGACTTGCAGATAGGGGAGTGCCTGCGCATCCCAGGCTTCATCGAGCGAGGCAGCCACGCCGCCATTGGTGGCGTGGTACACGGCATGGATGGGCTGGTTTTGCCAGGTCAGCAGCACCAGGGCGGTGCTGCGAATGGCGGCCCGCACGGCCCCATTCGCCAAAGCTGGATCGCTGTAGACCTGGCACTGCACCGAAGCGCAGAGGTGATAGCCATCGGTGCGATAGCGATGCTGATTGCGCAGCGCCCAGGTGCGGGCCAGCACGCTCTGGGCCGCCAGTGCTGGTGGTGGTGCCCCAGCGCCGATCTCATGGGGAACAACCCCGTCGAGATAGCGCTCAAGCGGTACCTGCTCAATCAGGGTCCAGCTGCCATGGGCATCGCGCTGCAGACGAAACGGACCGCCATACACACCGCCCTGCCAGCGCAAACCGCCCGGAGCCTCAAGGCGCACCGGGCCCTCCAACGCCAGACCCTCCTGACCGCTGCGGCTCGCCACCGGCTCGAGAACCTGCTTGAGCTCGACGCGGTGAGGCCGAACGCTCCAGCCTTGGGGGACGGGCGAGCCGAGCGGGGCCCACAGCTCCCACTCGCGCGGTTGCGCCACGGTGACCGCAACGCCGAGAGCTCGCCATTGCTGGGCTTTGGCTTCAGCGGTTTCGAAACTGGCAAACGGGCCTGCTTCCAACCGCTCCAGCAGGATGGGCTGCGCGAGCGGTCTCCGCTGCCAGCGGAGCGTGATGCTGGCGGCAGAAAGCTTGCGTCCAAGAGCATCCTGCAGGTGTAACGGACCCCTGGCACTGCGCAGCACCAGGGGCGGCGCCTGCGCATCCGAACCCAACCGCGCTGCCAAGGCGACCCACAGGCGGGTCTGCTCGGCGCCGAGTGCCGGCGGGGGATCCACAGGCCAGTGCAAGCGAGGACTGGCCGTGGCTGAGCAGCCCACGGTCAGCAGCAGTGAAGCCAACCCTGTCAAACCAGACCGCCACACAGAGCCGACGCGCTGCAGCAAGCCTTTGCCAGCGAGGGTCTTGGAGAAACGGAGGGTCACGTCGTAGGGTGTTTGTTTGTGCCCGAGCAGCAGGACATGCCGAAGCTCAAGACCCGCAAAGCAGCCGCCAAGCGGTTCAAAGTCACCGGCAGCGGCAAGTTTCTGCGCCGGCGGGCGTTCCGCAACCACCTGCTCGATCACAAGAGCCCCAAGCGCAAGCGCTACCTTGGCACCATGGCGGTGGTCGATGAGCGCGATGCCGACAATGTTGCGCTGATGCTGCCCTACAGCGGCTGAGCCCAAGACCCAGCTTCTGCCGGCAGGCAGGTTGGGTGCCCTGCGATTTCTGTTTGTTCTTCGTCATTCCCTGAACCATGGCCCGCGTCAAGAGGGGCAACGTTGCCCGCAAGCGCCGCAACAAGATTCTGCGTCTGGCTCGTGGTTTCCGCGGGAGCAACGGCTCGCTGTTTCGTACCGCCAACCAGCGGGTGATGAAGGCCCTGTGCAATGCCTACCGCGATCGTCGCCGCCGCAAGCGTGACTTCCGCCGTCTGTGGATCGCCCGCATCAACGCCGCAGCCCGTATCAATGGGCTCAGCTACAGCCGTCTGATGGGTGGCCTCAAGAAGGCCGATGTGCGCCTCAATCGCAAGATGCTGGCCCAACTCGCCGTGGTCGATCCGGCCAGCTTCACCAGCGTGGTCGGAGCCGCCCAGTAGGGCGGAGCCCCCTCCTCCATGGATGCTCTTCTGCCACAGGCCTACCTGATCGGCCTGGTGGTGATCCTGACTGTTGCTGCGGTTGCGGTTGGCCGTCAGGTTTGGCGTGTCAGACGCGATGAACTCAGCCTGGCGCGTCTCGAGCGCCAGGGAGCTGAGCAGAGCGGCAGTGCCGGCGACCTCTACGAACTGGGCTCGGCACAGTTGCGCAAACGCCTCTACGGGCAAGCCAGCGACACCCTCAAACAAGCGCTCAAAAAAGCACAGGGCACCCAGGAGCCCTCCGAAGCTCTGGCGTTGATTGAAAACGCCCTGGGCTTTGCTTTGGCAGCGCAAAACAACTACAAGGCGGCCATTCCCCACTACCGCAAAGCCCTGCAGGCCAAGGCCGACTATCCGGTCGCCCTGAACAACCTGGCCTTTGCGCTCGAGAAACAACGCAAGCTCGATGAAGCCCGCGAGGTGTATGAGCAGGC
>VGQS01000043.1 GCA_016882285.1 Cyanobacteria bacterium K_DeepCast_35m_m2_155 | reverse complement strand
GTGAAGGGCCGCGGCCCAGGGCCCATCAGCGCTGCCAATCAGACCCATCAGTTCGGCTGATGTTGGGTGGGCGCTGCTAAGACGGCTCCAACCAGCTGCATGCCATGCCGAAAAGCCTCTGTGTCAAAGCAGCCTTGCCAGGGACCTGGTCCGCCCTGCTCCTTAGCGCAGCAGCTGTAGGCCTGGCTGGCTGCAGCAGTCCCAACAACGCTCGCAACGAACAGTTGCTGCAACGTCAGGAGCAAATGCAGCTTCAGATCGAGCAACTCGAGCGCCGCCTCAACCAGCTCAGCCCCCCAGCCAGCCCTGAAGCATCCGGCAAGACACCCGTCGGGCCGGTCAAATCGCTCACTTACCGCAGCGGCACCAGTGACGACCGGCTGCGGATCTATTGGTCAGACGGCAAGGTGAGCGACCTGCCCTGCACCAAGGAGCAGAACACCCTCGTATGCGGTTGAGATTCGCTTCAACTTGCGGTGCTCGCTTGACAGCTCGCCATCACCAGACAGGCTGATCTGAGCAGCAATTCAGGCTTTGAATCTCAAACTTTCGCGCCTGCAAGGGCAACTCAAGACTGTGGTGCTGGGCACGGCCCTGACTGCCGGCAGCTTGGCCTGCCTGGCCGGTAGCGGAGTGGCCCAACCGGCCGTTCCTGCCAGTGCCGTGCGGGCCATCAATCTGGCGCGCGCTACAGCGATTGCCCAGAACGGCGGATTGAGCGTCTATCGACCAGCTCAGTGCATGTTTCAGACCGCCAACGCCAACAACTCCTGTCTGATCAGCAGCCCTGAGGACAGCAACAACAACAACGCCCGCGAGGGCCGCAACACACCCAATGCCTATGTCTTCCGCTTTCCAGGCGGTGCTCCTGGCTGGCAGCAAAACAACCAGCGTCCCAGCGTTGAAACCGAAGTGACCATCTCGGCCGATGGCCGCAGCGTGCTGCAGGTCAATTACAACGGCAGCCCCCGTTAAAGGCCCTGGGCCTGGACCTGCAGGGCTTCGCACCAGCCATGGTGAACAGACCACTCCTCCCGACGGGTCAAGGCAAAGGCAATGCCTTTCTCGTCATAGGCCGCTTCATTGACAAACACCGGCCAGTAGCGCGCTTGCCCTGCAAGGGCTGGCGGAAGCACCTCGCCCAGGCAGATCGGGCCTCCTGAAGCCTTGAGCATCACAGCGTCGTGCAGCCCAAGCGGGCGCCAATCGGCGCCCTGCAGGGCCGGGTGCAACAGAGCAGCCGGCGAGCCGCCCTGGCTGCGCGGCAGATCGACGCTGCCCAGATGCCGGTGCACCGCCAGCTGGCGCGGCAACGTCAAGGCACCGGCCCGTGCCTGGGCCAGCACCTCCAGACCCGCCTCAAGGGCCAGCTGGGTCTGGCGGCAAATGGTGGCCTGAATCACCCCTTGGGGCACAGGACCAACCTCGACGACCAGACCACAGGGCCAGCGCTCGACCAGAAAGCCCGTCTGCGCGCCGTCGGCTTCATGCAGATAGATCGGCAGGCCAAGGCGCTGCTGCATGCCAGCAGCCAAGGCCAGATCAGCTGCTCTGCGCCCATAGACCACCAGGCTGTTGCCCATGGCCGCCGTGGTGCTGTGCAGATCAAAGACCACCTGGGCTGGGACGGCTCCCTGCGGACCATGGCGCGCCAACAGCTCGCGGGCGCGGCAGACCTCAAGGTCTTGCTGGGCTGGATCGCTCAGCAGCTCAGGCGCAAAGCTGCGGTTGAGATCACGGTCGATGTACCGCCTGCAGGCCTGCAAAGCAGCAGGGTTGCCGCGTTCGAACACAAGCGGCAGCCCCTGGGTGTTGAGCGTGGCGGCATCGCCCTGCCACTGCTCAAGCAACCAGGCAGCATTGCGCTCGTTGCCATGGGTCCCGGCCACAACCAGGATTGAGCCACCCGTGGTCACACCCATGGGCTTTGTTGGATCACGGCCTTCAGCCTGACGCACGGCATGGCACCACCTTCGAGCCTGGTTCGCACGGCGCGTTGCCTCTGGCACTGGCAGTGGCTGCAGCTCATGGGGGGGCTGGGTCCTGCAGATGCGCAGGGGAACTACCGCAGGCCGCCGGGGGCCTTTGACCAGCTGCCGCCCCTGCCGACCGATGCCGCAGCCCCCGATGGGCATGTGCTGATCGTGGGGCGCAGCTGCCCCTGGGCCCACCGGGCCTGGTTGGTGTGGAGCCTGCGGCAGCTCGGGCCGTCGATCAGCCTGCTGGTGGTGGAACCAGACCCCAAGGCCGGGCGCTGGTGCTTCCAGCAGGCCTTTGAAGGGTGCAGCACCCTGGCCGAGCTGTACCAACGCAGCGGTGCTGCAGCAACAGCCCGGGCCACCGTGCCTGTGCTCTATTCGCGCAGCCAGCAGACCATTGTGCTCAGTGAAAGCGCACGGTTGATCGAGCTGCTGAACCGCTGGCCCGGCGCCACGCTCGAGCTGGAGCCCGCTGCTCAGGCCGCCAGCACCACAACATGGCGTGAGCGATTGCAGCACAGCGTCAACGACGGGGTCTACCGCTGCGGCTTTGCCCGCACCCAGGCGGCCTATGACCGCGCCGAGGCTGAGCTGTTTGACACCCTTGATGCGCTGGATGCCGATCTGGCCGCCCATCCCGGCAGCTGGCTCAGCGGGCCAGCGCTGAGCCTGGCTGATGTGGTGCTGTTCCCCACGCTGATCAGGCTGGAGCTGGTCTATGCACCGCTGTTCGGCTGCACGCGCCGAACGCTCTGGCAATTGCCGGCTCTGGCCGACTGGCGGCGGCGCTTCTACGCGCTGCAGGGCGTTGACCAGACCTGCTGGCCAGAAGCCTGGCGGCGCGACTACTTCGGCGCCCTGTTTCCGCTGAATCCCAGTGGCATCGTGCCGGCCGCGCCGCCGTTGTCCACACTGGTGGCAGGCCCCGCCGCAGCCCCATGAGCGACCCTGTGTTCGAAGGGGTCTATGGACCGTTCAGCATTGACGCGCGCGATCGCCGCGAGGTGCTCAGCTACCGGCTGTCCCTGCTTGTGGCAGCGGCGGCCCAGCTGGGCCTGCTGGTGCAATGGCAGTGGTGGGGCTCCCAGATGCTGTGGCCGTGGCTGCTGCTGCTCGCCGCAGCGATCGGCCTGGCACTGCAGTGGATTCACATCTATCTCAAGCCGCTGCACCAGGGCTTGCAGCTGCTGTGGCTGTTGGGCTGTGTTGGAGCGCTGGTTCTGGCCGCGAGCAGCGGCGCCAGCGGCATGGCCGAGGCCTTGCGCGAGCAACGCCTCTGGATCCTGGCGATTGGCCCCCTGTTTGCAGCGTTAGCGGGTATCGGCTTCAAGGAGTTCTTCTGTTTTCGGCGCCTGGAGGCCATTGGCGTGACCCTGCTGCTGCCAGTGGCTCTGCTGGGCTATCTGGGCGGGCTGCTCCAGGGCCAGACCACGCTCCAGCTGATGGCGCTTGAAGCAACGCTGCTGCTGGTGCTCTGCCTTCGCAAAGTTCCGATGCCAGCCGCGGCCGATGTGGGCGACAAAAGTGTCTTTGCCCATCTCGAGCAGCTGCGCCAACAAGCCAATCGTGGCAACAGCGCTGTGGAGCAGGCACCTTGAGCCTGATCAGCCTGGTGGATGCCGGCAAGGATTTCGGCCTGCGCACCCTGTTTGAACATCTCGATCTGCACATCGCTGCGGGCGAGAGGCTCGGCCTGATCGGGCCCAACGGCGCCGGCAAATCAACCCTGCTGCGGGTGCTTGCCGGCCGCGAGCCACTGGGCAGCGGCCAGCGCCGCTGCTCAGCGCAAACGCGCATCGTGCTGGTGGATCAAGACCCCCAGCTCGATCCTGAGCGCACGGTGCTGGAGCAGGTGTTCTGCGACAGCGGCGAGAAAATGCAGCTGCTGCGGCGTTACACCGAGCTGAGCCAGGCCCTGGCTGATGCCCACGGCCAAGGCCAGGACGCAACCTCGCTGATGGCCCAGCTGGGTGAGCTCAACCACCGCATGGACCAAAGCCAGGCCTGGGGCCTGGAGCAACAGATCCGCGAGGTGCTGCAACGGTTGGGGATCTGTGATCACCGCAAGCGGGTGGGGGAGCTCTCAGGGGGCTATCGCAAACGCCTGGCCCTGGCGGCGGCCCTGGTGGCCGAACCCGAGGTGTTGCTGCTTGATGAACCCACCAACCACCTGGATGCCGATGGTGTGCAGTGGCTGCAGGGCTATCTGCAGCGTTTTGCCGGAGCCCTGGTGCTGATCACCCACGATCGCTACGTGCTTGATCAGGTCACGCGCCGCATTGTCGAGGTGGACCGCGGCGAAGCCAACCTCTGCGAGGGCAACTACGCCACCTACCTGCAGCGCAAGGCCGACGCCGAGGCGGCAGCCCAGGCCAGCGAGGCCAAGCTCAAAGGGGTGCTGCGCCGCGAACTGGAATGGCTCAGACGCGGACCCAAAGCCCGCAGCACCAAGCAGAAGGCGCGCATCCAACGGATCGAAGCCATGCAGGAGGCACCCAAACGCCAACAGCGCGGCGACCTGAGCCTGGCCAGCAACCGCCGCCGTCTGGGCAAGCGGGTGATCGAAGCCGAGGAGCTCTGCATTTGGGCGAGCGAAGACAGCCGCAGCGCTGGCATGCCGCCACTGCTGGAAGGCTTCAGCTACGCCTTCAACCCAGAAGACCGGGTCGGCATCATCGGCCCCAACGGCAGCGGCAAATCGTCGTTGCTCGATTTGATCGCGGGCCGGCGCGGCGTGCAGCAGGGACTGCTGGAGCTGGGCAGCACGGTGAAACTTGCCTATTTCGATCAGCACAGCGATGGCGTTCTGCGTGCCACGGATGCGGCCGGACGCGATCGCAAGGTCATCGATGTGGTGCTCGAGGCAGCCAGCAGCATCGAGCTGGCGGGCAGCCAGCTGAGCGCCTCCCAGCTGCTGGAGCGGTTTCTGTTTCCACCAGCGCAGCAGCATCAGAGCGTCAGCCGTCTCTCAGGCGGGGAGAGGCGGCGGCTGCATCTGTGCCGGCTGCTGATCGAGGCGCCCAATGTGCTGCTGCTCGATGAACCGACCAACGATCTCGATGTGCAGACGCTGAGCGTGCTCGAAGACTTTCTCGAGGACTTTCGCGGCTGCGTGGTCGTTGTTTCGCACGACCGCTACTTTCTCGATCGCTGCGTCGACCGGCTGTTCAGCTTTGAGAACCGCCAGCTGAAGCGCTTTGAGGGCAACTACAGCGCCTACCTCGAGACCCGTCAACACGCTGAGCCAAGCCCAATAGTCCCCAAGACAGGGCCAACAGGGGCCAGCAGCGCCGTCGATCGCAAGCCATCAGTGGCGCGGCGCCGGAGCTTCAAGGAAACCCGTGAACTGCACAACCTCGAGCAGGAGCTGCCGGCCTGGGAGGCTCGGCGGGCCGACCTGGAGCAGCAACTGGCAGCTGGCGGCAGTAACTACAGCGCGCTTGAGGCGCTCAGCCAGGAGCTGGCAGCGTTGAGCGCGCAGATCGACCGCGGCGAAGAGCGCTGGCTAGAGCTCAGCGACCTGCCCGGCTGAGCGGCGCCGCCGGCGGGGGTGGCTCACCTCAGGGGAGCCCACCGTGCCACTGACCTCTGCTCTTGGGGGCAAGCCGCAGACAGGACCGCAGGGCTCCGGGAGCTTCCAGGGTTGCCGGCGCGGCCGCGCTCCCTGGGCTTCGGCCTGTTTCATCACCGTGGGCTTGTAGTCGTCGTCTCCGCGATGTACGGCCATCTGGGCCCCCATGCGCTTGAGGTACAGATCCTGGTACCACTGGATCTGGTTGTGCTCGTAGGCCTCGAGCGCAGCCTGCAGCGAGGTGAAGCGTTGACTGACGAGCCCACTGGGCGCGCATTGTTTCCAATCCAACACATCGTCAAAGCTCAAGCCCAGGCGCCAGAGGCGCTGCTCAGAGAGGTAACAGTGCTCCTCCGGGCCATTGATCCAGAACAGACGGCCGCCCTCATCGATGAAGTGGCGGCCGCGGCGGGCTTTGATCCTGGGCATGGCAGCTCGCTCAGCAGCGGTTACCCACGGCATAGCCACGACTGGGCCGATCAGCAGTGCGACACAACTTGACCGTGGCCGGCCCCACCACCCGTAAGGTAGGCGCGCTGAAATGAAGGCTGAAGAGGCCGTTCATCCATGAAATCCATCGACGAGCACATCCAGAAGGATCAAAGCGAGATCGAAGCGGCCCGTGCCGCCGGTGACATGGGCAAGGTGCGCCACCTCGAAGAAGAGCTCAAGGGTCTCAAGGAGTACAAGGAGCATCACCCCGGTGACAACCACGACCCCACCCCGATGGAGGTCTTCTGCGATCTCAACCCCGAGGCGCCTGAGTGCCTCGTCTACGACGACTGAATCCCCAGTTCCTGCCAGACGGCTGCCAGCAGGGCCTCCAAGCCCTGGGCAGCCGCCGCTGAAATCAACAACACCTCAAGGCCGCTGAGCACTGCCAGCTCCATTTGGAGCTGCTTGAGCGCCTCGGGATCCAGCAGCTCAATTTTGTTGAGCACCACAATCCTGGGTCGCTGATCGAGGCCATGGCCATAGGCCTCAAGTTCGCCCATCACAACGGCGTAATCGTCGAGAGGGGCGGCGCTGCCCGCATCGACCATGTGCACCAGCAGGCGCGTGCGCTCGATGTGGCGTAAAAAGTCATGCCCAAGGCCGGCGCCCTGGGATGCGCCTGCAATCAGCCCTGGTATGTCGGCAAACACAGTGCCGTCGCCGCTGGGCCTGCGAACCACCCCCAGATTGGGCACCAGCGTTGTGAAGGGGTAGTCGGCAATCTTGGGACGCGCCGCTGAAAGCACGGCGATCAACGTGCTCTTGCCCGCATTGGGCAGACCGATGATGCCCACCTCGGCCAGCAACTTGAGCTCAAGCTGGAGTTGCCAGATCTCGCCGTCACGGCCTTCGGTGAACTTTTCAGGCGCCCGGTTGCGGTTGCTGAGGTAGTGGGCGTTGCCCAGACCACCTCGACCGCCAAAGGCAACGGGGAGTTCCTGTCCCGTTTCGGTCAGATCACCCAGCAGGATGCCCGTTCTGGCATCGCGCACCTCGGTGCCGCAGGGCACCTTGATGACCAGAGCATCACCACTGGCACCGGTCGCCTTGTTGGGCCCACCACGGCGGCCATCGGGGGCCACAAACTGGCGCTTGTACTTGAAATCCAGCAGGGTCTGCAGGTTGCCATCGGCGCGCAACACCACATCGCCGCCGCGGCCACCATCGCCACCGGAGGGACCTCCGGCTGGCACATATTTTTCGCGGCGAAACGCAGCAATTCCGTCACCGCCGCGGCCGGCATGAACGGCGATGCGCGCCTGATCGATGAACTGCATACGCAGTAAACCTAGGATCGCGGCCGCCTGAGACCTTTGGGGCCGCCGCGTTGGCTGACGTTTGCTTTCAGCAGGTCTGCAAGACCTATCCGCCGCGCGCCGGTGGTGGTGATCAGCAGCAACCGGTGACGGTGCTCGAGAACCTTGATCTGCAGATTGACGATGGCGAGTTTTTGGTGCTGGTCGGCCCTTCGGGCTGCGGCAAAAGCACCCTGCTGCGGCTGTTAGCCGGGCTCGAGCAACCCACAGGCGGCGAGATCTTTGTGGGGGGCCGCGCCGTCTCGCGGGTGCGGCCCTCCAGGCGCGATGTGGCCATGGTGTTTCAGAGCTACGCGCTCTACCCGCATCTGAGCGTGGCCGATAACATCGGTTTTGGCCTCAGGCGCAGCCAGCGGCGCAACCCGCTCGAGCACCTGCAGGACGGCTTGCATCGCCTCTGCCGGCCGCTGCCACAAGCACTGCAGCTGCCATCACCTCGCGAACAGCGCATCGAACGCCGCATTGCCGAAGTGGCTGCCACGCTCGAGCTGGAACCGCTGCTGGCGCGCAGGCCCAAGGAGCTCTCTGGCGGTCAAAAGCAACGGGTGGCGCTGGGCCGGGCGATCGCCCGCGAACCGGCCGTGTTTCTGATGGATGAGCCGCTCAGCAACCTCGACGCCAAACTGCGCACCGGCACCCGCAGCCAGATCGTGGAGCTGCAGCGGCGCCTTGGCACCACCACGCTGTATGTCACCCACGACCAGGTCGAGGCGATGACCATGGGCCACCGCATCGCCGTGCTCAATGCCGGCAGATTGCAGCAGCTGGGCACACCGATGGAGCTCTACCAATGGCCCGCCAATCTGTTTGTGGCCCAGTTCATCGGCAGCCCGCCGATGAATCTGCTGCCGGTGCAACTGGCAGGCGGCGGTCAACTGCAACTGGGCAGCAGGCGCTTCAGCCCCAGTGGCCCGAGTGCCGAAGCCCTGGCCTGCTGGCATGGTGCAGCTGAGCTGACCGCGGGTCTGCGGGCCGAGCATGTACGCCTGGCCCCTGCGACCAACCGCAATCTGGCCGCCGAGGTGTGCCATGTGGAGGCCCTTGGCAATGAGCAAGTGCTGACCTGCCGCCTGGCCGATGGCGACCATCTGGTGCAGCTGCGCGCTGAGCCCACCCAGCAGATTCGCCCCGGCGAGCACGTTCACCTTGAGATTGAAGCCGAAGGGTGGCGGTTGTTCGATGCCGCCGGCCAGGCGCTGCCGCGGCCGCAACGCGAGCAGAGCCGGCGAACGGGCGAACCCAGCCTGCCGCCGCTCTAGCGCACGTAAACCACGCTGCAGCCGGGGCCACCGTCACCCTGCTCGGCATCGGCCACCCGCTCCACATAGGGCACGGTGGTGAGCCACTGGCGCAGGCCGCGCTTGAGCTTGCCGGTGCCGATGCCATGGATCACCCACAGCGGTCCATTGGCCACGCGCAGACGCTCCTCCAGCGCGGCTTCGGCTTCATGCACCCGCAGCCCGCGCACATCGACCGTGTTGCGCTCGGTGCGCACCCCCGGGCCTGGACCGCCCAGCGCCGTCTTGGCTCGCACGGTGACCTGGGGCGGCGGCGGCGGCTCCGGCTTCTCACCGTGGAGCCCTTCGATACCGGTGAGCGGCACGTTGAGCCGCATCACCCCGCAGCGCACGGTGAGCTCCTGGCTGTCATCGGCCAGGGCCAGCACTTCGCCGGCTTTGCCGAGGGACAGCACCCGCACCCGATCGCCCACCGCCGGCATCCAACCGCGGTGTTCGCGCTGTTCGGGGGCGGGGCGGTGTTGCTGCTCGAGCTCGCGCAGCCGTTGACCGGCGCGGCGGGCCGTCTCACCCAGTTTGGCGCTGCTGGCCGCAGCAGCCGTGCCGCCCTGGCGCAGGCGGCGAATGATGCGGCGCACTTCCTGTTGTCCCTGGCGAATGGAGCGCTCGAGCTGCTGGCGGCGCTGCTCCTGCAGCTCAACGCTCTGCTGCTGCTGCTGCTCCCAGCGCAGCAGCAGCTCTTCGTGCAGCAGTTCGGTCTGGGCCAGCAGGGCTGCGGCGTCTTCGGCCGCCTCCTGCTGGCGTTGACGCTCATCTTCAAGGCCGGCAATCACCTGGTTGACATCGCCCGCCGCCAACGGGGCCAGCTGAGCCTCAGCCTGCTCAAGCACAGGCTCGGCCAGGCCGAGGCGGCGGGCGATCGCCAGGGCATTGCTGCGTCCTGGGATGCCCCACTGCAGCCGGTAGGTGGGCGCCAGGGTTTCGCTGTCGAAGCCGACCGAGGCATTTTCAAAGCGAGCGTCGCTGTATTTGAGCGCCTTGAGCTCACCAAAGTGAGTGGTGGCCACCGTGAGCCGGGCGCGATCGGCCAGATGGCGCAGCAAAGCAGCTGCCAGGGCCGAGCCCTCGGCCGGGTCGGTGCCGGCGCCCACCTCATCGAGCAGCACCAGCGAAGCCCCCTGCGCCGGTGTGGCCAAGGCCTCAAGAATGCGGGCAATGCGGCGAATGTGCCCGCTAAAGGTGGACAGGTTCTGCTGCAGCGACTGCTCATCGCCAATGTCGGCCAGCACCTGGCAGCACCAGGGCAGCCGCGGCGTGCCACTGCAGGGCAACCACAAGCCGGCGCGGGCCATCAGGGCCGCCAGCCCCAGGCTCTTGAGCGTGACGGTCTTGCCGCCGGTGTTGGGTCCGGTGATCGCCACCACCCGCAGCTCGGGGCTGACGGTGAGGCTCACCGGAACCACCGCAGCACCGTTCTCGCGCCGCTGCTGCCAGACCAGCAGCGGATGGCGCAGCTCGCGCAGCTCAAACGCCGCCGAGGGGTCAGCGGCGAGCTCGGGGCGCACCGCACCCATCCAGGCGCTGTAACGGGCCCGCGCCAAGCCGCCATCGAGCGCGGTCAGCACACGCTGCAACGGCTCGAGCGGTTCGGCCTGCTCGGCGACCAGGGCACTGAGCTGCAGCAGCACGGCATCTTCGAGCTCGCGCTCCTGGCCCTCGAGCTCGCGAGCGCGGTTGCCCAGGCTGATCACCGCCTGGGGCTCCATGAACACCGTGCTGCCTGAGGCCGAGGTGTCGTGCACCAGGCCCGGCAACTGGGCGGCGGCACCGACCTTGACCGCCAACACGGGGCGGCCATTGCGCTCGGCAATGACGGTGTCCTGCAGCAGGGGGGCGTAGCGGCGCAGCAACTCCTGCAGACGCTCGCGCCGCTCAGAGCGCACCCCCTGCAGCTGACGCCGCACGCCGGCGAGCTCGGGACTGGCGCGGTCGGCCACCCTGCCGCCCTCCTCGAGGCAGAAGCGCAGGCGCTGCTCGAGCTCAGGCAGGGTGCGCAGCTGAGCCACCAGGGCGCTGCTGTGGGGTCTGAGCTCAGGGTCGTCGATCTGCCGCCTGAGCCGCCGCGCGGCCGCCAGCGTGGCAGCCAGCTCCAGCAGAGCCTCACCGCGGGCCATGCCGCCCTTGCGGCAGAGGGCCACAACGGGGTCAACATCGGCCACCCCCTGAAAGCTGAGCCCCCCTTCCAGCACCCCATCAAGCCCCAGCAGCTCCCCGGTGATGGCCAGCAAGACTTCGCTGGCACTGGGATCTGGGGCGAGCGGCAGCTGCTCACAGGCCCGTCGGCCTGGCGCCGTGCTGGCAAAACTGGCCAGCTGCTGGGCCAGCCGCGGCCACTCGAGCAGCTCCAGGGTCTCGGTTTGGATCGCTGTCCTCACACCCGCTTCAGCGCAATCGGCTGTGCGCCGATGTTGGAGGGGAGCCCCTCTTTGGGCTCGTAGAGCATCTCCAGCCAGTTGCCCTCAGGATCCTGCATGTAAAACGACGCGGTGCCATCGCGATGGTCATGCACGGGGCCGCAGGCATGGCCCTGTTGCACAAGCTGCTCACGGGCCCGATCCACATCGCCGCGCTCATCAAAGTGCAGGGCGAAATGGGGCCCTGCCGCGCGATAACTGGGACTGAGCAGGGCAATGCCTTCGCCGCTGGCAGGCCACTGCAGGTAGCACCAGTCCTCAGCGTCCCAGGTGAGGCGGAGACCCAGACCCTCATAGAAGGCTTTGGCCCGCGCCATGTCCTGCACCCGCAGGGCGACATGGCCAAGGCGATGACGAGCGGACATGGGCAGATCCCGGGCTCATTCCATTTTCGGCATTAGGCAGCAACACTGAGGCCACGATCACCGCTGCCAACCCCGACGCGTGCCAAGAACCCAGCCAGGTCAACCCAGCAGCTTCTGGCTGACCGACCGGGGAGTTGTGGCCATTGGCTTTGTGCTGCTGGAGCTGTTGTTTTTTGCCACCGACTCGGTTGGGGTGCCCGCGCACAACTATGTGAGCGGCGATGTGGGCGGCACGCCTTACCTGTCGACCTGGTTCATGGTGGCGTTTCTGGTGCCCGCTGCGCTGATCATGCCCCTGCTGGGCAGCCTGCGCGCCCGGATCGGTGCCAAGGCGATTGCGACCTTGGGCCCTGGGCTGTTTGCGGTGGCCTGCCTGATCGCCTCGGTGGCCAGCGATCCGCAGCTGTTCATCGCCATGCGGGCCTTGCAGGGGCTTGGCGCCGGAGTCATTCCGGCGGCCGCCGGTGGATATCTGGGAGGTCAGCTTGGCGAGACCTACACACCCATGGGGAAAGGCTTGGTCGCCCTGGCCTTGGTCAGCGGCTCAAGCATGGGCATCCCGGTCGCGGCGCTGGTGACCTGGCATCTGAGCTGGCGGGTGCTGTACGCCGGGCTGGGTCTGCTGACCCTGGCCGTTGTGGCCGTGATTGCGCGGCTCATGCCAGCCACCCCTGGCGACCCAAAGGCAGAGATTGACTGGCTGGGCTATGGGCTGATGGCGGGAGGCTTTGGCCTGTTGACCATTGGCCTGGAATTTGGCAATCAGCGCGAGTGGCTGGCGAGCCCCTTGTTGGCGGTGATGCTGGTGAGCGCAGCGCTGCTGCTTGCGCTCTTTGCCTGGCGCGTGATCCAAGTCCCGAAGTTGATTGACCTGCGCATTTTTCAAGACATCAATTACTGCATCAGCGCTTTGATCCTGAGCTCGGTGCTGTTTTTCCTGTTCATGATTTTCGCGATAGTCCCGCGTTTTCTGGTTGTTGTTGTCAACAACACCATTGAAAACTACGCATGGACCTTCATGCCTTTTGTGCTCACCACTGTGATCACAGGACTCATGGTCACACCGGGCGTCAGTCCGCGCCTAATCGCAGCCAAGATCTCGGCCAAAAAAAAAGCTGAGCACGGCGGCCATCCTCGCCTTTGCCTGCACTGCGCTTTGGATGGCTCAGACCAGCGCGCAGCAAAGCAATGTCAACATGATCCTTCAGCTCATGGCTGTCGGCAGCTGCTTTGCACTGATCAATTGCCTGGAAATTCAGATGGCATTCTCGACCATGCCTGCCGAGCTGATGACCAGCGCAAGCTCGGTGCTGTTTTTCTGCACCAATCTCGCCAAAGCTCTCTCTGGTGCAGTCAGCGCCATCATCCTCACGATCAGCAGCCAGGGCAGCTGGGAGAGATTTCGCGAGCACGTTCACGCAGGCAATCCAGCCCTGGAGGCGTTCCAAGCTCCTCTGCAGGGCGTCTCCAGCGGCATCAAGGGCGATGGCTGGTCCCAGGGATCGCTTCACCTGATCGAGCGGGCGATCGCGCAGCAAGCAGAAGTCGTGTCTTACATCAACATCGCCACGATGGTGGGCCTGGTCCTGCTGGTGCTCTGCGCCCTGCCGCAATTGCACCGCAGCCCCCACACAGGCGCCGAACCCCAACACACGCCTTAGGCTGATGCGATGACAAAGCGGTCCTTGCTGTGAGTGCCAGCGTTGATTCAAGGAGCAACGATCCAGGCAAGACCCTGCGGACACGGCTGATTGTCGCCGCATCGATCGGCGCCGCAGCAATCGG
>VGQS01000042.1 GCA_016882285.1 Cyanobacteria bacterium K_DeepCast_35m_m2_155 | reverse complement strand
CTGGTGCCGTTGCGGCTGGCAATCTCCGAGAGGGTTTCACCGCTTTTGACGGTGTAAAAGCCCGTGGGGCCTGCGGCGGCAGGAGCGCTGGCAGCGGTTGCGGCACGCGTTGCCCCAGGAATCACCAACCGCTGACCCACCTGCAGGGTTGTCGGGTCTTGAATGCCATTGGCCTGCATCAGCCGGTTGAGGCTGACGCCATTGCGCTCGGCGATCTCGGAGAGGGTTTCGCCGCTGCGCACCGTCACACTGCCGCCACCGCGGGAGCTGGGGGCCTGGGCCGTTGGGCGGCCCGCACCAGGGATCACCAGCCGCTGGCCCACCTGCAGCAGGGTGGGGTCTTTGATGCCGTTGGCCTGCATCAGCCGGTTGAGGCTGACGCCGTGGCGCTCGGCGATTTCTGAGAGGGTCTCGCCTGACTTGACGATCACATCGGCGCGGGCGGCGGGAGCCAGCACGGCTCCGGTGGGTAACACCACCGCTAGGGCCAGGGCAGCAACAGAGCGACGCATGGGCACTACAGCTGGATCAGGCAACCTTAAGGGGCCTGTCAGCCCACGCCCAGCCTTTTGGTTGATCAGGTCTGCTGATCGCCCAGCGGCAGCCCGGCTGGCTCAGGGCAGGAGCCATTTCAGCAGCTGCAGCTTGCCGGCGTAGGGCGGGTAGCGCAGGGGGATGTCACCCCAGAAGCGTCGATGCACAACGGTGCGCTGGTGCGAGAAGGTGCGAAAGCCTGCCTCGCCGTGGTAGCTCCCCATGCCGCTGGCCCCCACGCCGCCGAAGGGCAGGTTGGCATCGCCGGCTTGCACGATCACATCGTTGAAGCTGACCGTGCCAGAGCTGGTGCTCTGCAGCGTTTGCCGTTGGGCCTGTTGGCTGCCGCTAAACAGATACAGGGCGAGCGGCTTGGGCCGCTGGTTGATGAAGCGCAGGGCCTCATCCAGTGAGGCTGTGGCCAACAGGGGCAGAATCGGCCCAAACAGCTCCTGTTGCATCAGGGGGTCGTCAGGATCCTGCACGTCCACCACGGTGGGCTCGATGCGCCTGTGGGTTGGATCGCTGCGTCCCCCGATGCGGATCTGAGCGCGGCTGCGGGCCCCTTGCAGCAGCGCCTCGAGCCGCTCGAACTGGGGCTGGTTGACGATGCAGCCCAGATCGGGGCTCTGCAGCGGCTCAGGTCCGTAGAGGCGCGTGCATTCGCGTTGCAAGGCCTCGAGCAGTGGTGCTTTGGTGCTGTGCTCGACCAACAGGTAGTCGGGAGCCACACAGGTCTGGCCAGCATTGAAGCCCTTGCCCCAGATCAGCCGCCGTGCCGTCACGCCCAGCGGTGCGTCGGCCAGCACAACCGCCGGACTCTTGCCGCCAAGCTCCAGGGTCACCGGGGTGAGGTGCCTGGCGGCGGCGGCCATCACCAGCCGGCCAACCCGCTCGCCGCCGGTGAAGAAGATGTGATCAAAGCGCTCCTCGAGCAGTGCCGCTGCGGCCGCACCGTCGCCTTCGACCACCTGAACGGTGCCATCGGGGAAGTGAGCCTTGATCAATGCAGCGATCAGCGCCGAGGTGGCGGGGGTGTGCTCAGAGGGCTTGAGCACCGCGGTGTTGCCAGCAGCCAGGGCGCTGACCAACGGATGCAGGCAGAGCTGAAAGGGGTAATTCCAGGGGCTGATGATCAGCACGCAGCCCAACGGCTCACAGATCTGCTGGGCTTGGGCCGGTTGCAGATACAGCGCCGCCGGCAGGCGGCGCGGGGCCATCCAGCGGCGCAGCTGGCTGCGGCTGAGCTTGAGCTCCTGGCGCACCGCGACCAGCTCCATGGCCGCCTCGAGCGGCGGCTTGCCCAGGTCCTGGGCCAGCGCGGCGGCCACGGCATCGCCAGAGGCTTCGAGCAGGGCTTCGAGCCGTTGCAGTTGGTCGAGCCGCCAGCTGAGCGTGCGCGTCAGGCCGCTGCTCACCGGCTCTCGCATCGCGGCAATCGAGGGGGGCATGGGCTTGGGGCGCACAACGCCAAGGCCCACCAGGTTGGCAAATCCGGGTGTCGGTTTAGCGCTGGCTGAGCTGCTGATGCAGCAGCGCCAGCAGCTCTTCAAGGCTGGGGTGGTAGCGCAGCTCGGCAAGCACGAGGGCGGCGATGTCAGCGTCAGCGGTGAGGTTCACACGGGTGATGGCCGGCTCGACGCCCTGCGCCAGGGCGCTTGCGGGCACCACTGCCACATCGAGCACCCGGCGCCGCAGCAGATCAAGACAGCGCGGCCGCGGCCTCTCGCTGCAGCTCAGCGGTGAACGCAGCGGAGCGACCACCTGGGGCAGCTTCAGATCGCGGTGGCACATCCACTGCAGGTGGCCTGCGCCACGTGTGAGGCGCCGCAGCTGTGAGGCCTGCCGCAGGCTGGCCAACACCTGCAGGTTGTTGCTGGCCTGGTAGCTGCCGTCGTCTTTGTTGAACGCGAGATCGAGCTGCTGGCTCACCCGGCGGTAGGAGCGTGAGATCGAGCTTTGGTCGCAGTTCATCCACTGGGCAGCCGCAGCCGTGCTGCCACTGACTTCGAGGGCATCCAGGATCGGCAGCCCTTCGAGAAAGATGTCCCGCATGGCGGCCATGCAGCGGATGCATGTGCACCGTATGCATGGCTGTGGCGGCAGATCGCCGCTCTACCCGCTACTGGGTAGCCGCAGGGTGATCGAGGCGCCCCCCAGCGCGGCTGAGTGCCCCAGTTCGATGCTGCCCCGATGGTTCTCAAGCGTGGTCTGCACCACAAACAAGCCCAGGCCACTGCCTTCTGCTCGGCCACTCTCGAGCGGCTCGAGCAGGTTGGGGCCACTGGGAAGCCCGGGGCCGTTGTCGTCGATCCGGAGCACCACGGCCTCGGGCTCTGCGCTCAGGGTGATAGAGATCCGGCGCGGTGGCTCCTGCGGCAGCAGGGCTTCGATGCTGTTGCGCAGGACATTGACGATGGCGATCTGCAGCTGGGCCGCATCGCCTTCGATCGGCACGTCTTGATCAAGACCGTCGCGCTCGATGGTGATGTCTGCTGCACGCAAGGCAGGTTTGAGATACAGCAAGGCGCTGCGGCACAGATGGGACAGGTTGAGGCGTTGATGGCTGGTCTGCACGTTGCGCAGCAGCGTGCGCATCTGTTCGATCGTGATCACCATCTGATCGGCGGCGGCGCTGATCGCCTCAAGCTGCTGCTTCAACGCTGGACTCAGGGGCGCTTCGTTGGCCTCGCCATCAAGCAGCAACTGGCTGTTCAGCAGGATCTGGCTCAATGGCAGCTTGATTTCGTGTGCCACAGCTGAGGCCTCAAGGCTGCTGCGCAGCTTGCTTCTGAGCAGCTCAAGGGCCTGGGCGTCTTTGCGCTGTTCACGCTCGGCCGCTGCAGCCAGCGCCCGCTGTGAGCGCTCGAGCTGGGCGACCAGCTCGCCGATGGCGGTGGCCATGCCACGTACCTCAGCAGCGGATCCTGCTGGCAGGGTGGAGTCAAAGGTTGCACGCTCATCGTTTGAGGCGGCGTTGGCGCGCTGTTGCAGCAGCTCCAGCGGGGCGAGCAGCCAGGCGATCAGCTGGCGGTTGAGCAGCAGCACCCCGCCCATGGCCAGCCCACCCAGGGCCAGGGCGATCGCGCTCTGCTGGCGGCTTTGCAGCAAGGCCCTGTCTTCGCTGAGTGTGGTGATCAAGATCCAGTTGAGCCCCTGGGAACGGCCCCAGGGCACGGCCTCGATGGTGTAGCCGGTGCCGTCCACCTCAAACGCGGGCAGGGGCCTGCTGGGCTGGGCGGCGAGGACGGCCTGGTGTGGCCTCAGCTGCCGGCCCTGCGGCACAAACAGCTTGCGGGACATCGCCTGGGCCAGTGGATCGGCGAGTTGGTCGATCCGCGCCCGCTCGGGCCTCTCGGCAGCCGTGATGAGTTTGAGCCCGGCTTTTGAGCTGGCCACCACCAGGCCGCTGGGCTCGACCACCAGGGCAAGGCCCTGCTGCTGTTGCCACAGCTCAGCCAGCCAGGTGCTCAGCTGGCTGAGCACAAAGTCGACGCCGATCACCCCCAGCAACGTGCCGGCCCGATCGCGCACCGGTTCGTTGTAGGAGATGGCAAAAACGTGGGGTTTGTCTTCCCACTGATAGATCGAGCTCCAGCTGGCCCGGTTGGCTTTGATCGTGTCGGCGTACCAGGCTTCGTTATGGAAAGTGTCCATGCCAGGCACCACCTCGAGCAGCCGGCCGCGCACACCGTTGGCCCCCAGGGCATAGACGCCGAGCTTGCCGCGGCCCAAGGGGCGCTCGCTGTCTTCGTTGAGCACCAGCTGGCCGCTGTCCAGCCGTTCGACCCCCAGAAAGCTGCCTTGCGCGCTGCCCCAATTGATGTAGCCCACGGGATAGAGCTGCATCTGGCTCCAGAAGCGCTGGCCCAGCCCGTCAAAGTCGCCAAGCTGCAGGCTGCCCTGACGGATGGCCAGCATGTTGTCGCGGTTGATCGTCAGCGGCGCCTGCAGCCTCGCCGCCAGGGCTTCGGATAGCCCCGTGAGCTGGTGTTGCTGGCGCTCAAAGCTCAGGCGCTGCAGGCCTTCGCGCCGGCCGTTGGCAGCACCCAGCAGGCCGCTGGCGAGGCCGACCAACAGCAGCTGCACGGCGCTGAACAGCACCAGCCTGGTCGAGAGGCGTTGCGGCAGCAGGCGCTTCATGCCCCTGCGCGCAGCGCCGCACTGCGCACCAGCTCAGCGCCGCTGAGGCCGAGCCGGCGGGCGATCGCCTTGCGATGGGTTTCCACGGTGGCCACCGACAGCGCGAGCCTGCTGGCGATCTGTTTGTTGCTGAGCCCCAGGCCAATCAGCGCATAGATGCGCTGTTGGGCGGGCGTCAGCGACAGCGCCGAGCGGCCGGGCTCAGCCATGGGCAGCAGCTCTTGAATCACCCGTAGCAGGGTGTCAAAGGTGGCGGTCTTATCCACCACGCCCAGCAGCAGCGGCTCGAGCGCCTCAGGGCAGACGAATCCCGCCGCCTGGGCCGAGAGCACCACGGCCTTGGCGCCAGGACACCATTGGGCCAGGGCCGCCAGCACCGGCAGCCCGTCGCCATCGGCCAGGCTCAGATCAAGGATCACCAGGTCGGGCCGATGCAGCCGGCAGGCGGCGATTCCGGTTGCCGCGCTGGCAGCCGTGGCCACCACCTCAAGCCCCAGCTGACCCTCGAGCAGCCGTTGCAGCAGCTCGAGAAACATGACCTGGTCTTCGACGATCAGGCAACGCAGCGGGGCGGCCAGCTGGTTCATCAGGCGGGCAGGTAGTAGCGCACCAGGGTGAACACGCGGTTGTGGCGCTGATCGAGGGCCTGGCGCATGTTGATGCCGCGCTGGTTGAGCAGCAAGCTGTCAAAGCGGTAGCGCGGAATCGCCATCGGCATCACGATCGTGAGGCTGCGGTCAGGATGCTCCTGCTCAAGGCTTTCGACAAAATCAACGAACGGGGTCACCAGCGAGGCAAACGGGCTCTCGAGGATGCGCAGCTCAAGATTCGGGTCGCTGCCCACCACGTGATCCCAGCGCTGCCGGATCAGGTCCAGATCGTCTTCTTCGGCGCGGACCCAGGCCCCCACCACCCGATCGGAGACCGTGGCGGCATAGCGCAGCGCATCGAGCGTGGGCCGGCTGAACGAGGGAATCCAGACGACGCTGGTGTTGCCGATCGGGGGGCTGTGCGCGCTGACTGTGATCTGGGCTTCGTGGGTCGGGTCCACCGCGATCGCCTGGTAGACGCGGCGGTAACGGCCGCGAATGCGGGCCAGCAGCACCACCAGCGCCGGAATGGCGATCACCACGGTCCAGGCGCCTTCGTCAAATTTGCTGATCACGATCACCACCAGGACCACGGCGGTGCTCAGGGCTCCGGCCGCATTCATGGCCAGCCGCCCCTGCCAGCCCTGGCTGCGCAGGCGCCACCAGCGCACCACCATGCCCGCCTGCGAGAGGGTGAAGGCCATGAACACGCCCAGGGCGTAGAGGTTCACCGCCACGGTGGTGTCGCCGCGGCAGACCAGCACGATCAGGGCGGTGGCGATCACCAGCACGGCGATGCCGTTCTGAAACACCAGCCGGTCGCCGATCCAGCCCATCTGGCGCGGCAGAAACTGATCCTTGGCCAGCATCGCAGCCAGCCGCGGGAAGCCGGCAAAGGCCGTGTTGGCGGCCAGGGTCAGGATCATCAAGGTGGTGATCTGCAGGGCCCAGAACAGGGGGCTGCCGGCGCCGAACACGCGCATGCCGATCTGGGCCAGCACGGTGCGATCGGGGTTGGGGGCAATGCCGTAGAGCCAGGCCAGGCCACTGACGGCCAGAAACAGGCCGGCCAGCAGCGACCCCATCACCAACATGGTGGCGCGGGCGCGCTGGGCCGCCGGTTCGCGGAATACCTTGACCCCATTGGCGATGGCTTCGATCCCGGTCATCGCCGAGCAGCCCGAGCTGAAGGCTCGCAAGATCAGAAACAGGCCCAGCGGTTCAACCGCGCGGCTGAGCGGCGGTGCATCGGGGCTGAAGCCATGCACAAGGGCCAGGTTCTGCAGCCCAAACAGAGCCAGCAGCACCACCATCACCACAAAGGCATAGGTGGGCAGGGCAAAGGCTCGGCCCGCTTCCTTGGTGCCGCGCAGGTTGGCCCAGCCCACCAGCAGCAGCAGCAGCAGGCTCAGCGGCACCTCGTAGGGCAGCAGAGCCGGCAGCAGCGAGGAGAGCGCCTGGGTGCCGGCCATCAGGCTGACCGCGGCGGTCAGGGTGTAGTCGACCAGTAACGAGGCCGCCGCCACGAGGGAGGCCAGGGTGCCGAGGTTCTCGCGGGCCACCACGTAGGAGCCGCCGCCTTCGGGGTAGGCCTCGATCGTCTGGCGGTACGAGAGCACCACCACCGCGATCAACACGATGATGGCGCCGGTGATCGGCAGTGACAGCCTCAGGGCGCCGCTGCCCGCCAGGATCAACACCCCCAGGGCGGCCTCGGTGGCATAGGCCACCGAGGAGAGCGCGTCCGACGAGAGGATCGGCAACGCCTCAAAGCTGGGCAGCCTTTCGCCGTCGGCCTGGGTGCGCGGCAGCGGTTTGCCGAACAGCCGCTGGATCAGGGCAACGGTCAAGACAGAAGGGCTGCTCTGTCCACAGGATGCACCAACAAGGCAGTGGCTGTCAGGTGTACAGCGTCCGCCTGCTGATCGGGAACCGGGTGCCACGGCCCTGGTTTTCTAAGCCCTTGACGAGACTTGAACTCGTGACCTCTCCCTTACCAAGGGAGTGCTCTACCGCTGAGCTACAAGGGCATGTGGAAGGTGGGCCGGGTTGGATTTGAACCAACGTAGGCAGAGCCAGCGGATTTACAGTCCGCCCCCATTAACCACTCGGGCACCGACCCGAACCACACCGCAAGAACTTACCAGTCGGTGTGCCTGTTGGCGGGCCTTCCTACGATCGGGCTCAGACCTGCTGCGACTAGGGCCCGGCTGGACCCAACCACGATGCGAATCCTGCTGCTCAACGGGCCCAACCTCAATCTGCTGGGTAGCCGTGAGCCCGGCCTCTACGGCGCCCAGACCCTGGCCGCCATTGAAGCGAGCCTGCAGCAGCAGGCATCCGGGCTTGGGGTTGTGCTGGAGACCTTTCAAAGCAACCACGAAGGCGCTCTGGTGGACCGGATCCACCAGGCCAGCGGCCAGGTCGACGGCATCCTGATCAACGCCGGTGCCCTGACCCATACCTCGATCGCCCTGCGCGATGCCCTGCTTGGTGTGGCCATCCCCTTTGTGGAGCTGCACCTGAGCAATGTGCACGCGCGTGAACCCTTTCGCGCGCACTCCTATCTGGCCGACAAAGCGATGGGGGTGATCAGCGGTTTTGGCCCCAGCAGCTACAAGCTGGCGCTCGAGGGGCTGGTCGCTCAGCTCAAGGGCGCGTCGTGATGGGCGCTGCCCTGCTGCAGATGCCGGTGGCCAGGGTCAAGTGGCTGGCGGCTCCGACCAGTCAGAGCTGGCTGGCGGCCGCCAATGCCCGCCCCGATCTGCTGCTGATCGATCATGCCCACTGCGAGCGCAAGGCGGCCGGTGTGGCCTTGCAACTCATGTTTCGCTACCCCGCCGAGCCTGGCCTGGGCGAAGCCCTGAGCCCCCTGGCGCGCGAGGAGCTCGAGCATTTCGAGCTGGTGCTGCAGGTCCTGCAGGGTCGGGGGCTGGCGCTGCGGCCGCTGCAGGCGCCTGCCTATGGCGCCCGGCTCAGCAAGGCGGTGCGGCGCGACGAGCCCGATCGCATGCTTGACAGCTTTCTGGTGGCGGGGTTGATCGAGGCCCGCAGCCACGAGCGCATGGCGCTGTTGGCTGCCCATGCCAGCGACCCCGAATTGCGCGATCTCTATGGCGAGCTGCTGGCCAGCGAGGCACGCCATTTCGGCCTTTACTGGCTGCTGGCCGAAGCGCGCTTCGGTCGCACAGCCACCGCAGAGCGGCTGGAGCAGCTGGCCGCTTTGGAAGCCGAGGCCTTGAGCGGGGAGCTGGGCAGTGCGGAAGCGTTGCGCATGCATGCCGTTGGCCTGAGCAGAGCGGCCTGAGCCTTGGCAATCAGCCCCAGGCGATGGTGGTTCGTGCTGGCCCTGGCGAGGCTCAGGCGTTGAGCTGGAGCTGCTCGAGCAGTGGGTACGCGTCGGCGATGCGGTCGCCGGTGAAATCGGCCACCCAGCCCTCGCTGTTGTTGAAGAAGCGCAGCGCGCAGAACTGGGGGGCCGGCCCCATGTCGAACCAGTGACGGGTGCCGGCGGGCACGCTGATCCAGTCGTCCTGTTCACAGATGAGCTGCAGCACCTCAGCGCCGATGTGCAGGCAGAACAGGCCGCGCCCTTCGACAAAGAAGCGCACCTCGTCTGCGCTGTGGGTGTGCTCGGCCAGAAACTTCTGGCGCAGGGCGGCGCGATCGGGGTGATCAGGGCTCAACCGGATCGCATCGACCGTGGCGTAGCCGCCGTCCTGTTGCACGCGCTCGATCTCGCTGGCGTAGGCAGCCAGGATCTCGTCCTGGCTGGCCGCGGCGCTGAGCTGGGCGCGGGCCGGCCAGCGCGCAAAGCCAATGCCCCGCTGCTGCAGCTTGCTGGCGATCAGTTCGGCGTCACTGGTCAGCAGCTCGGGCAGCGGTTGCATGGCTGCCTGTCGCGCCTGGGCATGCGCGGTGTGGTCATAGAGGGCCAGCAGCGTCATGGCTCTGCTCCAAAACCAGAACAAGCAGTCTAAAAAGTGGGCAGAACGCACCGGGTCGCCCATGACGAGCGTCGATTGGTTCTCGCTGCTGCATCCGGTGCTGGTGATTCTGTTTGTCTATCCGGTGGTGGGGGCCACGGTGCGGCTCGGCATCCTGGTGCGCGAAAAGCGCCTGGGCATCACCCAGCAACCTGACACCGTGCCGGCCGAACACAGCGACCATGGCCGCTGGCTGGCCAGCGGCGTGGTGGTGGCGGTGCTGATCGCCCTGCTGTATTCGTTTGTCAGCACGTTTGTGGCCGATGCCGCTGCTTTTGCCGGCGGCGGCGGCCGGCTGGCTCAGCTGCTGCTGGCGGTAGGGGGAACCCTGCTGAGCCTGATGACCCTGTGGCGGGTGCGGCGGCCCCTGTGGCGCGCCTGCTTTGCTCTGCTGTGCTGGGCCGGCCTGCTGGGGCTGGGCAGTCAACCGGAGATCTGGCGCCTCTCTGACAATCCGCTCACGGGTCGTTTCTGGGCCTCCCACTACTGGGCCGGCATCCTGCTCACTGGCCTGCTGCTGTGGACCACAGCCGCCAGGCCCGAGATTCAGCGCTCGCTGCGGCTGCGGCGCCTGCATGTGAGTGCCGCTGTGCTGATCTCGCTGCTGCTGGCGGTGCAGGCGATCACCGGCAGCCGTGATCTGCTGGAGATTCCCCTCAGCTGGCAGAAACCGGCGATTTACAGCTGCGATTTCAATGCCCGCCGCTGCCCGGTGCCTGAGCCACAAGGCTCCGCTGGCCCGGCCCCAGGCGTCGCGATCGTTGCAGCACTCGCCTGAGCAGCTCAAACAGTGCGCGGGGTTCCCTGGCGGCAGCGCGCTGCTGCCAGCAGCCCTGCCGGCAGAACAGCCAGCGGCGCGGCTGCTCGTTCTCTGCCTCTGCCTCTGCTGACCAACGCAGGCTGATGTGCATGTGCCGAGATCGGCATGGCTCTGCGCTCATGACTTCGGCGCTCAGTGGCGGTAGCGGTGCTGCGCCATCAAGCTCTTGCAGTTGAAGCTGGAGCTGCAACCCTTTGGCCGGCCCGGGTCGTTCGGTTGCCGGCAGCAGCAGATCCAGCCCGCGCTCACTGATCGCTTCGACAGGTGCGCGCCAGCTGCTGCCATCGGCCGCTTTGAGCTCACAGGAGAGCGGCACGGCCAGCCAGGGCACCGGTTCGGGGTCGGCGCAGTCCCAGCAGGCCCGCAGCGCCACCAGCAGACCGAGCACCGTGAGCAGCGCCCACACCAGGCCCAGGCCTTCGGCGGGCAGCAACAGTCGCAGCAGATTCAGCAGCTGCAGGCCAAGCAGCACCAGCAGCGGCAGCACCAGCAGCCGCGAGGCGCCGCCGCGCTGGCGTGGTTGCTGCTTGGGGGTGATGCGAAAGCCGCTGAAGCGGCCGATCAGGCTGGTCAGCACCGTGGTCGCCAGCGGCACGGTGAGCACCCAGCTGGGCAGCTCATTGAGCAGGGCATGGCGGCTGCGGCGGTTGATCCAGCCCACGCTCAGCAGCAGCGCCAGCCACAGCGGCAGCAGCCGCGTCAACAGCCCGTCTTGGCTCACCGCGATCGGGGCGACCCCCAGCAACCCGTAGCTCAGGGGCATCAACAGCAGCAGCAGCCTGGGCAGGTGGTTGAGCCAGTGCAGGCAGCCCTCGAGCAGGGCCAGTCGCTGTCCTGCGCTGAGCCCGCCCTGCCGCAGGGGGCCCTGGGGCAGGCGCAGGCTCTGCAGGGTGCCAGCGGCCCAGCGCTGCCGCTGGCGCACAAAGTCGAGCATGGTTTCGGCGGCCAGGCCCGCACTGAGCGGTTCGCCCAGGTAGCGCAGCCGCCAGCCGCGGCCCAGCAGGGCGATCCCGGTCACAAAGTCTTCGCTGAGGGCGGCTTCGTTGAAGCCCCCCACCTGCTCCAGGGCGCTGCGCCGCGCCACAAACGACGTGCCCGCACACACCACCGCCCCCCAGGCGCCGCGCACCGGTTCGATCCAGCGGTAGAAGTTGTCCTCATCGGGCAGCATCCAGCGCTCCATCGCCAGGTTGCGCATCAGCGGGTCGGCGTTGAAAAAGACCTGGGGCGTCTGCACCAGGGCGATATCGGGCTCGGCCAGCAGGCCGATGGTGCGCTCCAAGAAGTGCTCTTGTGGCACAAAGTCGGCATCGAATACCGCCACCAGTTCGCCCGTGCTGGCGGCCAGGCCGGCGTTGAGGTTGCCCGCCTTGGCGTGGCGGCGCCCGCTGCGGCTCATGTAACGGCAGCCATAGCGCTCGGCCAGCTCGCGCACCTCGGGGCGGCCGCTGTCGTCGAGCACCCATACGGTTGTGTGGGGGTAGCTCAGGCTGCTGCAGCCCAGGAGGCAACGCTGCAGCACCGGTAGTGGTTCACCGCAGGTCGGCACCAACACATCGACATGGGGCCGCCAATCGCTACCGAGCCACTGCGTCTGGGCGGCATCGGCGGCGGCGCGGCCATCGTCAAAGCGGCGCCAGCTCAGCAGCAGCGGCAGCAGGCCGGTGAGCAGCAGCCAGGCTTCAGCCAGCAGCAGCAGCCAGCTCAGGGCGCTGCTGAGCGGGGTGGCCAGGTTGAGGCTGGCTGTGAGCCGCCAGTGCAGGTAGCGCCCCAGCAACACCATCAGCAGCACCAGCACGCTGCGGCGCATGCCGATGGGCCAGTGAGCTTCTGGGCGCTGGCGCACAGCCAGCAGTCCGAGCAGCAGCAGCCACACCACGAGCTCTTGCATGGTGGAGGTGCTGGGCAGCAGGCGAGCCGACTGCCACCGTAGAAAGCAGGGCTCGGCAACGGCTTCTCTCGTTTTTCCGCGCACATGCAGCAGGCGTTTTCTGACGATCGCAGTCCCAGCGCGGCAGGGCTCACCCTTGTGGGCGTGGGCCCGGGCGACCCGCAGCTGCTCACTGTCGCGGCGGTGCGGGCGATCGAGGCGGCGGCGGTGGTGGCCTACCCGGTGGCCCGAGAAGGCGCCGATGGCATGGCGGCCACGATCGCGGCGCCCTGGATCGGTGCGAGCCAGCGCCGGCTGCCGCTGCTGTTTCCGATGGTGAGCGAGGCAGAGCCCCGTAGGGCTGCTTGGCATGCCGCGGCTGAGGCGTTGGCGGCCGAGGTGGCCGCTGGAGAGGTGGTGGTGCTGCTGTGCGAGGGCGATGCCTCGCTGTTTGCCAGCTGCAGCTACGTGCTGCTGGCCCTGGCCGAGCGCCATCCGAGCTGCCCGGTGCGGGTGATCCCCGGGATCACCTCGGTGGCGGCAGCAGCGGCTGCGGGTTCGTGGCCGCTGGCGCTGCAGGGCGAGGGCCTGTTGATCCGCCCCACTCCCGAGAGCCCCGCCGCGTTGGAGCGGCTGCTCGACTGGGCGGTAGCCAGCTCGACCACCCTTGCCCTGCTCAAGCTGGGGCAGCGCTGGAGCTGGGTGCGGCCGCTGCTTGAGGCCCGCGGCCTGCTCGATCAGGCGCTGTTTGCCCAGCGGGTGGGCTGGCCCGAGCAGCTGCTGGCGCCGGCGGCCCAGGTGCCGGCCAGCGAACAGCCCTACTTTTCGCTGCTGCTGGTGCGGCAGGGCTGGCCGCCCGTGTTGCCGTAGGTCCTGATGGTCACGGCAATCGCTGTACAGTGAATGGTACGTTCCGGGAGGTGCGGCATGGACGTGACGTCCTACTCAGCCGTGCGAGCCAATCTCGCCAGTCAGATGCGCCGCGTGTGTGATGACCATGCGCCTCTGGTGATTTCCCGTCGGGGAGAGCCCTCGGTGGTGATGCTGTCACTGGAGGACTACAACGCCCTCGAAGAAACGGCCCATTTGTTGCGCAGCCCAGTCAATGCCCAACGCTTGCTGAGCGCGATTACAGCGCTTGAGTCAGGTGGTGGTGAAGAGCACGATCTGCTCCCTGTCGATTGAACCGTGCGGCTGATCGTTGCCGTCGAGGCCTGGGAGGACTATCTGCACTGGCAGCAGAGCGATCGCAAGATTTTGCAGCGCATCAATCGGTTGATCGCCGAGATCAGGCGCGATCCCTTCAGCGGCATCGGCAAGCCTGAGCCTTTGCGTCA
>VGQS01000041.1 GCA_016882285.1 Cyanobacteria bacterium K_DeepCast_35m_m2_155 | reverse complement strand
CCGCTCCATTGTTCACGACTAGAACGCGAACAATGGGGAAGCGCGACAGGGATCGAGGGAGCTCGCGGGACGTGGGCCTGCAGGGCAAAGGTTGTGGGCTGAACGCGTCGAGAGAATCCCCAACGGAAAAGATCTTGATTGTCTCAAGCAAGACAAGATACTGGACAAAAAAATAGTCTCAGGTGAGAGCTTCGGGAGAAGAACGCAAGCGTCATAGTCGGCTCCGCCTGCCTTGATCTGCCCTTGAGCGCCTTCCCTGAGGCGACCTGCTCAGGTGCTGGTCTGCATGCCCTGAATCAAATAGTCGAAATAGGGAGCGGCCAAGGCGGCTTCGGGAGCGTTCAACAGGGACAGCGAGGCGTCCTTGAGGCAACGCATGGATTCGACCATGCCCGGCATGGGCACGCCCAGGCTGTTGTACATCTCACGGGCGCCAACCAGACCGATGTTCTGGATCATTTCGGTGCTGCCTGCCAACACCCCATAGGTCACAAGCCGCAGATACCAGCTGAAGTCACGCAGGCACTGGGCCCGCTGCTTTTGGCCATAGGCATTGCCGCCAGGTGCCACGTACTCAGGCTTGCGGCTGAACAGTTGCTTGGCGGCCTCATCAACGATCTTCTTCTCGTTGCCATTGAGGGTCTTGACCACCGAGAGGCGCTGGCTACCACCGGAGAGGAAGTCGACCATGGACTTCAGCTCGCCCCCGCTGGGATAGCGCAGCTCATCGTCTGCCTGCAGGATCAGATCGCGAACAACGCTCATGGAGCCCAGATCAAGCACAAAGACTTTATCGGTCCTCAACGACGTTCACGCCCTCGTGACTCAGGGTGTAACGCCCCTTTGCATCCCAGCTGGCCTCTGGGCGACCGCTGTGAGCCTTGAATAGGAAGCGGACCTCTGGCTGGCTGGTGTGCAGAGCTGTGAAATCACCATCACGGGGCTCAGCCATGACGGCCAGGGCGTCGGCCGCCTCGCTGATGGTCAGGTGGTGTTCGTACCTGATCTGCTGCCTGGTGAACGGGCTCTGGTGCGCATCGAACCAACGGCGCGGCGCCATCGGGTGCTGACGGGGCAGTGCCTGCAGCGACTGCAGGACAGTCCGCTGCGCCGCAGACCTCCCTGCATTTTGGCTGACCATTGCGGCGGCTGCTCGCTGCAGCACCTGAGCGCGGCTGGGCAGCTCAGCAGCAAACGGGACACGGTTGCCCAGGTTCTCCAGCGCATTGCCCACCTCAAGGTTGCGCTTGATCCAGTGCTGGCCAGTCCCAGTGAGCTTGGCTACCGCAACCGGGCGGTCATCCCGCTGGAACGTGCTGAAGGTGGTGTGCTGAGGGCGGGTTTTTACCGGCGTTCGAGCCACAGGATCGTCAACATGAACCACTGTCCGGTGCTCGATCCGCGCATCGATGCGTTGGTTGCACCGCTGAAGGCCGATCTCGAGGCCACGGACTGGCCTGTGGACCGCCATCTGAGCCAGGGAGGTGGGCTCAGGCATCTGGCCCTGCGGGTCGGACATCACAGTGGCGAGGTGCTGATCACCCTGATCGCCAGCCACGGCTCTGACGGCTTTGCTGGGCTCAGTGAGCTTGCCCAAGGCTGGATGCGGCGCTGGCCTCAGGTGGTCGGGGTGCTGCTCAACCTCCAGGACAAGCCGACCAATGCCCTGTTTGGCCCCACAAGCAAGCTGATTGCAGGGCGTCAATGGCTCAGCGAGAGCTTTGGCTCGCTGCGTTTTCAGCTGGCCTGCGACACCTTTTTTCAGGTCAACACCCCACAGGCTGAGCGTGTTGCTGAACTGGTGTTGCAGCAGCTCCCCAGGCCGGGCTGTCAGGTTGTCGACGCGTATTGCGGGGTCGGCACTTTTACGTTGCCGATGGCGGCTGCAGGCCATCACGTTCATGGCCTCGAGGTGCACCCCGCATCGGTCCAGCTGGCACGGCTCAATGCCCAACTCAATGGCCTCGAGCAACGCGCACGTTTTGAGCAGGGGCCGGTGGCAGAGCATCTGACTGCCCTGCTGCCCGCTACGGATGCGGTTCTGGTCGATCCGCCGCGCAAAGGGCTCGAGGGGCCCGTGCGGCAAGCGTTGATTGAGCAGCCAGTCCAACGACTGCTGTATCTCAGCTGCGATCCTGCAACCCTGGCCAGGGATCTCGAAGCCTTGGTATCAGGCCCCTATCAGCTGGACTCGCTGCAACCCCTCGACTTTTTCCCGAACACCAGCCACATCGAATGCCTGGCCGTGCTCAGCTCCTGAGTTCAAGGCCGGCCCGTGAGGCCAGGGCCTGTCTCACGTTGTTGTGGGCGGCATCAACATCAGCGTCGGTGAGCGTGCGCCCGGGGTCGCGGTAACGCAGCCGATAGGTGCGGCTGCAGACCTCAGGTCCCAACGGTTCACCGCTGAAGCTGTCGATCAGTTCGACGTGCTCGAGCAAAGGCCGCCCTGCCTTGCGCATGATGCTCAGCACCTCCGCCGAGAGCATGTCCAAGCCACTCACCACAGCGACATCGCGCTCGGAAGCAGGAACGGTGGCAAAAGGCTTGAAGCTGGGTCGCAGGCGGGCCTGGCGGGATGCAGCGGCGCTCAAGGCAGCAAAATCAAGGCTGAACAGGTAGGTGCCTTCAGGCAGATCCAGGCTTTGGGCCTGGGCCGGATGCAACTGGCCAAACCAGCCAGCGGGTCGCCCCTCGATCAGCAGGTCTGCCGCACGACCTGGATGCAGCAGGGTGTGAGCACTGAGGCGCCGGTCATCGACAGGGACACCGAGCGTATCCAGGGCCTGTTGCAGGGATCCCCGCGCCTCGAAGTAGCCGGGGGCACTGGCTTTGCCCCCACTGCTCCACAGCTCGGAGCGCCGCTGCCCGCAGATCAGCCCGGCCAGCATCAAGCGGCCGGTGGACTCAGGCGTGGCAGCATCAAAAATGGTGCCAATTTCAAAGCCCCAGAAGCCACTCTGGCCGCTCTGCAGATTGCGCCGGGCCGCAGCCAGCAGCTCGCCGTGGAGCTCATCCCGTAGGTGTCCGTAGTCAGCCAAGAGGGGATTGGCCAGTGGCACGCGTGCCTCGGCAGCGCTCACCAGCGAAAAGCTGCACAATTCCTGCAGCCCCGCATCGCAGAGCGCACGCCTGAGTCGCCTCTCGATCTGTTGCTGCGGGTTGAGGCCACCGGGCCGCAGAGGATCCGGCAAATGAGCCGCAAAACGGTCATAACCGACCAATCGCGCCACGTCTTCGATCAGGTCCACTTCACGGCTCAGATCGATGGCGCGTTGTGCGGGAACGACCACCTGCCAGCCGTCCTCAGTCGCCGTCAGCTTGCAGCCAATCGCTTCGAGCGTCTGGATGATCAGGCTGTCATCAAGATCATGCAGATCCTCGGACGCGGGTGTGGCTGCAGCATCGGCGCCAGCTTGAACAGGCCCCAGCAGGTTGTGCAGGGCATCGCGGCGCAGAACGATCGGTTCAGGATCGCTGCACGGCACTTGGTGCACCCAGCGCGTGACACAGCGCGCTCCACAAAGCTGCTGCAGCAGCTCGACCGCGCGATCAGCCGCCGCCAGGGTGGCTTGCCGCGGCAGACCTTTTTCAAAGCGGCTGCTGGCCTCACTGCGCAGACCGACGCTGCGTGAGGAGCGGCGGACCGCCTGGGGTGCAAACACAGCTGCCTCAAGCCAGATGCGTTTGGTTGAGCCGTTGACAGCTTCAGCCGCTCCGCCCATCAGGCCCGCCAGGGCAATGGGTTGGTCGGCATAGGTGACCAACAGCGCCTCGTCACTGAGGCTGCGATCTTCTCCATCGAGGGTGGTGAGGCGTTCGCCCTGACGCGCCAGGCGCAGGCCCAGCTGGGCTGGATCGGCTGTCTTCCCTGAAAGCCTGGAGAGATGGTCCGCATCAAAGGCATGCAGGGGCTGACCGGTCTCCAGCATCACCAGATTGGTGATGTCGACGACGCTGTTGATCGAGCGGATGCCAGCACGCTCAAGACGTTGCTTGAGCCAGCCCGGTGAGGCCTCGACGGTGAGATTCTCAAGGGCTGTGATGCTGAACAGCCCGCCCTGCTCCATGGCTTCACGGGCTGTCTGCCCAACAGCCAAAGTCTGAGCCGTAATCGGATCTGCGACCGGCACCACGGTGGTACCGCCGCTGAGCGCTGCCACCTCTCGGGCGATGCCCAGCATCGAGAGCCCGTCAGGGCGATTGGCCGTGATGGCGAGCTCAAGCACGGTGTCATCCAGGCCCAGGCTCGCGGCCACCGGGGTTCCAGGAGGTGGCACCTGCTCGAGCAGCTCATCGAGGATCAAGATGCCGTCGCTGCTCTCAGCCAGTCCCAGTTCGCTCAGCGAGCAGATCATGCCGCTGCTGGCCACACCCCTGAGTTCAGCCGGTTTGATCGTGAGTTGCACCGCGGGCAACGTGCTGCCAACCAGGGCCACCGGCACGTGGATGCCTGCTCGCACATTGGCTGCACCGCAGACGATCTGCAGTGGTTCGGCGGCGCCGACACTGACACTGCAGACGCTCAACTTGGTGGCATCAGGATGGGGGCTGCAGGCCTCGACATGACCGACCACCACACCGTTGGCCAGTTGCCGCAGATCCTCGATGGCTTCGACTTCAAAGCCTGCCACG
This sequence comes from Cyanobacteria bacterium K_DeepCast_35m_m2_155, assembly GCA_016882285.1. Lineage (GTDB taxonomy): Bacteria > Cyanobacteriota > Cyanobacteriia > PCC-6307 > Cyanobiaceae > RGUW01. The sequence continues at coordinate 8,932 of VGQS01000041.1, read as the reverse complement.
GACAGACGTTCGGCCAGGGCGGCGGGCTCCAGCGCAGCCTCACTTGTCTGAACCAGGTCCTTCAACCACTGGAGCGAGACGCGCATGAACGGCAGCGGCTTGAGCCTGTGACTTTAGAGAGCAGATGTGATGGTCACCCCAGCAGGTAGGGTGGGCGATTGTCACTTCGCTTCGCTAACGCGGCGCAACGTCCTTCCATGGCCAAGAACAAGGGCGTCCGGATCGTGATCACTCTCGAGTGCACCGAATGCCGGTCCAACCCCGCCAAGCGGTCTCCCGGTGTGTCCCGCTACACCACCGAAAAGAACCGCCGCAACACCACTGAACGGCTCGAGCTCAAGAAGTTCTGCCCGCACTGCAACGCCTCCACCGTGCACAAGGAGATCAAGTGAGCCCTGCTGAGGCTCCCTGAGATTTCCTTCTGTTCATCCGAGGCTCTGCGCAGGAGCTCCCTTCCCACCTTCGAGTCGCTTCAACACCATGTCCAGCTCGTTTTTCAAAAAGCGTCTGTCGCCGATCAAGCCCGGCGACCCGATCGACTACAAGGATGTCGATCTGCTCAAGAAGTTCATCACCGAGCGCGGCAAGATCCTGCCCCGCCGCCTTACCGGTCTCACCGCCAAGCAGCAGCGTGACCTGACCAATGCGGTCAAGCGCGCCCGCATCGTGGCCCTGCTGCCTTTCGTGAACCCCGAGGGCTGATCTTCTGGCCACTGCGGTGTTCCATCCCGGCGATCTGGTCGGCGTCATTGAACCCCGTGGTCCGCAGCTTGCCGTCGTCGCAGCCCTCCAGGGCAGCAAGGCAAGGCTTCATGTGGGCTTTGAGGCCAGATCGAGCCTTCACCCTCTGCGGGATCTGATCCGACTGAGCCCCCTGCCTGCTGGTGTCAACGCACCAGAGCGGCTGGGGACTTTGCCATGGGCGCTCAGCCCAGACACCCTCCAACAAAAGAGTCCCAGTCGTCGCAGCTGGGGCGCAGCCTGGCTCTTGCTTGTGGAATCAGGCGAGACAGTTGAGTTGGTTGACTTTGTCGATCTGGTCTGCGGCGGAACCCAGCCGGCCCAGCTGGCGGGCTGCTGGCTTGTGCTTGCAGGTCCACAGCTGTGGTTCCGTGTTCGGCACGGGCTGATCCAGGCGCGCAGCGCCGCAGAGCTGCGGCCACTGCGCCGTGAACGTCGCCGCAAGCTGCTCAGCGAGCAGCGTGAGCAGAGTTGGCAGCAGCTATTGAGCGCCCGCCAGCCGATCGACCTTCAGGCCGTGCCCGCTGAGCAGCGTCGGCGTCTCGATGCGCTGAAACAACTCGCGGCCGGCACCCTCGCTGTCGACGACCTCGAACCCGCGCTGCGCCAGAGCCTGTCAGCGCTGCACCTCGGCCACGACCGCGGCGACCTGAGGCACCTGCTGGTGGATCTGGGCCAATGGGACCGGCACCACCTGGTGTCGATGGGGGGCACCACCTGGAGCCTGGGCTTCAGCGCTGAACTGGAGGCGGAAGCCGAGCGCCTGTTGGCCCTCAACGAGCAGGAGCTCACCGGTGACGCCGAGCGCCTCGATCTCACCGGCCAGCGCTGCGTCACGATCGACGATGACGGCACCCGCGACATCGACGACGGCCTGGCGCTGGAGCGCCGCGCAGATGGCGGGTTGCGGTTGTGGATCCATGTGGCGGATCCGGGTCGCCTGGTGGAGCCGGACTCACCCCTGGATCTGGAGGCCCGCCGGCGCGGCAGCAGCCTCTATCTGGCCAGCGGCAATCTCCCCATGTTCCCGCTGACGCTCACCACCGGTCCCTTCAGCCTGCGGGCCGGTGTGCGCAGCGCCGCCTGGAGCACCTGGGTGGATCTCGATGCCGAGGGCGACATCGCTGATTACGGCATCGTTCGCAGCTGGGTGAAGCCCACCTACCGGTTGAGCTACAGCGATGCCGATGATCTGATTGATCTGGCACCGCCGGAGGAGCCCGATCTTGCCGATCTCGATCAGCTGCTCGCTCGGCGCCGCCAGTGGCGGGTGGCCCATGGAGCTCTGCTGATGGATCTGCCCGAGGGCCGCATCCGCAGCCGGGATGGCGATCCGGTGCTCGAGGTGAGCGAACCGAGTCCCTCGCGGGCGATGGTGGCCGAAGCGATGATTTTGGCCGGGGCCGTTGCGGCCCGCTTTGGTGTGGAGCACGGGGTGGCGCTGCCCTTCCGCAGCCAGCTGCCGGCGGAGCTGCCCCCGCAGGCAGAGCTCGACGCGCTGCCCGATGGAGCGGTGCGCTTTGCGGCCATCAAGCGCTGCCTGAGCCGGGGCCTGATGGGCACCCAGGCTGCACCGCATTTCAGCCTGGGACTACCGGCCTACGCCCAGGCCACCTCACCGATCCGCCGCTACGGCGATCTGGTGGTGCAACGCCAGATCCAGGCCCAGCTCAGCGGCGGCAACCCCCTCAGCGAAGACGCGCTGCAGGAACTGCTCGGCAGCTTTGATGGCGCCGTGCGCGAGGGCATCGGTATCTCGCGCGAAGACCAGCGCCACTGGCAGCAGGTGTGGTTTGAAGCCCACAAGAGCGGCCAATGGCACGCCGATTTCCTGCGCTGGCTGCGGCCCCAGGACCGGCTCGGCCTGGTGCGCATCGATGAGCTGGCCATGGACCTGGCGGCCGAATGCCCCCAGAACGCCCAACCCGCTGAAGCCTTGCTGCTGCGCGTGCACCAGGTGGATTCGCTGCGCGATCAGCTGAAGCTGGTGGCATCAGCGGGCTAATCGCTTTGCTCTCAGCCACGGTCCCCACGGGTTGGTGCTTGCGATCAGTTCAACCTCAGCAGGCAGCTCAAGCTGGCTGAGCTGCTCATGCACCAACGGCTCCAGCGTGATCACAGGCCAGTGGCTTCCATCTGCCACTGTCAACGCGTAGGCGTGATCTGAGGTCTTGTTCAACGTTCCTGACCAGTGTTGTTCGCAGACGTTCACCTCAACAGGTGCTGCTTCTTGCGTGGACATCCCTGTTGGTTGCGCGGCCGCATCGTTGAAATGCCCCTCGCTCAGGGCTGCACGTTGCCGTTGCTGCCACTGCGGGTGATCCCAGGCTGTAGCCCAGAGCGGCACCACGGCGGATGGCGCTGCCGCATCGCTGATCAATCGCTCCTGAAGTTCACGCACAGCAATCTCAGCCGGTGCCACGCCGTGGCGCAGGGCTAGAGCCGCTGCTGCCCCCGCGGCTTGGCCGATGTTGAGGATCAGCGGTTGCAAGCGTGTGGCGCCATTGGCCATATGACTGGTGCTGAAGGCTTTATCCGCTGCCAGCAGGTTGTCAAGCTCTGCGCTCACCAACGCCTCGTAGGGGATACAGAACGGTGTTCCCGTCCAGCGTCCTCCCCACACACAGCTCTTGGGCGCCAAGGGCCAGTCAGCGCCGGGGTAGTGATGATCGTTGGCATAGTTGCCTACGGCGATCGACTGGATGTCACCAGCTCTGTTGCGCGGCAGTGGTGCGGCTGATGGACCACTGGCCAGCGGCAGCAACTCCTGCTCGATGACCGTGTGACGGCCGATCATTCGCCGGCCTTCGCGCCAGTAGGGCATGGCTGCCAGCCAGGGGGCCGGACTGCCAGCATCAGCTGGAAACGCATGACCAAGCTGCAGCCAGCCGCCAGTGGCGTCCTGCAGCGCCTGGGCAAATCGGAGGCTGTGCTCCTGCATCTCTTTGTAAAGCTCCGCCTCCTGCTGTGGGTCGCCGCAGAAGGCGCGCTCCAGGCCCCAATGCCAGTCGTTGCCCTGCAAGGGCCAATTGAGCATCACCAGCCCGCCCGGCAGACGGCCATAGGTGATCGTGCGCTCCAGACCAAAGCTTTGGCAGGCCAACTCGAATGGTGCTGCTAGGCGCGGGCGGCCTTCTGGATCGATGCCACGGGTCCGATCCGATGGCAGCAGATCGCTCTGCAACTGCCCCATCACCACCCAGGTGGGCGACTGCACGGGCTGCTCGCGAAAGAAGGACTCGCTGTCGAGGCGTTGCTGACTGGGAGCGCTCGGCTCACCCCATTGCTCCTGTGGCTCCCAACCCAGGCGAAACGGTGCTTCCGCCAGCGGCAGCAGATCACCCCGGTCGCTGCCATCGATCACCACCTGAACGCGAACCCGGCGTTGCTCGCCAGCGACCTCAAGCCGCACAGCGGTGATCAGCGATCCATCGCGCTCAACCTCTAGCAGGCGGCAGCCGGGCCACCACAGCAGCTTCGGCTCGGCGCGTACCCAGTCCTGCAGGATCTGCTCTGCCGTGGTGGGCCGGTAGCCGAAGCAGCTCACCCAGTTGTGATCGAGGCCCTCGGGCTCTCGCCGCTCCAGCTCCCGCAGGAAGGCGCCCCAGAGACCCGTTTGCCAGGGGGTGAGCTCGTTGCCATCGGGGCAGCAGACCCCAGCCGCACTGACCATCCCCCCCAACCAGCTGCCCGGTGTGAGCAGCAGCGTGTTCACGTCGCCCCGGGCTGCCTGGATCGCCGCCGCCACACCGCCGGTGCCGCCGCCCCACACCAGGACGTCGACCGCGTCGATGGACTGGTTCATGAGAGGGGGGACTGGTTTTGCATGAGCCTCGCAGGAAACCACCGCTGAGGCGACAGTCCAGCTCCGTAGGATCCGAGCCGATGACCTACACCCTCACCACCCCCCTCTACTACGTCAACGACAAGCCCCACCTGGGCAGCGCCTACACGACGCTGGCCTGTGATGCCCTGGCGCGGTTTCAGCGGCTCAAGGGTGAGCAGGTTGTCTTCATCACAGGCTGCGACGAGCACGGTCAGAAGATTCAGCGCACCGCCGAAGCGGCCGGCCAGACCCCTCAGGCCCATTGCGATGGCGTGAGTGCGCAGTACCGCGAGCTCTGGCAGCGCTGGCAGATCAGCCATGACCGTTTCATTCGCACCACCGATCCACGCCACGAGCGGATCGTGGAGCAGTTTTTTGGGCGCGTGGAGGCCAACGGCGACATCGTCGAAGGCCGCCAGCAGGGCTGGTACTGCGTCGCCTGCGAGGAGTTCAAGGACGATCCCCACGAAGCCAGCGATCCCGAATGCACCACCCATCGGCGCCCCCTGGAGTGGCGCGATGAGGTGAACCTGTTCTTCCGCCTCTCGCGCTACCAGAAGCAGATCGAGACGTTGATCGCCCAACCGGGCTTCATTCAGCCAGCCAGCCGCCGCAACGAAGTGGAGAACTTCGTGAAGCAGGGCCTCCGCGATTTCTCGATTTCGCGCGTGAACCTCCCCTGGGGGATCCCCGTGCCCGGCCACCAGGGCCACACGTTCTATGTGTGGTTCGACGCTCTGCTGGGCTACATCACCGCCCTGCTCGAAGACGGTGATGCATCCGACCTCGACACGGCCATCAGCCGCGGCTGGCCGGCAACAGTGCACGTGATCGGCAAGGACATCCTGCGCTTTCATGCCGTCTACTGGCCGGCAATGCTGCTCTCGGCGGGGCTGGAGCTGCCAGCTGCTGTGTTCGGCCATGGTTTTCTGACACGGGAAGGCCAGAAAATGGGGAAGTCGCTGGGCAATGTGCTCGACCCGGCGGTCATGCTCGATGACTGGGGACCCGATGCCGTGCGCTGGTATCTGCTGCGGGATATTCCCTTCGGCGACGATGGCGATTTCCAGCAGCAGCGCTTCATTGATCTGGTGAACAACGATCTGGCCAACACGATCGGCAACCTGCTCAACCGCACCAGCTCAATGGCCCGCCGCTGGTTCAGCGATGCGGTGCCCGCGCCGGGTTCGTCGCACGACCCCACCCATGTGCTGGCGGCCTGCGCCCGCCAGGCCTCTGAACTGTTCCTCAAGGCCATGGACAACCTGGAGTTTCGCGCTGCCGCTGAGGCGGCGCTGGGATTGGCCATTCAGGCCAACGGCTTCCTCAATGACCAGGCACCTTGGAGTCGCATGAAGCAAGGGGGCAACGAGGAAGCCGTTGCTAGCGACCTGTACGCGGTTCTGGAGGCGACGCGCATCGTTGCGCAGCTGTTGATCCCCCTGGTGCCCGATCTCAGCGCCCGCATCCTGGCTCAGTTCCCGGCCGATGCGCGCTCAGGGTGGCTGGAACGTCTTCAGTGGGGAGGTTTACCGGCGGCTGCCGCGTTACCCGAACCTTCGCCCGTGATGGCTCGGCTTGAAGCCAAGGAGACGGCATGAACAAGCGTCATGCAGCAGGCACTGTTGCTTCGGTGGTGGCAGCCCTGTTGGGGAGCTGCACGCCCCCCCCCAAGCAGCAACAGGCGAGTTCAGCCAGTACGCCATTTGTGTTTCAGGCCCTCAATCTGCGCCAGCAGGATGCCAACGGCAGGTTGCAGTGGCGTGTCAGTAGTCCTGAAGCCCGCTACGACCTCAATCGACGCTTGGCGTTGGCGCGCAATCTCAACGGAGAGATCCACACCAACGGACAACCGCTCTACCGGCTGGCCGCCAGCCATGGCACGGTCCTCAGCGACGGTGAGGTGATTCAGCTGGAAGGGCAGGTCCGCATTGAGCGACTCGGCAGGGACCCGGTGATCATTGAAGCCTCGCGCATGCGCTGGTATCCCCGCCAGCAGCGCATCGAGTTGGATCGACAGGCTCAAGCCATGGACCAGGATCTGCGTCTCACCGCTGATCGGGCCACCCTGTTGTTTGAACAGGATCGGTTGCAACTGCGTGGTCAACCAACACTGAGCACGCGCAAGGCCGGGCTTGGAGTTGGGCTGAACCAGATCAGGGTCGAACGGCTCGATTGGTCACCTGGCAGTGGCGCGCTCAACGCTGCAGGCCCCGTCACGGCGATCAGTGGCCCCCCCGGGCAACCCCAACGAGAGCTCAGAGCCGTTGCAGTGTCCGGCAACACACTTGAGCGCCGCCTGACACTTCAGGGTCCTGTGCAGATCAGCGCACCGGCCCAGCGCGCCTGGCTCAAGGCACGCAGCAGCACGATTGATCTGGCCAGCAACGCGCTCTACAGCGATGCACCCTTTGAGGCGGCCGTTGGCCCCCTGCAGATCAACGGCAAGGCCCTGCGGCTGAACCTGTCATCGACTCTGGCCGAAATCACTGCAGGCTGCCGCTTGCGTCAACCCGATCTGTCGCTTGAGGCGCAACGCTGCAGCTGGAACTGGCAGAACGAGCGGATCGCCGCAGCTGGATCCGTGCTGCTTCGCAGGCAGGCCAATCAACAAACCACCCGCGCTGCCCGGCTCCATGGACGCATCGGTCCCCAGGGTCTGTTGGTGTTCAGTTCTCCTGGTTCGCGGGTGCGTTCGACACTGGTCCTGCCACCGAGCGGATCTGCTCGTCAGTCCAGGCCGTCAGCGGTCCGCTTGTAAGCCGTAATGCCCAACCTTCGATCCAGCGCTGGTCCGAGCTCGAGAAACACCGCGGTGACCATCCACCAATCAGCAGCAGACCGTGCTGCCGCAGTGGATGCACCAGCACGCTTGGCAAGTCAGCGAGCAACTGGGTGAACTCATCACGCCCTGGGTAGTGCCTGAGATCCACCAGATGAATGCTGCGCCCGCGTTGCTGAACCTGCCTGCAGATCGATCCCGGTTCAAAGGACAGCCCTGACCCATCGGCAGGGCAGAGCCCCCGCCGCAACAGGACCGTGTCGTTCCAGACCACCATGACGACCGCAGCAGCGGTCGCCTGCAGCACCAGTTGCGAGCCCCAGTGGAGTTCAAAGACCAGCGATTCGGGAAGATCGCGTCTGAGCAGTAATCCCTCCTCGCCCACAAGCGGGGCCCGTTCGCTCTGCGCTGGTTGGGCGCGGGTCCACAGCGCCGAGACCAGCAGCAGGCCCACCGACAGCAGCGCCGCCAACGCCGAACTACGCATCAAAGCCGGTTGCAGGTCAGGAGCTGTGAGCTGATTGATGGCGCAGAGCAGCAGCCCCAACAGGCCAGCAACCAGAGCAACGCGTGCAGAATTCGACATCACAACAGGATGCCGGATCAGCGGTTTGTTGCTGCAATGACCGTGCTGTAACGCATCGCCATGACCCCTTCTGAAGCCTTTGCCGCGATCTGTCTGGCCGCTGTCGGATGCGACGGGCAGCTGGGCCGCGAGGAAGCGCAACTGCTGCGGCACCAACTTGAATTTCGCTCTCCCTATTGCCAAGAGAGTGAGCAGGCGATGGGCGAGCTGTTTGATCAGCTGCTCAGGCAGCTTCGCCAGCAGGGTTGGTCCGCTCTGGTGACCGCAGCCGTTCCAGCGCTCAGCCCCCAGCAACGTGAAACGGTTCTGGCCTTGGCCTGTCATCTGGTCAGGGCCGATCGGCAGGTGCAGCCGGTTGAGGAGACCTTTCTGGCCCAGCTGCTCGATCAGCTGCAGCTACCACAGGGCCGTGGTGAGCAGATCTGCGAGGTGATCGCCACGCTGCACCGTGATGCATTGGCCGGCGGCTGATGACCATGGGGCAGACAGCGACTCGTGCAACGGGCAAACTGGGGTCAACTTGGCTGCCTGTCTTGGCCCAACCTGGATGCTCTGCCCTTGCACGTCTCTGCAGGGCTCTCTGTGTGTTGATCCTGCTGTGCGGCTTGGCAGGACCTGCTGCGGCCCTAAGCGCCGCTGACCTGCCAGCCTCGCCGCCGCCGAATCATGTGCTGGATCAAGCAGGCTTGTTGAGCCGAGCCAGCGTCGCTGATGTGTCGCGAGAGCTCGATGCCATCAGGGCCAATGGGGTTGATGCCACCTGGGTGAGCGTTCCCCGGCTCGACTACGACGTCAGCCTCAATCAATTTGGTCAGCAACTGCTTGATCGCTGGCAGGGCGCTGGATCTGAGCAACTGCTGCTGCTCATCGATGGTCAGACCAGTGCTACGGCCCTCGTGGCAAGCCCGACGCTCGTTGATCGGCTTGGCAGCGATCTGCTGCGCAGTACGGCGCGAACAACCATGGCCCAGCCCTTGCGCGAGGGCAATCGCTACCG
>VGQS01000040.1 GCA_016882285.1 Cyanobacteria bacterium K_DeepCast_35m_m2_155 | reverse complement strand
CGTTGCTGGGGTGGTTGTGGTGGTGCCACCAGGCCAGCAGCGCAAAGGCCAGGGCTTCGCGCTGCTGATCGGCGATGCCCAGCTCGGCCAGGGGACGCACGATCGTGCCGCGGCAGCGGCGCCTGAGCTGGCCCATCAACGTGGCGTTGCGGCAACCCCCGCCAGCCACCAACAGCTCAACGGGGGGGCGCTTGCGCAGATCCTGTGCCACGCAGGCAGCGCTGAAGGCGGTCAGCGTGGCGATTTGATCGCTCTGACTCAAATGGTGCATGGCCTCAAGACGCCGCTGCAGGTCGGTCTGGCCGAACTGCTCGCGCCCGGTTGATTTGGGTGCCGGCTGGCTGAAATAGGGCTCCTGCATCCACTCACTGAGCAGGCCTTCGTCGGGGTTGCCCTCGGCGGCCCAGGCGCCGCCCGCGTCGCAGCTGCGCTCACCGCTGCTGAACTGCTGCACCGCCAGATCGATGAGGCTGTTGGCGGGCCCGCAGTCCCAGCCGCTCAAGTGGGCGTGTCGCTCAGGGCCCTCAGCCGGGGGGATGAGGGTCAGATTGGCGATGCCGCCCAGGTTGAGCACGGCACGCCAGCCCGCGATGCGGCCCAGCAGGGCCGCATCGGCAGGGGGGACCAGCGGTGCCCCTTGCCCGCCATGGGCCAGATCGGCCGCGCGAAAATCAAACACCACCGGTCGCTGCAGCAGAGCCGCCAGCAGGGGGCCTTGCAGCAGCTGCAGGCTGGCGCCCCGCTGACCATGGGCGGGAGGTCGGTGCCACAGGGTCTGGCCGTGGCATCCCACCAGCTGGGCCAGCCCGTCTGGATCGCACTGCTGGGCCGCGGCAGCCTGTTGGAGGGTGATCGCTTCAGAGAGGTCCAGCAGCTCGGCAGTGCTCAGGCATGCGCCCTGGCCCGCAGCGATCAGCTGCTGCCTGAGCCGCTCGGGATAGGGCACGCTGGCGCTTGCCAGGATCTGCCACCGCGGCCGGCACATGGCTCCGCTGAAGCTGGCCAGCACAGCATCAACGCCATCGGCGCTGGTGCCACTCATCAGCCCCAGCACGCGCATCGTGACGTCAGTGGCTGGGGAGCGCTTCGAGGGCTTCGCTGGTGCCCATGACCACCAGCAATTCGTCGGCAAGAAGAATGTGCGAGGCAGGCGGGTTGACGGCCAGGCGGTTTTCGGGGCCAGCGGCCAGCACGCTGACGTTGAAGTTCTTGCGCAGGTTCAGATCGCGCAGCGATTGCCCCACAAACGACTGCGGCACTTTGATCTCCTCAATGCTGTTGCGATCATCGAGGCGCAGGCGCTCCAGCAGGTTGGGCCGCACCAGCTCCATGCCGAGTCGTGTGCCCTGCATCTTGGAGGGGAAGACCACCTTGTCGGCCCCAACACGCCTGAGCATTTTTTCGTGAAGGTCGCTGGTGGCGCGGGCGATCACCTGACGCACGCGCGAGCCCTTGCCGTCTTTGACGATCAACGTGGCGGTGATGCTGGCTTCAATCGGTTCGCTGATGGCGACCACCACCGTGGCGACATCGAGCACGCCGGCAGCGCGCAGCGCTTCCTCGTCGGTGCAGTCGACCACCCGTGCTTCGACGGCTGAGGCCTGTTGACGCAGCTCATCGACGGCGCGCTGGTTGGCGTCGATCGCCAACACCTCAGCGCCAAGCCTGAGCAGTTCAAGGCTCACGGCGGTGCCGAAACGCCCAACGCCGATGACCGCAAAACTTTCGGTGGCCGCGGGCGCCTCTCCTTGCCATTGCCACCATTGGTTCATGAATCCAAAGCCCGAAGCAGAGCCAGATCAGAAGGCTGACCCTCCGATTCTGGCTCCCTTCGGGCCCAGCATCAGCGGTTGGGCTGAGGGGTCATGCGCAGATAGGGCCTGATCTCAGTGACACCCTTGGGAAACTTGCCGCGGGCTTCCTCGGTGGGAATCGAAGGCACCACGACACAGTCGTCGCCGTCTTTCCAGTTGACCGGGGTGGCGACCTGATGGTGGTCGGTGAGCTGCAACGAATCGATCACGCGCAGGATCTCGTCGAAGTTGCGGCCTGTGCTGGCGGGATAGGTGATCTGCAGGCGCAGCTTTTTGTTGGGGTCGATGATGAACACCGAGCGCACCGTCAGATTGTTGAGCGCATTGGGATGGATCATCCCGTAGAGATCGCTCACTTTCTTGTCTTCATCGGCCAAGATCGGGTAATCGACCGTGGTCTTCTGGGTCTCGTTGATGTCGCAGATCCAACCCTTGTGGCTCTCGGCTGAATCGACGCTGAGGGCAATGGTCTTGACGTTGCGCTTCTCCCACTCGGGGCGCAGGCGTGACACTTCACCCAGCTCGGTGGTGCAGACCGGGGTGTAGTCAGCGGGGTGGGAGAACAGCACGACCCAGCTATCGCCGGCGAAGTCGTAGAGGTTGATGGGACCCAGCTGGGAGTTCTGGGTGAAATCGGGCACGGTGTCGCCCAGTTGCAAGGCCATGGGAGGAGGTTGGATCTCCCGCTTATGTTGCCATAGCCGATCGGAAAACGGGTTAACCCCGCTCGATCAGCACGCAGCGCAGGCCAGCGGCCCTGGCGCCGGCAAGGTCTTCGGGGCTGTCGCCCACGTGCCAGGCCTCATCGGCCTTGAGTTCAAGCGCGCTGAGGGCCAGGGCAAAGGGTCTGGGGTCAGGCTTGGCAGCGCCCGCTTCGCTGGACACCACCACCGCGTCAAACCACAGATCAAGGTCCAGTTGCTCGAGCAGGCCGTGCAGGCGGCGATCGAAGTTGCTGACCACCGCCAGCTTCAGTCCTGCAGCATGCCAGCGCTGCAGCTGCTGCAGCACATCGGGAAAGACCTGCCATTGCGCGCCCTGGGCAAAGTGCTCAAACAGGGCCAGCCGCAAATCTTGCTCGGGTTCTGGGGCCCCAACTTGGTTGAAGGTTTCGCTGATCCGCTCCCCCCACCACTCCTGCTCAGCGCGCAGCAACGCGTCAGGCTCGAGGCTGCCGAAGGCCAGGGGCGGTGCCTGGCTCAGAACCTGCCGAAAGGCCGCATCCGCCGCTTCGGCATCCAGGCTGATGCCGTGCTCGGCGGCCACTGCGGCGTAGCTGCTGCCGACGGGGCGCTGCAGGCCGATCAAGGTGCCCATGGCATCGAGCAACAGCCCCCTGGGTCTGGACCATGGCGCCGGCGGGGCGGGGCTGGAAGGGTCGGGCATCGTCACTGTGGCGGCAGATCACCAGTGCGCCAGCCATCCTGCCGCCACTTTGACCCGATGGCTGCGTCCTGGCAGGCGGGTCAGGTAGGCCAGTTTGCGCAGTTCAAATGCGGCACGGCCCGCCAGTGTCAGGCCCGCAGCCGTCAGGCAGGCGTCTCCCCTGCCGAGGCTCATCATTTCGCCCAGGTCCTGGAACTTGAAGGTCTTGAGCGGTTCACCGCGTTGGCCCGCCATCAGGTTGGCGGCAAGGCAACTCGCCTGTTGAAACGCCACCTGGGCATTGCTTGCGTGCGGCTGGCCTTCGGCATCGTCGAGCGCGGCCACATCGCCAAGCGCAAAGACGTCCTCGACGCCCTGGACGCGCAGGTCCTGCTCACAGAGCAGCCTGCCGCGGGCATCGTGAGGTGCGTGCGGATCCAGGCAAGGCGGTTGCGCCCTGATGCCCGCGGTCCAGATCACCGCATCCACCGTGAGTCGCTCGGCCTGCGGGCCGATTAGCAGATGGTCTGCGCCCACAGCGCTCACCGCAGCGCGGGTGCGCACGCGTACATCGCGCCGTTGCAGGGCCAGCAACGCCTGCTCGCGGTTGAAGGCTTTGGCGCCGGGCAGCAGCTGGGGGCCCTGCTCGAGCAGTTCGACCAGGGCACTGCCTTTGACTTCATCGGCAAGCTTGCAGGCCAGTTCAACGCCACTGGCGCCGCCACCGACCACCGCCAGCCTTTGCAGCGGGCGTTGGCGTTGCTGCAGGGTTGTGATCAGCGCCTGCAGGCGCTGCACATCCTCCAGGCTGCGAAAACTGAGTGCGTGTTCGGCAACCCCCGGCACACCAAAGCTTTCGGTGCTCGATCCGCTCGCGATCACCACCTGGCTGTAGGCGATCTGCCGCCCTGCGGCGGTATGGATCAGATGGCCGCTGGTGTCCACCCGGGTGACGCGATCCTGCAGCCAGGCGACTCCCCGGCCCGCCAGCAGTGCGTCGTAGCGAGGTGCAATCTCCCAGCTGCGCAGTTCATGGCTGAGCAGCTCGTAGAGCAGGGGCAGAAACAGAAAGCGCTCCCGCGGCTCGATCAGCAGGATCGGGCGATGTGCGGGCTGCTCGGCCAACGCCAGAGCCGTGAACAGCCCGCCAAAACCGCCACCCACGACCACGACCGGTGACTGAGGTGTCGCTGGCATGGTGTGCCCCGGCTGCGGCCTCGAACCCTAACGGCGAGCGCGGCTCGCGGGTGATGATGGTTCGATGGTCAGTGCTCCAGCCCTCTCTCTGCCTGCCGACCAGCAGGGCCAGCCCGTGGCCCTCGAGCAGGCCCTGGCTGTGCTGGAGCCTCTGTCGGCTCAGCAGCGCCTGGCTTGGGCACAACGTACCTTCGGCGAGCGCTTTGCGTTGACCACCAGCTTCGGCATCCAGGCCGCGGTGCTGTTGCACATGGTCAGTGAGCTGGGTCGTCAGAGCGGCCAACCGGTGCAGGTGATCTGGGTGGACACCGGTTATCTGCCCGCCGAGACCTACACCTATGCCGACCAGCTTGTCGAACGGCTGGGGCTGCAGTTGCACATCGCCCAGGGCGCCATCAGTCCGGCCCACATGGAGGCCCGTCATGGCCGCCTCTGGGAGACCGGAGAGCTGGCCGATCTGGAGCTCTATCACCGCATCCGCAAGGTTGAGCCCCTCGATCGGGCGCTTGAGCACCTGCAGGTGAGCTGCTGGGCGAGTGGCGTGCGCGGTGCGCAGACCGACCATCGCCGCGCCATGCAGACCCTTGATCCGATCAGGGGGCGTTGGTCCCTGCGGCCGCTGCTGAGCTGGAGCAAACGCGACGTCTATTACTACATGCAGGAGCACGAGCTGCCCCAGCACCCCCTGTTTGAGCAGGGGTATTCGACCGTGGGCGACTGGCACTCCAGCGCCCCCGACGACGGCGGCACCAGCGGGCGTGCCACCCGCTTCGGTGGACTCAAGCAGGAATGCGGCATTCATTTGCCAGGCCTCATGGGTGAGGGCATCTGAGGTGAGCCTGCGGGGGGACACCCGCTGGTTGCTGGTTGGCAACAGCCGCTGGCATTGGGCAGCCGAGCAGCAGGGCCAGCGCCGTTACTGGAGTGTGCCGTCTGCCCAGGACATCGAGGTGCAGCCGCAGCGCTGGGCTGCGGTGGGCGCGGTGCCTGTTGGCCTGCTGGATCCGGCGCGGCAGCTGTTGCTCGATCAGGTGCCCTTGCAGCAGATGCCACAGGCGTTGGGCATCGATCGAGCGCTCGCTGGCTTTCAGGCTTGGAGCCTGGCTCAGGCTCCTGTGTTGGTGGCCGATGCGGGCACCGCCCTGAGCCTCACCTGGATTGATGGGCGCGGCCGTTTTGCCGGCGGCCGGCTGATGGCTGGCGCTGCTTTGCAGCTGCGAGCCCTGCACCAGGGCACCCAGGCCTTGCCGGCGATCGACATGGCTGCCGTTGCGGCGTCAGGCGCCGCGCTTGAGCCCTGGCCGCGGCAGACAGCTCAGGCCCTGCTCACCGGTGTGTTCGAGGGCCTCGCGGGCGCGCTGCAGCGCGCTGCCCGTCAGCTGGCCCTGCAGGAGCCCCAGCTGCAGCTGTGGTTGACCGGCGGCGATGCAGGCCGGCTGGCGACCCTGCTCAACGGCGCAACTGGCGATCAAACGCCTGGCTGCTGGCGTTGGGATCCTGGACTCTGCCTCGATGGCCTGGCGAGGGTTGCCGAGCTCAGCTGAGCCCCAGGTCCCGCACGATGTCGTCGGCCATGGTCTCGGCCTTGACTTTGGTGTAGGCCTTTTCGATGCGGCCTGCAGCGTCGATCACAAAGGTGTGGCGCATCATGCCCATGTATTCGCGTCCCATGAATTTTTTGAGGCCGTAGCTGCCATAGGCCTCGGCAACCCCACAAGGCTCGGGGTCGCTCAGCAGGGTGAAGGGCAGGTCGTATTTGGCGATGAACTTGCCGTGGCTGGCAGCGCCGTCCTTGCTGATACCCAGCACCTGGATGCCGTGTTGCTTGAAGACGCTCCACTGATCACGGAAGTTGCAGGCTTCCTTGGTGCAGCCCGGCGTGTCGTCCTTGGGATAGAAGTACACAACGACACGCTGCCCGCGCAGCTGGCTCAGCTGAACGGGGGTGCCGTTCTGGTCGTTGAGGGTGAAGTCGGGAGCGGCATCGCCGACCTGCAGGGCCATGACGGGTTGGATTCACAATGGCCAGAGCCTAAGGGGGGCTTTGCCGACGCCGCAGCTCTGGTTGGTGCCCTGGGATCGGCCCGAGCAGATGGTGCTCGCCGGCGCGTTATCGGCGTCTGAGCTGCTCTGGGCTGAACGTCTGTCTGCCGCGCAGCGCTGGCGTTACGGCATGAGCCGCGCGGCGATGCGCCACCTGCTCAGTGGGGTGCTTGATGTGGCGGCGTTGCAGGTGCCGTTGCACAGCCCGCCAGGCCAGCCTCCGCAGCTGCCGCCAGGACAGGGCTTTGTCAGCCTCAGCCATGCCAAAGGTGCTGCCCTGATCGCCTGGTCGCCGGCTGCGATCGGGGTCGACCTCGAGGCTGCCGATCGCAGCTTTGATGCCAGGGCTTTGATGCAGCGCTTTTTCCCCTTGCAGGAACAGCGTCAGCTGCAGGCGTTGGCAGCAGAGCCTCTGCGGCAGGCGGTGCTGCGCAGCTGGCTTGCCAAGGAGGCCGCGATCAAGTGGCGCCAGCGTTCTCTGGCCCAGGAGTTGACGGCCTGGAGCTTTGAGCACGCCAGCGGTCTGTTGCATCACAGCAGCGAGCCTGTGGCGCTCAAACCTTGCGAAGGCCTGTGCCAGCGGTGGCGCTGGGCTGCTGCAGGCGAGAGCCTGGAGGGCCAGCTGGCGGCCCCTTTAATTTGGCGGTTCGAATCGTGATGACCGCCGTGCAGTGGAAGGCCAGGGTCCGGCGCTTTGCAACATCCCTGACGGCCGGGGTGCTGCTGCTGCCGCTGCTCGCAGCTGCGGCCGCTGCGGCGGGGGTCGATGATCGGCCGGCCATCGAGCGCTTTGTGGCCACTGGGGTGATCAGCACCCGCAGCCTGCAGCAGGATCTGGGCCGGGCGCTGTGGCCCCCCCATGAGCTGCGTGCCGCGGTGGCGCGGGCCTACGGCATCCGCACAGTGGCGCTCGATCGTTACCTCGACTCGCCGGCGGGGCGCACCCTGTTGAGCCAAGCGGTGGCCTGGTGGTCGGCTGATCTGGCTCCGCCGGTGCGCCTGGCGGCCCTGCAGGCCGCGCTGCTGGCCGATAGCCGCGATGGCTCGGTGTCACTGTTGGGCCTGCTGCAACAACTGCCTGTCCGGTTTGTGCTGGCTGAGGCTCAGCAGGCTCCCCAGGCGGGCGGAGCGGCTTGCGGATGCCCGGCCGATTGCGGCAGCTCTGCGCTGGCTCACCTGGCATTTTTGATGGCTTGCCTGCAGGCCGGCGCGATGCATCCTGCAGGCCGCTGATCAGCGCTGCAGCGCTGCGATGAGCAGCTGATGGTGCAGCCGCTGCGGCAAGTTGTTGCCGCTCTCGGCTTGAAGCAGTCGTTTCAAGCCGTTGCGCTGCTCAACAGTGCTCAGGTGTTCGGCCAGGAACGCCGCATAGGGCTGCTCGTCGTTGAACCAGCGATCCAGCAGCTCAGGCTGCAGCGGCAGTTGCAAAGGCTCATCCCAGCTGTGGTTGCCGGCGCTCTGCCAGAGCGAACCCTCAAGCAGCGCTGCTGGATCGCTGCTGCTGGCCTTGAGCCAGGCCGTTTCGGCGGCGGCTAGCTCCAGCAGTTGATCTGGATCAAGTTCTGTTGTGCCGTTGCTTGAGGCTCGACGGCCTGCTTGGCTCCACAGCTCCAGCAGGCCTCCAACAGGGCCGAGCTCGGGGGTGCTTTCAAGCAACCGCAATTCGGCGCCGGGCGCTGCCAGTCGGGTGATTGTTTCGAGCCAGCGGCGGCGTGCCTTGGCTTGGCGAGGGAGCAGCACCTGCCGTGCGGCGATGCGTTCAAAGGGGCCCTGCAGCTCAGCAAGATCAACCACAACCTCGGGTTGGCGTAACTGATCAAGAACCTGCAGTTGCGCTTGCAGGCGTTGTTGATCGCCTGGGCTGGCAGCACAGATCACCACCTGCCCCTCGGGGGTGTGCTCGAGCGCATCGAGCGCCCACAGCAGGGAGCGGGCCGCGAGGATCAGCGTCCGTTCATGGCGCTGCCAGCGGGCCTCGGCCCAGAACCGTTGACGCAACTGGTCGAGCCGTTCGCCCTCGGCGACAGCCGAGCGGGCCAGCCAGCGCTGCAGCTCCGGTTCGTCGGGGCTGACGCTCAGCACCTCGCCCTGCTCGGCGGCGGTTTCGGCCGCGGCGGCCAGCTGGGCGGCGCGGCGTTGCTGCAGCCGCAGCCTGAGGCCCCCTTCCCAGCCCTGGCTACCGGGTTGCCAGAACAGCTGCCCTTGCAGGCTGGCCGGCAGGTATTGCTGGGCGACCCAGTGCTCGGCGTAGGCATGGGGGTAGCGGTAGCCCACGCCATCGCCGAAGGCGGCACCGTCGCGGTTGGCATCGCGCAGGTGAGCAGGCACCTGCTGCCTGCTGCTGGCGCGTACGGCCTTGAGCGCGTCAAAGAAGCCCAGCACGCTGTTGCTCTTGTCGGCGTTGGCCAGATAGAGCGCGGCCTGGGCTAGGGGGTACAGCCCTTCTGGCAGGCCCACCCGCTCAAATGCAGCGGCACAGGCTTCGACCACGACGATTGCCTGGGGATCGGCCAGACCGATGTCTTCACCGGCGGCGATCAGCATGCGCCTGAAGATGAAGCGTGGGTTTTCTCCTGCTTCCACCATGCGCGCCAGCCAGAACAGAGCCGCATCGCTGTCGCTGCCCCGCAGCGATTTGATGAAGGCGCTGATCGTGTCGAAGTGCGCATCGCCCTGCTTGTCGTAGAGCACGGCACGCTGCTGGATCGATTCTTCAGCAATCGCCAGGTCAATGGCGATGGCCCCATCGGCTCCAGCGGGCGTGGTTTCGACAGCCAGCTCAAGGGCATTGAGCAGGCTGCGGGCATCCCCCCCGGCCACGTCGACCAGATGGTCGATGGCGCTTGTGCTGATGACAACCTGACGCTCGCCATAGCCCCTCTCCTTGTCGAGCAAGGCGCGCTGCAGCAGTTGACGCAGGTGCTCGGGCTCAAGCGGTTGTAGGCGAAACAGCCTCGAGCGGCTGACCAGCGCCTTGTTGACCTCAAAGAAGGGGTTCTCGGTGGTGGCGCCGATCAGGTTGACGGTGCCGTTTTCGACCCAGGG
The DNA here is from genome assembly GCA_016882285.1 of Cyanobacteria bacterium K_DeepCast_35m_m2_155. Classification (GTDB taxonomy): domain Bacteria; phylum Cyanobacteriota; class Cyanobacteriia; order PCC-6307; family Cyanobiaceae; genus RGUW01. The sequence continues at coordinate 4,161 of VGQS01000040.1, read as the reverse complement.
CAGCAGGGCATCCTGTTGGGCGCTGTTGAAGCGGTGCACCTCATCAATGAACAAGGTGCTGCGCAGGCCATGGCGCTGCAGTCGCTCCTTGGCCGCATCGACTTCGGCACGCAGGTCCTTGACCCCAGCCAGCACGGCATTGAGGCTGCTGAAGTGCGCGCGGGTGGTGCCGGCAATGATGCGCGCCAGGGTCGTTTTGCCGACCCCTGGCGGGCCATGCAGGATCAGGTTGCCGACCCGGTCGGCGGCAATGGCGCGCCGCAGCAACCGTCCTGGCCCCAGGATCGCCTCCTGCCCGACGAAATCGTCCAGCTCACGTGGACGCATGCGATCGGCCAGCGGTGCCATGCCGGCGAGCAGGCTTTCGGCGTGGTGCTGGAACAGATCACCCACCGTGCAGGCCACTCTGGAGCCCCACCATCATGGGCTGGGCTTCCCCACTTAGGCTTGTTGCAACGGCTGAGCGCGCGGCGGCTCATGCCACGTGACCTCACTGCACGCAAGGTGACCACAGTCCAACGACGTCGCTACAACGCCATCACAAGGCGGGCACACCGGCTGTTGCTGCCTGTCGTGCTCGGGGTGCTGGCTGGCTGCCGCAGCGGGGAAGATGGGGCCCGGCCCCCGCTGCGGGTTGCCACTGCTGCGGTGGAACGTGAGCCGTTCGCCGACCGCATCGAAGCCATGGCCACGCTCGATGCTGAGCAGGTGGTGCAACTCGCCAGCCAGGTCAGCGGGCGGGTCACCCAGTTGAGGGTGCGCCAGGGGCAGCTGGTGCGTTCAGGTGATGTGATCCTGGTGCTCGATCAGGCCCAGCTGCAGGCCGAGCTCGCCAGCCTGCGGGCCCAGATGCGCACCGATCAGATCAATTACGAGCGCTACGACAAATTGGTGCGCGAAGGCGCGGCCAGTGCGATTCAGCGCGATCAATTTCGTCAGACTGCTCTGGCCTCCCGGCAGGCATTGGCTGCCCGTGAGGCTGATCTGGCTTATCGCATCGTGCGAGCCCCTCAGGCAGGCCTGATCGGCGAGCTCAACTTCAAACTCGGTGATGTGCTGCAGGCCGGTGTGCCCTTCACCCAGCTCGTCAGCAACCATGCCCTCAATGCCGAGATCGAGCTGCCGGCCAACCGCTCAGCCGAGGTGCGTGTTGGCATGCCGGTGATCTTGCATCCATCAGGCCCTGACGCTGCCGCGCTCAACACACGCATCACGGCCCTTGAGCCTGCGGTCAATCCGGCGACCCAGCTGCTGATGGCGCAAGCTCCGGTGGGTCAGGCCTCAACGCGCTGGCGCAGCGGCATGCGTCTGCGGGCCGAGGTTGTGCTCTCGACAAGGCAGCAGCTCTCGGTGCCCGCCACTGCGGTCACCCGTTTGGCTGGGCAGAGCTTTGTTTTTGTCGTGGGAACGCGGGCCGACTTGGATCGCAACCCCGGCCGCGTTGATCGCACGCGGTTGAGCCGGCTGCCAGCGCAGAGCCGCTTCGCGTTGCAGGTGCCGGTTCAGTTGGGCCCTCTGCAGAACAATCGTTATCCGGTGCGCTCCGGCTTGAGAGCAGGTCAGCAGGTCATCACCTCGGGGCTGTTGATGTTGCGGCATGGCATGCCTGTCCAACTGAGCTGATCAAGACCTGGCGTTTCCGGGTAACTTGCGGCCAAATGCGCCACGGTTGTGCGGTCAGCAGCGCTTCGTCTGGTCCCATTGCTGCCTTTGGTAGCCCTTGCGTCCTGTGGGCCCAAGCCCCAGGGCCGCCCCCCGCTGGTGGTGCAGGTCGAGCAGGTTGGCGATGCAACGTTCACGCCCGGCATTGATGTGATCAGCCGGCTTGAGTCGACAACCAACGTGGCCTTGCGGCCTGAGGTTGACGGCCGTGTGGTCAAGATCCTGGCCGTGCAGGGTCAGCGGGTCAAAGCCGGCCAACCGATCCTGGTGCTCGACAACGTGCAGCAGACGGCGGCACTCAATGCCAGCAAGGCCTTGGCCAAGCGCGATCGCATCAATGCCGAGCGCTATGTGTTTCTGAATCAGCAGGGCGCGGTCTCGACGCGCCAGCGCGACTACTACGTCACCGAAGCGATCCGCAGTGCCGATCAGGTGAAGGCCGACGCCGCCACCCTCGGCTACAAGTACGTCACCGCGCCCATCAACGGTGAGATCGGCGATCTCGATACGGTCAAGCTGGGCGATTACGTGCGCCAGGGCCAGGCCATCACCGGCATCGTTGACAACAGCCTGCTCTGGACCCTGATGGATGTGCCGGCCACCCTGGCCAGCAGCGTGAAACTGGGCCAGGTGGTGCAGCTCAAGACCCAGGGCAATCCCCCTGTGAGCGGCAGCGGCAAGGTGGTGTTCATCTCTCCCTATTTCGGTGTGAGCGGCGATACCTCCTCACCCAACACGGTGCTCGTCAAAGCGGAATTTCCCAACCTCACCGGCAAGCTCAAGACCGGTCAGTTCGTGCGCAACCGCATCGTCACCAGCACCTCAACCCAGCTGTCTGTGCCCGTGCAGGCGGTGATGATGCAGGCCCAGCAGCCTTTTGTGTATCGCATCGTGCCGCTCTCGAGCGCCTTGCCCAAGATCAAGGCGTCAACGCAGATTCCCGAGGCCACCAAGCAGAAGCTGGAGAAGCTCCCCGCTGCCACGCCGATCGTGGTGCAGACACCGGTGAAGCTCGGTCAGTTGCAGAGCAACCGCTACCCGTTGCTCTCGGGCCTGTCGGCTGGTGATCGCATCGTGATCAGCAACACGGCGTTGCTCAGATCAGGCATGCCTGTGTCGATCGCCAACCCCAATTGAACGCAGGCCGATGTCTCTCTCTGACAATTTCATCAAGCGGCCTGTTCTCACGACGGTCTGCAGCATCCTGATCGTCTTGATCGGCATCATTGCGATTCCGACCCTGCCGATTGAGAACCTTCCCAACATTGCGCCGCCCCTGATTCAGGTCACCGCCAATTACGGCGGGGCTAATTCACTGGTGACCGAGCAGGCGGTCACCAACCCTCTGGAACAGCAGATCAACGGTGTGCCGGGATCCGCCTACATCTCCTCATTCAGCTCGAACACCGGCCAGAGCACGATTCAGGTCTATTTCGACGAAGGCACCGACATCAACATTGACCAGGTCAATGTGCAGAACCGCGTGTCACTGGCGATGCCTCAGCTGCCGCAGCAGGTGTCGGCCACCGGGGTCTCTGTGATGCAGAGCACCCCCTCGATTCTGCTGGCCTATCAGGTCACCTCCAGCCAGGGTCAGTTTGATGCGCCCTATCTCAATGGCCTGATCTACGCCGACCTCTACTACCAGCTCGAGCGGGTGCCGGGGGTTGCCCAGGTCAATCTGCTCGGCGGCAGCAATCCAGCCTTCTGGTTGTTTGTAGACCCCCAGAAGCTGACCGCCAACCAGCTCACGGCTGATCAGGTGGTCACGGCGATTCGCTCCCAGAACAGTGTGGCTATCGGGGGTCTGGTGGGCGGTCCGCCAGCTGGTGGTGATCAGCTTTTTGCCTACCCGATCCTGGTTGAAAACAACGGCAACCTGATCTCTGTTGAGCAGCTCAATGACCTGATCATCGGTAAATCACCCCAGGGCAATCTGCTGCGCTTGCGTGATGTGGGCCAGGCCACCTACGGCTTCAACACCTTCGCCCAGCAGGCCGTGAGTGTCGACGGGTATCCCTCGATCACCGTTGCCGTCTTCCAGACCCCAGAGAGCAACGCGCTTGATGTCTCTGAAGCGGTGGTCGCGGTGATGACGCAGTTTTCCCAGTCCGTGCCACCTGGGGTGACGGTGACCGAGATCTACAACATCGGTCAGTTCATTGAATCGGCGGTTGATGGCGTCACCGATGCCCTGGGGCTGGCGATCGTTCTGGTGCTGGTGATTCTGTTTCTGTTCCTTCAGAACTGGCGCGCCACGATCGTTCCCAGCCTGGCGATTCCGATTTCCCTGATTGGCACCTTTGCGTTCATCAAGGCTTTTGGTTTCTCGATCAATCAGCTCACCCTGCTTGGTTTGGTGCTGGCCACGGGGCTTGTGGTGGATGACGCGATTGTGGTGATTGAAGCCGTCTCCAAGAATCTGGAGAGCGGCATGAGCCCGCGCAAGGCGGCGATGGAATGCATGGGCACCCTGATCGGAGCCCTGATCGCCACCTC
>VGQS01000039.1 GCA_016882285.1 Cyanobacteria bacterium K_DeepCast_35m_m2_155 | reverse complement strand
TGCAACAGGGCCTGCAGCTGGAGGCTGACCGAGGTTTTGGCAACCTGCAGGGGCGTCGTGAGACGTTTGCCGCGTTCCTGCGCCTCCAGCTAGGCGATTGCCCGGTTCCGCTCGATGCCTCCCACCAGGAACGCCTGCAGGCTCTTCTGGCTGGCTACAGCCGTTACGAAGACCTGAGCCTGGGGCAACGGCAGCGTCTGGTGCGACTGAGTCGTGAGTGGCTGCTGGCGTTGCGCCAGCAGCATCGGCCCGCTGCAGAGATGGCTCCGCCGCGGCTCAAACTCGCCACAGCGTCCAAACAGGTGCGCCATCAAAGCGCCGCCTTGGTTCTTTCGCCCCTGACTCCGCTGGCTGATGTCAAAGGCATCGGCCCCCGCAGTGCGGCCCGTCTGGCCCAAATGGGATTGCTGGTGGCGCGCGATCTGCTGCGCCATTACCCCCGTGACTACCTCGATTACGCGAACCTGAAGCGCATCCGCGCCCTGGTGCCGGGTGAGACGGCCACGATCGTGGCCTGCGTGCGCCGCTCCCATGCCTTTGTGAGTCCGCGCAACCCCAACCTGAGCATTCTCGAGCTGCACCTGCATGATCCCACCGGGAAGCTGCGCGTCAGCCGTTTCATGGCGGGGCGCCGCTTCACCAGTCCGGCGTGGCTCAAGAGTCAGCAGCGTCAGTTTCCGCTTGGGGCCACCATCGCGGTCAGTGGCCTGGTGAAGCAGACCCCCTATGGGCCTGGCTTCAGTGATCCGCTCATGGAAGTGCTGGATCACGCCGGGGCAACGGTGCAGTCGCAGCACATCGGACGCCTCTTGCCGGTTTACAGCCTCACCGAAGGGTTGGGTGCTGAACGCATGCGCCAGGCGATTGATGCGGTCTTGCCGCTTGCTGCGCAATGCCTGGACCCGCTGCCTCTGGCGTTGCGTCAGCAGCAGGGTCTGATCAGCCTCGCCGAGGCGCTGACGGTGATTCATCAACCCGCTGATCAGCAGCAACTGACGGCGGCGCGCACCCGTCTGGTCTTCGATGAGTTCTTGCTGTTGCAATTGGGCCTCGCCCAGCGGCGACGGGCGCTCAAGGCTGCCCAGGCGCCCGCGTTGCTCTCTGGTGGCAGCTTGGGGCTGGGCGAGCCGCAGGGGCTCATACAGCGCTTTGTGGAGCTGCTGCCCTTTGCCCTCACCGCTGCCCAGCAACGGGTCCTGGGCGAAATTCGTCAGGACCTGGGCCGCTCTGAACCGATGGCCCGGCTCGTGCAGGGTGATGTGGGCAGCGGCAAAACGGTTGTGGCCTTGGCCGCCCTGCTGATCGCGATCGAATCCGGCTGTCAGGGCGCTTTGATGGCTCCGACTGAAGTGCTGGCGCAGCAGCACTTTCACAAGATCAATGCTTGGCTGAACGAGCTGCACGTGAGCAGCGCACTCCTCACCGGTTCAACCCCGGCGCGCCGGCGGCGGCAGCTGCTCGATGATCTGGGTAACGGTCAGTTGAAGCTGTTGGTGGGAACCCACGCACTGCTTGAGGACCCGGTGTCCTTTGAGCGGCTGGGCCTGGTGGTGGTTGATGAACAGCACCGCTTTGGTGTCAATCAACGCAACCGGCTGCTGGCCAAGGGACTGCAGCCCCATTTGCTCACCATGACGGCCACCCCAATTCCGCGCACGCTGGCCCTGTCGCTGCATGGGGATCTGGACGTCAGTCAGATCGATGAGCTGCCGCCAGGTCGGCGCCCCATTGCAACCCAGGTGCTGCGCAGCGGCGGCCGTGATGAGGCCTATGCCCTGATTCGCCGTGAGGTGGCCCAGGGGCAGCGCGCCTATGTGGTGCTGCCCCTGGTTGAGGAATCAGAAAAAATGGACCTGCGCTCGGCGGTTGAGGTGCATGCCCAGCTCAGCAGCACCGTGTTTGCCGATCTGCAGGTGGGGCTGTTGCATGGCCGGCTCAGCAGTGAAGCCAAGCAGCAGGCGATCGACGCCTTTGCTTCGGGCCAGAGCCAGGTCCTGGTCAGCACCACCGTGGTGGAGGTGGGAGTCGATGTTCCCGCTGCCACGGTGATGCTGATTGAGCACGCCGAGCGCTTCGGCCTGGCCCAGCTGCATCAGCTGCGCGGGCGCGTGGGGCGAGGGGCTGCCCAGTCCCATTGTTTGCTGATCAACGACAGCAGCAATCCGTTGGCACGCCAACGCCTTGAGCTGTTGGAGCGCTCCAATGACGGCTTTGAACTGGCCGAAATGGATCTGCGGCTGAGGGGGCCTGGGCAGGTGCTGGGAACCCGCCAGTCGGGTTTGCCGGATCTGGCCCTCGCCAGCCTTGCCCATGACGGCGCTGTCCTGGAGCGAGCCCGCACGGTGGCCCAGGCCATCATCGACAGCGATCCAGACCTGAAGCAGCATGCAGGTCTGGATCATCTGCTCCAGGAGCAGCGTCAGCGCCTCAGCCAGGTTGCTGCACAGCTCAATTGAGACCATGCGCGCGTCAGTTCCCCCTCTGCTGTCATGAGTTCAAGGCCTTGGCAGACGATCACCATTGCCGATTGCCGTGAGCCGCTGCAGCTCTTGCCGCCTGTGCTGCTGCGCCTTGAGCCCCATCCCTATGCCGCCTTGGGTGCGCCCTACGGGGCTGGAGAGAGTCCGTTTCAACTGCGCAGTGGCGTGATCCAACGGCTGTTGCTGGCCCAAGCATCGCTGCAGCGGCGCGATGGCGCCCTCAGGCTGGCCATCTTCGATGGTTGGCGGCCGCTCACTGTGCAGCAGTTCATGGTCGACTCAACCATTGCTGAACAGTGCAAACGAGTTGATCTCGACCCAGGCTCTCCCTCAGCTGAACGCGACAGGATCGTGGCTGAAGTGTCCCGTTTCTGGGCGCCACCCAGTGAGGATCCTGCGACTCCGCCGCCCCACAGCACCGGAGCAGCCGTTGATCTGACCCTGGCGCTTGCCGATGGCACCCCCCTCGAGATGGGGGGGGCGATCGATGCGATCGGCGCTGTTTCCGAACCCGAGCACTATGCACAGCTTGCCGCTGACGATCCTGGAGGCGATGCCGCGCTGTGGCATCACCGCCGCAGGCTGCTGAATGACGTGATGGCCGAAAGCGGATTTGCCCGCCATCCCAACGAGTGGTGGCACTTCAGCTATGGCGATCAGCTCTGGGCCTGGTTGCAGCAGCAACCCGTGGCGATTTATGGGCGGCTGGATGCCGCGCCGAGCAGGTCTGTCACCTGCTGACGCCCCAGGCTGCCGATGAAGGCCCCAAAACTGCGCCTGCCGCCGGCGTGTTGCCAGGCCATCAACAAGGGCTCGAGCGTCGTTTCGAGCGCCTCGAGCGGCATGCGCTCGAGGTAGGGCTCGGCAAGATTGTTGAGGCCCGGTGTGCCGCCCAGCCACAACTGGTACTGATCGACGCCGCTGCCCACCAGGCCGATTTCAGCCATGTAGGGACGCGCGCAGCCATTGGGGCAGCCGGTCATGCGCACCAGCACAGGCTTGTTGATGCCGAGCCGCTGCAGCTGGTTGTCCAGGCGCTCCAACACCTCCGGGAAGATGCGCTCGGCCTCTGTCACAGCCAGGCCGCACAGGGGCAGGGCCGGGCAGGCAATGGCATGCCGTGCCAGTAGCGCTGGCGCCTCTGGGGTCTCAAAGCCGATGGCCGACAACGCCTGCTGAATCTCAGATCGCTGGTTGGTTGCGATGTTGCAGAGAAGCAGGTCCTGGTTGGGGGTGAGCCGCAGCTCCAACTGGTAGGTCTCAACCAGTTGGCGCAGGCCGGCCTTCTGCGCACCCGCGAGGCGGCCGCACAGCAGCGGCAGGCCCACGAACCATTTGCCGGCTGCAACCCGGTGCCAGCCCAGGTAATCGAGAAGCTTGCGGGCAGGCTCGCGTCGCATGCCCTTGATCGGATGGGCGAAATACCGCTGCAGCTCCTGTTTGAACCAGGCGATGCCGCGCTCATGAATCAGATACTTCATGCGCGCGTGGCGTCGCTGCTGGCGATCGCCGTGGTCGCGCTGAAGGGCGGCAATGGCCTGAACCAGATCGAGCACATGCTCCTGGGCGACATACCCGAGCGGATCAGCGGTGCGCGCGAAGGTCTCCTCCTTGTTGTGCGTGCGCCCCATACCACCGCCGACATAGACGTTGCAGCCCTGGGGCTTGCCGTTGGGATCGGCGAACTGCACCAGGCCGATGTCCTGCGTCAGCAAATCAACGGAGTTATCGCCAGGGACGGTGACCGCCACCTTGAACTTACGGGGCATGTAGGTCGAGCCATAGAGCGGCTCGGCTGCATCGCCTGAGGCCACGGCACCTTCGCTTTGGCGGGCTTTGACCTTCTTGACCGCTGCCGATGGTTTGATGCGGTAGCGCAGGTCCCCGTCGACCCAGAGGTCGAGATAGGAGCCCTCGGCGGCCTGGGGACTGAGCAGATCGGCGATCGATTCAGCTAGATCGCGCGCAGCCGGATAGGCACCGCTTTCAAAGGGCGCGGCTGGCGCCATCACATTGCGGTTGATGTCACCGCAGGCAGCCAGGGTCGACCCCAGTGAGCGCACGATGGTGCCGATCACCTCTTTGAGATTCTCCTTGCGCACCCCGTGCATCTGGAAGGCCTGCCTGGTGGTGGCCCGCAGGGTGGCGTTGCCGTAGCGATCGGCCAGCTCGTCAAGGGCCAGGAACAACGCCGCAGGGACGCGCCCACCAGGGTTGCGGAGCCGCAGCATCATCTGCCAGTCCTTGTCCTGCCCCTTCTGACGGTTGTCGCGGTTGTCCTGCTGGTAACTGCCGTGGAATTTGAGGATCTGGACAGCACCATCACTGAAGTTGGGCAGCTCATTGCTCAGTTCGCTGAGCAGGGGCTCCTTGAGGTGGCCACTGTCTGCCTTGAGTTGTTCAAACTTGGTGCGCTCCACCCCCGAAGCGATGCTGGGCAGAGGGCCGGAATCGGTCGCAGCAGGTCCGGCGGTCACGTGTTCAAACGTTGAACGGTGCAAGGCCGACCGTAGCGAACAGGCTGCCCCAGCGGCTGCAAACCCTGGGCTTCATACAGTGGGCAGCTGCCATCAACAGGGCTGCGTTGTCGACCTTTCTGCTGGAAATCGGGACCGAGGAGCTGCCGGCCGATTTTGCCCGCCTTGCCCTGCCCCAACTCGAACAGTTGGTGCAGCGTGATCTCACCGATGCCAGGCTGACGCATCAAGCGATCTGCTGCACCAGCACACCGCGGCGCCTGGTCGTTCAGATCGAAGGGCTTGGCCAGTCCGCTGCCGATGCCAAAGAGGAGCGCAAGGGTCCCCCTGCCGCTCAGGCCTTCCGCGATGGCGCCGCCACTGAAGCGGCCATTGGCTTTGCCAGGCGATGCGGCATCGAGCCCGAGCAGCTGGAGGTGCGCCAGACGCCCAAAGGTCCCTTTGTCTTTGCCACGGTGCTCGAGCGAGGGCGCAGTGCGCAAGACCTGCTGCAGCTGTTTGTACCGCAATGGATCGGCGCTGTGCAGGGGCGGCGGTTCATGCGCTGGGGTGTTGGTGAGAGCCGTTTTTCCAGACCGGTGCGCTGGTTGGTGGCCCTGCTGGACGACAGGATCCTGCCGATTGTGTTGCCAAGCTGTGATCCTGCGGTGAGCGCTGATCGCATCAGTCGCGGCCATCGCCTGCACTGCGCTGACGTGCCGATCGCCAATGCAGAGGTCTATGCCGACACCCTTGCAGGAGCTGGTGTCTGCGTCGATCGCAGGCAGCGCAGGCAGTTCATCGGCTCGAGCATCGCGGCTGCTGCCGCTGCCCAAGAGGCCAAGGCTGACCTGCCTGAGGATCTGCTCGAAGAATTGACCGATCTGGTCGAATCGCCCCGTTTGCTCGAGGGTGATGTGCCAACCCGCTATCTGACGCTGCCACCTGAGGTGTTGAGCACGGTGATGCGCGCCCACCAACGCTATGTGCCCCTGATCCGCCTTGACGCCCCAGGAGACCCGTTGCTCTTTGAAGCGCGCAGCACCCTGTTGCCACGCTTTTTGTGCATCGGCAATGCGCTTCCAGAGTCCGATGCAACGGTGCGCCGGGGCAATGAACGTGTGCTCAAAGCCCGTTTGGCCGATGCCGAATTTTTCGTCAACGCTGATCGGGCCGTGGCCAGCATCGACCGCCGCAACCAGCTGGCCCGGGTCACCTTTGCCGAAGGCCTCGGTTCCCTGCGCGATCGCGTCGAGCGGCTCGAGTGGTGCACCGATGTGCTGCTGGAGCAACTCCAGCTCGCTGAACCCGCGGCCAGCCATGCGCGCCGCGCGGCCCATCTCTGCAAGCACGATCTGGTCAGCCAGATGGTGGGTGAATTTCCTGAGCTGCAGGGCGTGATCGGCGGCAAATATCTGCTGGTTGAGGGTGAGCCGCGCGAGGTGGCCCTGGCTGTGCTTGAGCACTACCTGCCCAAAGGAGCCGGCGACAGCCTGCCCAGCTCGGATGCTGGAGCCGTGGTGGCCCTGGCCGAGCGGCTTGAGCTGCTGTTGAGCATCTACGCCAAGGGCGAGCGGCCCAGCGGTTCATCGGATCCCTACGCCCTGCGCCGTGCCGGCAACGGGCTGCTGCAGATCCTCTGGCACAAGGGCTGGCAGCTCGATCTTGTGGCCCTGCTGCAGCGCGCTACGGCCCATTGGGCATCGCTGCTGCCCCAGTTCGAGGTTGCACCAGAGGCGCTGGCGCTTGAACTGGCTGAGTTCCTGCGTCAGCGGCTGCAGAGCCTGCTGGAGGAGTCGGGGGTGGATCCCGATCTGGTGCAGGCGGTGGCGGGAGAAGGGGTGCCGCTGGAGCGGATCATCCGTGATCCCTTCGATGCCCGCAGCCGCGCCGACCTGCTGGTGAAGCTGCGCCGCAGCGGTGAACTGCCTGCGGTGCAGGCCGTGGTCACACGTGCCTCACGACTGGCCGAAAAGGGCGATCTACCGCCTGGTGCCCTGGCGGCAGGGGCTGTGGTGCAGCCAGCTCTGTTTGAGAAGAGCAGTGAGCAGGGCATGCTGCAGGTGCTGGAGGCGCTCGAACCGCTGGCCACCGGCGTGGGGGTGGATCGCTACGCCGAGCTTGCGCGCGGCCTCAGTGCGGGTAGCGGTGCTTTGGCGGCTTTTTTTGACGGTGAGCAGAGCGTGATGGTCATGGCCGAAGACCCCAAGGTGCGGGCCAATCGTTTGAATCTGCTCGGCGTTCTGCGCAATCAGGCTTGGGTGCTGGCCGATTTCAGCCGCATCAGCGGCTGATCTGCAGCGTGGGTGCTTAGGGTGATGCTTCAACAGGTGGCCCCTCGCACCTGATCCCTAGGGCAGCGCACTGACCGCGATCACCTCCTCGCCTCCCCTGCGCCGCACCGATTTCAGCCTGGCGGCGTTTCGCCGCCCCAGCAACTGGAGAGCCGGCTGGCAACTGGTCTCAACCCTGGTGCCGGTGGTGGTGTTGTGGGCCTCGATTCCGAAGCTGGCACCGCTGCCTGGCCTGCTGCCGTTGTTGCTGGTGCCGGTGCTGCTGCTGCTGGTGCTGCTGTCAGCGCGCAGCTTTGCGCTGATGCATGACTGCGGTCACGGCTCATTGTTCAGCACACCGCTGTTGAACAGGGCTGCGGGCTTTCTGCTGGGCGGTCTGAATGCGATCCCCCAGTACCCCTGGTCGCGGGGGCATGCCTTCCACCACAAGCACAACGGCAACTGGGCCCTGTACCGCGGTCCCTCGTCCTTGCTGAGTGTGGAGCAGTTCAGCGCGCTCTCGGCGCGACAGCAATTCTGGTATGGCCTCTCCAGGCATCCATTGATGCTCTTTCCGGGTGGTTTTTTTTATCTGATCATCCGGGCGCGTCTGCAGTTGCTGCTCGGCAGTTGCCAATGGGTCTCGGCCATGGTCTCCCATCTGGCCACTCGCGGCTGGGCCGGTGTGGCTGATCTGCCCCAGCTCACGCGCGATTTCAAATCAAGCCATTGGTACACACGCGGCGAACTGGCCGATCTGGCGGCCAACACGGTGGTGGTGCTCACCAGCTGGTGGCTGATGGGGCAATGGCTGGGCCATGGCCTCTTCTGGACCTGCTACGCCACGGTGATGACCCTTTCTGCGGCGATCTTTATCTGCATTTTCTTTGTGCAGCACAATTTCCCCGGTTCCTATGCCAATGGTCAGGAGGGTTGGAGCTATCTGCGTGGGGCCACCGAGGGCAGCAGCAATCTGCAGTTACCAGCGCTGCTGCACTGGTTCTCGGCCGATATCGCCTTTCACAGCATTCACCACCTGTGTGAACGCATTCCCAACTACCGGCTGCGGGCCTGCCATCAGGCCAACCAGCATCTGCTGACCGAGGCCACCTATCTCAGGCTGCAAGACATCCCCAGCTGTTTTCGTTTGATTCTCTGGGACAGCCAGAAGCTCAAGCTGGTCACCATTGCCGAAGCGATGGCATCCAGCTGAAGCCTTCGCGAGTCAGTGCGGAGCCGAGAGTGCGGGTTCGCGCTCCTCACTGGCCTCAGCGGCCTGAACCTGCTTCTGAGCTCCGGTACGGATGCCGCCTTTGATGGTGCTGACAGCCAGCATGGCGTTGACCTCGGACTCGTCGCGCACGGCACTGTCAACCGGTTTGTAGTCCTGGGGAGCCAGGGCATTGCCGCGCAACACTGACCCCAGGGTGAGCAGGGTGAGCTTGAGCTGCTGCCAGGGGTTCATCATCACCACCCGTTTGTAGAGGTAGCTGTCGAAGGTGAGGCGCTGCACGTCCTTGTCGTCGCACATTTCGACGAAGGCCTCGCGGGCTGCGTCATTGCGGTAGAAGATGTTCTGGAGTAGCTCCAGCACCTTGTAGGTGGCGCCGTACTTGCGGTCCCACTTCTTCAGGTAGACCTTGAGGTCGGCCTCAGTGGGCACGCGCTGGCCGCCCTTGCTGGCCTCCACGATCTGCTCGGCGCACATGCGGCCGCTCTTGGCGGCGAAGTAAATGCCTTCACCGGAGCTCTTGGTCACATAACCGGCGGCATCACCCACCAGAGCCATGCGCCCCACCACACGACGCGGGCGCGGATGCTCGGGAATCGGGTGGGCTTCCACCTTGATCACTTCACCATTGACCAGGCGCTTCTTGGCGCGTTCACGAATGCCTTCTTGCAGGCTCTTGATCAGAGCCTGATTGTTCTGCATGGTGCCGGTGCCGACGGCGACGTGGTCGTACTTGGGAAACACCCAGGCGTAGAAATCGGGTGAAACGTCGGTTCCGACATACATCTCTGCGAGAGATTCGTAGTACTTCATCTCTTCGGCAGGCAGCTTGATGCGCTCCTGAAAAGCAATGGCGACGTTGTAATCGCCAGCGTCCATGGCTTTGGCCACACGGCTGTTGGCACCGTCAGCACCGATGATCAGATCGACTTCAAGGGTTTTGCTCTCGCCGGTGGCTTCACCGCCGCTGTAATCGGAATAGGTCAAGGTGTATGGGCCCTGGCGCTTTGCCCCGGTGTCGATCTTGGTCACCAGGCCATTGACGAGATGGGTACCCAGCTCAGCAGCGCGGTTGCGCAGGAACGCATCCATGACCTCGCGGCGGCACATGCCGATGTACTCATCGGCGTTGTCGAGGTTGATGTCCACCTCGCGGTTCGAGGGGGAGATCATTTTCATGTTGCGCACCTTGCGGTCGATGATCGACTCCGGCAGGTCGAACTCGGCCACCATGCACAGCGGAATCGCACCGCCGCAGGGTTTGGCATTGTCAAGCTTGCGCTCGAACAGCCAGGTTTCGATACCGGCTTTGGCAAGCACTTCTGCGGTGCACGACCCGCTGGGGCCGCCACCAACCACCGCCACTCGCAACATGAAAAGCGCTCCGGCTCACGGATCTGGGCTGGACGCTAACACTGCTGGGCGGAGGGTTGATGGCCAATCGGAAGGTGCCAATTAAGATTGTCATGCCCCTGTGATGGCAGCGTTCTGGCCCGCTTCAGCCGCTCGTCCGCTTCGGGCTCATGGCGTCCACGATCGGAGCGACCCCTGGTCGCGGTTCCTGACGAGATCCCTCAGGCGCGCCGCAAGGTGATTGCCTTGTCTCGGCGGCGCTCCCCATGGGCACTGCGTTGGACGATCTCCCTGCTGCTGTTTCTGTCGGGACTGGTTGCTCTAGTTCTGTTGAACCGGAGTGTGTTGACAGGCTCGGGCCAGTCCGCTGTGCTGGCGCGCCTCGGCGCTGCCCCGGCCGCTGATGGGCGTCTGCTGGGCCATTTCCCCTATGCAGAGGTCGACCCTGCCCAGCTGGTCAGCATTGCTCCGGGTCAGCAACTGCAGCAGGATGCCGCCAAGGCGCTGCTGGCGATGCAGAGCGGAGCTCGCGATGACGGTATTGATCTGGTTGTGTTGAGTGCGTTTCGCTCTCAGGCCGTTCAAAACCGCCTCTTTTTTGAGATCAAGTCGGAGCGCAATCAGACAGCACGAGAGCGCGCCCGGGTCAGTGCACCACCTGGATACTCCGAACACGGCACCGGCTATGCGGTCGACCTGGGCGATGGCGCCGCTCCGGGAAGCAATCTTTCAACCGCGTTCGACCAGACCGCCGCGTTTGCCTGGCTCCAGGCCAATGCAGCGCGCTATCAGTTTGTGCTCTCGTTTCCCCGTGGCAACAGCCAGGGCGTCAACTACGAGCCCTGGCACTGGCGCTATGAGGGCACAGCCCAGGCCCTGCGGGTGTTTGAACCGGCCCAGCGGCTCAGCCAATGAGCCTGAGCCGAGGGGGCTCGCTGCGATAGAGTCTTCTCTTGGACTCATTAGCGACAGGGTATCCCTACATGGGTGGAGAGCACAAAGGCGCGGCAATTCGCAACATTGCGATTATTGCCCACGTTGACCATGGCAAGACCACCTTGGTGGATGCCCTGTTGAGTCAGTCGGGCATTTTTCGCGATGGCGAAGCAGTGCCAACTTGCGTGCTTGATTCGAATGATCTTGAACGGGAGAGAGGAATCACGATTCTCTCTAAAAATACTGCGGTTGATTACAACGGAATTCGTATCAATATTGTAGACACCCCTGGCCACGCCGATTTTGGCGGAGAGGTTGAGCGTGTGCTGGGAATGGTTGATGGAGCTCTGCTGATCGTTGACGCCAACGAGGGGCCGATGCCTCAGACCCGTTTTGTGCTCAAGAAAGCACTTGAAAAAGGCCTAAGGCCGATTGTTTTTGTCAACAAGATTGATCGTGCCCGGGTCGATCCGGAGATTGCTGTAGACAAGGTTCTCGATCTTTTTCTTGAGCTCGGTGCCGATGATGATCAGTGTGATTTTCCCTATCTCTTCGGCAGTGGCATGGGCGGCTATGCCAAGCCCGATATGAAAACTGAAAGCGACTCGATGAGGCCGCTTTTTGATGCCATCCTGCGGCATGTGCCACCGCCGGTCGGTGATGCCACCAAGCCCCTGCAGCTGCAGGTGACCACCCTTGATTACAGCGACTTCCTGGGTCGCATCATGATTGGCCGCATTCACAACGGCGTGATCAAGGCCGGGCAGCCAGCCGCCTTGATTCGCGATGACGGATCGATCAAACGGGGGCGCATCAGCAAGTTGCTCGGCTTTCAGGGCTTGCAACGGGTCGAGATTGAGACGGCCAGTGCTGGCGATCTGGTTGCTGTGGCTGGTTTTGATGAGGTCAACATCGGCGAAACCATCGCCTGCCCAGATAACCCCGAGGCGCTGCCCCTGATCAAGGTCGATGAGCCGACCCTGCAGATGACTTTTGTGGTGAATGATTCTCCGTTTGCAGGCAAGGAAGGCAAATTTGTCACCAGTCGTCAATTGCGTGATCGGCTGCAACGTGAATTGCTCACAAATGTGGCCCTGCGCGTCGAAGACACAGACTCACCTGATCGCTTTTCGGTCAGCGGACGCGGTGAGCTTCACCTCGGCATCTTGATTGAAACAATGCGCCGTGAGGGCTATGAGTTTCAGGTGAGCCAACCGCAGGTGATTTTTCGCACCATTGATGGCACGCCCCATGAGCCGTTTGAAACCCTCGTCATGGATGTGCCAGAAGCTGCTGTCGGCTCTTGCATCGAAAAACTCGGCATTCGCAAGGGAGAGATGCAGAACATGGAAACCTCCAACGATGGGCGCACGCAGCTCGAATTCGTGGTCCCCTCACGCGGGCTGATCGGTTTCCGTGGCGAGTTCATCCGCGCCACCCGTGGCGAGGGCATCATGAGCCATTCTTTTCTGGATTACCGCCCGATGCAGGGCGATTTCGATACCCGCCGCAACGGTGTGCTGATCGCCTTTGAAGAGGGCACTGCAACCTTCTATGCCCTGAAGAACGCAGAAGACCGCGGTCAGTTCTTCATCAGCCCTGGCACCAAGGTCTACAAAGGCATGATCGTTGGTGAAAACAACCGCCCGCAGGACCTTGAGATCAACGTCTGCAAGGCCAAACAACTCACCAACATGCGATCCGCGGGTGCTGATGAACTCGACACGCTGCAGGCTCCCCTGCAGATGACGCTTGAGAGAGCTCTCGAGTACATCGGACCCGACGAGATGCTCGAGGTCACTCCAGAGTCGATCCGTTTGCGCAAGCTGCCCGCCAAAAAGCCTGCGCGACGCTGAGCGCCCGGGGACCGCTGCAGCGTTGCCCGGATCTGAACGGCCAATGACAGCAGCCCCTGGCCCAGATGCTGAGCAGCAGCTAGCCAATGATCCCCGTTGGCTGGCTGCTGTGGACTTGTTCAATGCTGGTCAGTGGTACAGCGCCCACGATGCCCTTGAAGAGCTGTGGCATGAGAGTTGCGCTGCCCTGCGCTTGATGCTGCAAGGCATCCTGCAGATCGCCGTGTCCCAGCTGCATCGTGAACGCGGCAATCAACGGGGGGCTGTGATCTTGATGGGCGAGGGCCTGGGCCGGCTCAACCGTTGCAGCGATGTGGCCGCTGGCTATGACCTCAAGACCCTTCGCTACGCGGCCAGCAGACACCTGGCTGCATTGCAGGCACAGACCGACACCACAGCGTGTGCTGCTGCCCAGGACGGCCCACTGCCGCCCCTGCTCTTGCAGCGTTGCTCGATCATTTGATCTGTAGATTGCAGCAGATTGCCCCATGCCTCTGGTGCCGCAGGAGATCCACGTGTTTCGCTGCAGCGCCAGCCCTTCGCCTCACCGCAAGAGGGTCTTCAGTAAAGGCCTTGTGGCATGGCTTGCCGCAGGAGCCGCGGCTGTGTTCGTTGCCCCAGCCCGAGTGGCCCATGCCGGACCGCCACAGCTTCCGACAGGCTCCAGCGCAATGCAGCCAACGGATGGCGTCTCTGCCACCCCTGCAGCTGCCCTGGCGACGACGGGCCTGGTGTCGATCGAGTCAGACCTTCAGCAGGCTGATAACAGCACCGGCATCATCACGGCCAGCGGCAACGTTCGGATCGTCTACCCCGATCAGCGGGTCGTCGCAACGGCACGCCAGGCCCAGTATTTCTCGAGGGAAGCGCGCATCGTGCTCAGCGGCGATGTGGATGTGATTCAGCCCGATGGCAGTTCGCTCAGGGCTGAGCGGGTCATCGTGCTGCTCAACAGCCAGCGGGTTGTGGCTCAGCCGCGCAAGGGTGCCCAGGTGGTCAGCACCTTGAGGCTGGATGCAACGCCATGAGTCTGAACGTTCAAGACGTCTCACTCAGCATTGACGGACGCCCTCTGGTTTGTGGCGTCAGCCTTGAGCTTC
>VGQS01000038.1 GCA_016882285.1 Cyanobacteria bacterium K_DeepCast_35m_m2_155 | reverse complement strand
CCACCAGTTCATGGTCGATGCCGACCTCCCCAAATTCGTTGACCAGCACGGCGCTGCGCAGCCCCTGCTGGTTGCAGAGGATGTGGTTGAGCAGGGTGGTCTTGCCGGCGCCGAGGAAGCCGGTGAGAACGGTCACAGGTACTGGACTGGGAAGTGGCTCGAGCGGACGGACCATGACCATGAAGCCAATGAGAACGGTTCTCATTCTGGCTCGTCAGGTGCTCCTGCGTGCGGGTCTGGTTCAGCGGTGGCCAGCGGCTGGCTCAGCCTGATGCAAGGCGCAGGGCATCCACCGCGAGCCCATGGCGTGCGCGCCCACGCAGCCCAGTTCGCGCGCTTTGGCGAGCGCCTCGGCCTTGCTGCTGTAGGCCATCAGCCGCTCCTGGGGCGGCGCGCTGCTGTGGTGCAGGTGGTGGTTGCCCGGCCCTGGGGAGACGGTCCAGATGCCCATGGCATTCAGGCCGGCCACCACCACGCCCATGCCCACCACGCAGGCGTTCACCACGCCCATGCCAACAACGCCCAGGCTGAGCACGCCCATCGGCACCACCCCGATGCTGACCACTCCCATGGGCACCACGCCGATGGAGATGATGCCCAGTGGGGCGATCCCAACGGCCACCAGTTTGGGTGCGTCTCCGCAGTTGCTCATCGCCAGGTCAGTGGTGCTTGGCGCCAGAGCCGCTGGTCTGGCTGTGGCTGGCGCAGGGTATCCACTGCTGGCCCATCGGATGGGCGCCGGTGCAGTTGAAGTGTTGTTTGGCTGCCGCTTCGGTTTCGGCTTTGGTGGCATACAAGGCCGGCACGGCGCTGGGGTTGGCCAGGGCGACGGGCCCCAGCAGCACCAGGGCTGCAACTGCGCCAAGGAGCCCCACACCTTGTTGGGGTGGCTGTCGTAGTGATGCTGCTGGCATGGCCCTGCTCACGGAGCCAGGAACCTAGTCCAACTGCACGGTCTTTCCGTGCAGCATCGCCTCGCCCATGGCGGGACTCTCAGTCCTCTGAAGGCTCCGCAAACCAGCTGGGCATGGCTTCGTAAGTCGCGGCATTCTTCTCGTTTTCGCGGGCTTCGACCTTGAAGCAGCAGCTGCGGCCGCCATCGCGCTCGTGCAGCAGCGCGTTGGCCCACTGCCAGACCAGCGCGGCACTGGATTCCATGCCGACGTTGTCCATGACGCGCAGGTCGAGGGCCCCCTGCTCATGCAAGGCGCGCCAGGTCGGCAGCAGCGGGTCGTCGGCACTGGCCAGAAAGGTGTGATCGAACTGCCCGATCAGTTGGGCTTCCAGCTCCTTGAGGCTGGAGAAATCGACCACAAAGCCGCAGCCATCGAGCGCGCGGGCGACAAACCAGCAGGTGAAGCTGCGGCTGTAGCCATGCACAAACCGGCAGTGGCCGGCGTGCTGCCACTGGCGATGGGTGCAGGGGTACCCGCTGAAGGTTTTGGAGCAGCTGTAGGCGGCGGTCATGGCCGGTCGCGGGCACTGGAGCGCAGGCAGGCCCCTGCGACAAGATCAGGGCATCCGCACGAAGGCGAATGACTCCATCATTTCAGGTGCCAGGTGCCGGCGCCGCCCAGCGGTTGCTGGCGGTGCTGCGCTTCAACGACGCCGGCCTGATCCCGGCGGTGGCCCAGGACTGGCTCGATGGGGCCGTGCTCATGGTTGCCTGGATGAACCGTGAGGCGATTGAACGCACCTTCGCCACCGGCGAAGTGCACTACTGGAGCCGCTCGCGCGCCGAGCTCTGGCACAAGGGCGCCACCAGCGGCCACACCCAGACCCTGCGCGGCTTGCGCTACGACTGCGATGCCGACGTGCTGTTGCTCACGATCGAGCAGCGCGGCGATGTGGCCTGCCACACCGGCGCCCGCAGCTGCTTCTACGAAGAGGGCCCTGATCCCACTGCGGGCGGTGCCAATGCAGCAGCGCCACCGGCCGATGTCTGCACCGAGCTGATGCGGGTGATCGAGGGCCGCCGCGACAACCCAGAGCCCGGTAGTTACACCAACAAGTTGCTCGAGGGAGGCGACAACCGCATCCTCAAGAAGATCGGCGAGGAGAGTGCCGAATTCGTGATGGCCTGCAAGGACGGCGATGCCGCAGGCATCGCCGGCGAGGCGGCCGACATCGTGTTTCACCTGCAGGTGGCCCTGGCCCTTCACGGCGTCAGTTGGCGCGAGGTGCAGCAGGTGCTGGCCGCCCGCCGCGGGGCACCCCGGCGGGACTGAGCTGGTGGCTCAGCCCTGGGCGGCGGTGCTCAGCATCGCCAGGGCCGTCCACACCACAAAGCCGGTCAGCACAAAGCCACCGGTCGCCACAAACCAGCGCCAGGCGTTCTGCACGGCAGGGGTGGGTTGGCCTGCCAACCAGGCGGGCTGGGGCCAGCCGCCGCTGGGGGCCCAGGCGGTGCCGCGGCCGGCGGGTGCACGGCGCGCCATCGCCTCGCGCCAGTAGGCGTCGTAGCGCGGGGCCTGCTGGTTGAAGGGCATGGTGCCGGTGGCCTGACCCGCCAGCACCCGCGAGCGTTGGTAGGGAACCAGGTCTTCACCAAAGGCTTCGAGGTATTCGGGCGAATCGAGCAGGGCGTCAACAAAGCCGGGCAGTCCCCGTTGGGCGATCACGATCGACCAGGCGATGCGCTCGCCATCTCCATGCACCGGCCGGCCCAGCACCCGCCCCACCACCTGCTCCACCATGCGGTAGTTGCTGTTGCAGCGGTAGAAGTCGTGCCGAAATTTTTCGGACTTGAGCAGCCCCCGCACAAAGTCGCGGGTGCTGATCTGACTGGAGCGCAGTTGCGACTCGAGCACCGCATCGCGGTCCACCTTGAAGGCGTGAAAAAAGATCTGGCGGTAGGCCTGCTCGATCAGCTCATCGGCGCTGGCGCGCTCGCGCTGCAGGGCAAACCGGCCGTTCTGACGGGTGGTCTCCTCGCTGCCCTCCAGGAAGCTGCTGACGCGGGCGTTGTTGGTCAGCGGTCTGGTGGCGAGGAGCGGCAGGGCCATGGGGCAGCAGGGGGAAACGGGCGGAAGTAATGCCGCCCGCCTGGCGCTATGGGTGGCTTGCGGCCAAAGCCTCAAGCAACTTCACAGCTCGCAATGGATCGCAATCTGTCCAGCGGCTCGCTGGCCTCCTAGCCTGAACGCATGGGTGAAACGATTCTCGAAGTCAGCCACCTGAGCGTCCGTCGCAGCGGCCAGAGCGCTGTGGAGGACGTCAGCTTTGCGTTGGCGGCTGAGACCGACACCGCCCTGGTCGGTCCCAACGGCGCCGGCAAGAGCACCCTGGTGCAGGCTCTGCTGGGGCTCATTCCCCGGCAGGGGGGGTAGGTGCGGTTGCTGGGCCATGCCCTGGGCCCCCGCGGCGAGCTGCCCCTGGCGGTGCGGGATCAGATCGCCTACCTGCCCCAGCTGTTTGCCCCGCGCGGCCGGCTCCCGCTCAGTGTGGCCGAATTCGTGGCCCTCGGTTTCGGCCACGGCCGGCGGTTGCAGCAGCGCGCCGCCGCGGACCGCGCCCTGGAGCTCTGCGGCTGCGCCGATCTGCAGCGGCGTCTGCTCAGCGAACTCTCGGCGGGCCAGCTCAAACGGGTGCTGCTCGCCTTCTGTGTGGTGCGGCCCCGGCGGCTGCTGCTGCTCGATGAGGCCCAGGCCGGCCTCGATGCCCAGGCCGCCGAACAGTTTCACGGCCTGCTGTTTGATCTGCGCCGCGCCCAGGGCTGGACGGTGCTGCAGGTCTCCCATGACCTGGAGATGGTGCGCCGCAGCTGCGATCGGGTGCTCTGCCTCAATCGCACGCTGCGCTGTGAGGGCGCGCCGGACCACGCCCTCAGCCCGGCCCAGCTGGAGCGTCTCTACGGCCGCGGCTATGTGCCCTACCACCACCATCACCACCAGGCTCAGCTGCCGCTTCAGCCCCAGCCATGACCACCGAGGCCGGATCCCTGCTGGTGCTGCTGGGCCTGCCGTTCATGCAGCGGGCGCTGTTGGCCGGTCTGCTCAGCGGCGCGGTCGGTGGTCTGCTGGGCAGTGTGGCGGTGCTGCGTCAGCTGTCGTTCTTCAGCGATGCCCTGGGCCACTCGGCCCTGCTGGGGCTCACCCTGGGCGTGGTGCTGGGGCTGGACCCCACCCTGGTCTTGATCCCCTTTGCGGTGCTGTTCGCCCTGGTGGTCAGCACCCTGGTGCAGCGCAGCCGCCTGCCGGCTGATGCCCTGCTCAACATCATCTATTCGTCGTCGCTGGCGGTGGCGGTGGTGGTGCTGAGCCGCTTTCCGCGTTATGCCGGCAGCCTTCAGACCCTTCTCTTTGGCGACATCCTTGGCGTCAGCAGTCGTGATCTGCTGCTGCTGGCCGTGCTGCTGGTGGTGGTCGCCGTTGTGCTGGGGTTCAACCTGCGTGCTCAGATTCTGCTGAGCCTCGATGAACCCCTGGCGCGCTCGCGCGGTGTGGCCGCCGACGTCCAGCGGCTGCTGTTCGTGATCCTGCTCGCCATGGTGGTGGCCCTGGCGATCAAGGCGGTAGGGGTGCTGTTGATCAGCGCCTTCGTGGTGATCCCAGCCAGTGCCGCACGCCTGCTGAGCCGCAGCTTCAACAGCTATCTGCTGTTGTCGAGCTGCCTGGGAGCCGGCGGTGCGGTGCTGGGTCTGGTGGCCTCGGCGGCGTTCAATCTGCCGTCGGGGCCATCGGTTGTGATCGTGCAGCTGCTGAGCTTTCTGACGGCTCTGGCGATCAGCGCCTCTCAGCGCATGAACAGCAGCTCCTGGTAGGTGGGTAGCGGCCAGAGGTCGTCATCCACCAGGGTCTCGAGGGCATCGGCGGCATGGCGCACGGCGCCCATCAGCGGCAGCAGCGCGTGGGCGCTGTGCTGCATCTGGGTGGTCAGTGAGCCCTCGTGATCGCCCTGCAGGCCAGCGGCCAGTTCGCCGCAGGTCCGCTGCAAGGCCGTGGTGTGCTGCGCCACCTCGGTGGCCAGGCTGCGATCGGGCGCCAGGCCCAGCTCCTGCTGGTCGCGCAGCGAGCGCGCCAGGCGCTCCAGGTAGGCCTGGGCTGCCGGCATGATCTGGGTGCGGGCGATGCGCAGTGCCAGCTTGGCCTCCACTTCGATCGCCAGCAGGTACTGCTCGGCGTAGACCTCAAAGCGGCTTTCCAGCTCCACCGGGGTGAGCACCCCTTGGCGCGAGAACAGCGCTTCGATCTCGGGGCGCTGCAGCACCGGCAGCGCGTCGGCCGTGGTGCGCAGGTTCTCCAGGCCGCGCTCCTCGACAGCGATGCGGTGCCATTCGCTCGAATAGCCGTCGCCACCGAACACCACAGCGCCGTGCGCATCCATGGTGCGCTTGAGCACCGCAAAGGCGGCTTCTTCAAGCGATGCGCCCGACTGCAGCTGGGTTTCGAGCTGGTCGGCGATCCAGGCGATCGAGTCGGCCAGCATCGTGTTGAGCACCACAAGCGGACCCGCGACCGACTGGCCCGAGCCCACAGCCCGGAACTCAAAGCGGTTGCCGGTGAACGCAAACGGTGAGGTGCGGTTGCGATCGCCGGGGTCCTTGGCGAGCTCGGGCAGGGTGTCGATGCCCAGCGACATCAAGGCCTTACCGGCTGAGCCGCTCAGCTGACCGCTCTTGATCTGGTTGAACACATCCTCGAGCTGGCTGCCCAGATAGACCGAGATGATCGCCGGCGGTGCTTCGTTGGCCCCCAAGCGGTGGTCGTTGCTGGCGGTGGCGATGGCGGCACGCATCAGCGGGCCATAGGTGTGCACGCCGCGGATCACCGCGCCGCAGAACAGTAGGAACTGCAGGTTTTGGTGCGGCGTGTCACCGGGATCCAGCAGGTTGCCCTGGGTGGCATTGCCGATCGACCAGTTGACGTGCTTACCGCTGCCGTTGACACCGGCAAACGGCTTTTCGTGCAGCAGGCAGGTGAAACCGTGCTTTTTGGCCGTGCTCTTGAGCACGGTCATGATCAGCTGCTGGTGGTCGGTGGCGACGTTGGCCGCCTCATGGAAGGGGGCGATTTCGAACTGGCCCGGCGCCACTTCGTTGTGGCGGGTCTTGGCCGGAATGCCCAGCTTGTAGAGCTGGCGCTCCACGTCCTGCATGAACACCTGCACACGCTCTGGAATCGCGCCGAAGTAGTGGTCGTCAAACTGCTGGCCCTTGGCCGGCGGGGCGCCGAACAGGGTGCGGCCCGCCAGCTGCAGATCCGAACGCAGGGCGGTGAAGGCGGCATCGACCAGGAAGTACTCCTGCTCGGCGCCGCAGCTCGAGTTGACCGGGGCGATGTCGGTTTCAACCAGCAGCTTCAGCAGCCGCTGGGCCTGGGCGTTCATGGCCGCGTTCGAGCGCAGCAGGGGCGTTTTCTTGTCGAGCGCCTCGCCGGTCCAGCTCACGAACACCGTCGGGATGCACAGGGTGAGGCCGTTGGGCGTCTCCATCAGGTACGCCGGGCTGGTCACATCCCAGGCGGTGTAACCGCGTGCTTCAAACGTGGAGCGGATGCCGCCGTTGGGAAACGAGGAGCCATCGGGCTCGCCCTGCACCAGCAGCTTGCCGGTGAACTCGCTGATCACCGTGCCATCGCTCTGGGGCGCGATGAAGCCGTCGTGCTTCTAGGCGGTGAGGTTGGTGAGGGGGTAAAAGACGTGGGCGTAGTAGAGGGCGCCGCGGGCGGTGGCCCAGTCCTTCATCGCCTGGGCCACGGTGTCGGCCACAGACAGATCAAGCTTGCTGCCCTCGCGGATCGAGCGTTGGATCGATTTGAACACGGCCTTGGGCAGGGCCGATTTCATGCGCTCCAGGGTGAACACATCACTAGCCCAGAGCTCTTCGAGGGTCTGGGCTGGCGCCGTCTCCACCGCCGAGCGCCCAAGAATGTGCTGATAGGCCTTCAGGCGTGCCGTGGTGGGCATGGCGGATTGGCAAGGACTACCTCCAGGAAACGTAGTCGCCGTGCCCAGCAGCGGTCATGGTTGTTGCCGATGCCCTGATTGAGGCGGCTCAAGGGGTTGCAGGCGGCTGTTGCGGTGCTCGCAGTCTGTTGCCCTGCTCCAGCAGCCACTGCAGCGTGGCCCGATCCCGCGGGCTCAGGTTGAGCATCGGCACCGGGCCCGGCACGGCTGCCATGGCGTCGCCCGGGTGCTCGCTGTGCCCCCACAGTCCAAAGGCGTGGCCCAACTCATGCAGGGCCGTGGCCTGCAGAGCCCCTGCAGCGCGCCCGGGGGTCAGCAGCACATCAACCCGGGGTTCGGCCTGGGCTCCGGCTCCGCGATCGACCACGAGCAACTGCAAAATGGCGCGCCCATTGCTGGCCCGCGTGCGCCCGTCTGCGAGCCGCTGCAGCGGCGGTTGCCGCCGCCAGACCCGCACCTGGGCCTGATCTGCTGTGTCCACCAGGGTGATGCTCAGCAGCTCGCGCCAGGGTTCAAGGCCCGCATGCACGGCGCTCAGCCAGCGCTGCTCACGGTCGGCGGCGGCGCTGCCGGCAGGTTCGCGCGGGGGTTCGATCCACACGCACCACTGCTGCCGCACCGGCCAACCGGCCGGGGTGGGGCGCAGCTGATGGCGGTAATCGCGGCCTGAGGGGTCACTGGCAGGGGGGGCTGCTGCCGCTGCGGCAGCAGGCAGGCTCAGGGGTGCACTGCTCTGCAATGGCGCGCAAGGCGAAGCTTCGGCCTTCGCGCCTGCGAGCCACAGCGCACTGGTCAGGGCCAGGGCCTGTGCCAGGCGCTCCCGCCAGCCGGCCGGTCCCATCGGCTCAGGCCGCCGGCAGTCCAACCCCCCGCGCCATCAAGGTGGCCATCAGCGGGATGGCGGCAAAGCCGGCCAGCTCGATGTTGAGGATCCAGGCCAGGCGGTTGGCCAGCGCTTCGCTGACCTGGGGCAGCTCGCCTTTGCGCAGTGGAATGGCCCAGAGGATGTAGGTGATCGTTGGGTACAGCGACAGTGCGCCAACGCTCAGGTACAGACCAACCTTCCACCAGAACAGAGGGTTTTCGGTGTAGAAGGCGCTGTCCTGGCCGAAATACAGCACCCGCAGAATGCCGCTCACCAGCAAGGCCAGCGCCGCCATGCCATACACCACATCGGTGATCACCATCAAGGTGGCCTCCTGCTTGTTGGGGTTGGGCTTGATCAGGCGGCGCTCGAGCACCAGGGCGCCAAAGCAGAGCATGAAGCTCAGGTAGTGCACATAGGCCACGCCAGCCCGTTGCAACACGTCAGGGGCGATGGCGGCAAGCGTGGTCATGGACGCAGCTGAAAGCAGAGTTGGGGCTGACCGTAGCTCGCACGCGATCGGAGCCGTCGAACGTGGCGATTCGCAATCGCAAAGCAAACCTGTAGTTGGGTAGCAATTGTGAAAGTTGGAAGCTTTTCAGTTGGTTTTTTATTGGCCGAAAATTGCCCTTAGGTTCAATTCAGTTTGCAGCCTCACCATGGCTAGCTCATTGAGCGCCTATCTCGGTGAGATCGGTCGCCATCAATTGCTCTCCCCTGAGCAGGAACTCACCCTGGGCCGCAAGGTGCAGGCCATGGTTGCTCTGCACGAGCGCTGTGCCACCGCCGGCGGGCAAGGACCTGCCTGCGAGTACAACGAACTCGAGCGCCGCACCCTGCGGCTCGGCGAGCGTGCCAAGAATCACATGATCACCGCCAACCTGCGCTTGGTTGTGAATCTGGCCAAGCGCTATCAGGGCAAAGGGCTTGATCTTCTCGATCTCATCCAGGAGGGCACCCTGGGCCTCACCCGTGCGGTCGAAAAGTATGACCCCACCCGCGGCCATCGCTTCAGCACTTATGCCTACTGGTGGATCAGGCAGGGTTTGAATCGTGCCCTGTCCACCCAGAGCCGCACGATTCGGATCCCCGTCAATGTCAACGAGAAGCTCACCAAGATCCGTGCCGCCAAGGCCCGTTATCTGCAGAGCCATGGTGTGCTGCCCAATGCTGCAGCCCTGGCCCATCAGCTGCGCCTGAGCAAGGACGAAGTCGAAGAATTGCTCGCTTGTGAGCTGCGCAGTGTCACCGTGTCGTTGCAGGGCGTGGTGAAGTCCAAATCCGATCCATCGGAGCTGGTCGATGTGCTGCCTTCGGCCGAATTACCGCCGCTGGAGCGCGCCGAAATTGCCGAACGCATCACAGCGGTGTGGTCGCTGCTCGAGCGCGCCTGTCTGACGCCCAAGGAACGCACTGTGATCATGTTGCGCTTCGGGCTCGATGGCAGCCACGAATGGCGCACCCTGGCCGAGGTGGCTCGTCAGCTCGGCTGCAGCCGCGAATACTGCCGCCAGGTGGTGCAGCGGGCTCTGCGCAAGCTGCGCCGCGCCGGCCTTGAGAGTGGTCTGGTCGAGTGCGATTGAGCGCCTAGCCTGCGGGCTGCTCGCGAGTGCGATGGCAGCTTCACGGTCATGACCACCCTGACCCCGCAGCAGCTCGATGACCTGCAGTCCTTTCTCAAGGACTGGCTGCGGCATGCGGGCCGCACCCAGGCTGATCTGCGCCGCTCACTGCGGGCGGCTTCGGTGCGCATGCCGGTGCTGGTCGATGCCCTGCACCGCACCTACAGCCGCGGTGGACTCAGCGATCTGGTGGCCCAGCTCTGTGCCATCGAGGCCCAGTGGCACGGCGAAGACCAGGCCGCCGTGCTGGGCCAGCTCGGTGCGGGGGCCGATCAACAGCTGCCCCCTGCGCTGAGCGGTTCGCTCGAGCAGCTGGATCTGCTGCTGCAGGACATTCGCAATGAGCAGCAGCACGAGCCGTCGCACTAAACAATCGCCAACAGGTTTGGCCCCAATTGCGATGGCGCTCGCCATAGTGTGACCACCTGCATGAACGGATCGATGCTGCGCTCCTGTCTGGTTGCGCCCCTGGCCCTTGGCTCTGTGCTGGCAGTGGTTGCTTTCGCTGTTGAGCCCGCCGCGGCTCAGGTGCAGCAGTACATGCTCGGCCCAGGCAGCTCGGTCGGCAGTCAGACCAAGGTGGAGCCCAAGAATTGCGTCACCGATCCGGTCACCGGGGCGATCACCTGCGACACCAAGCTGGTCAACCCGCCTGGTGATACCCCGGCCAAGCCCAGCTACACCCCCTTCAGCAACTGAGTGCTCTAGGGCTGATGCTGTTTGACGACAAGCGCTATCTCGGCCTGATCGACGGCTCGGAGCGTCTGCTCGCCAAGGTGCTTGGCGGCGTGCTCCTGGTGGTCATGGTCGTGGCCACGGTCCAGTTGGTGAGCCAGGTCTTCTGGGCCTTGCTCAATCCCCAGACCACCTGGATCAGCGACAAGTTGATCAAGGTTCTCGGTGATCTGCTCAACCTGTTGATCGCCCTTGAGGTGCTGCAGAACATCACCTCCTATCTGCGCCGCCATGTGGTGCAGATCGAGCTGGTGCTGATCACGGCGATGACGGCTGTGGCACGAAAGGTGATCGTTCTGCCACCGGGTTCAGAGAACAAACCCCAGCTGCTGGCCGGCCTTGGGGTGGCGGTGCTGGCTTTGGCGGCCGCCTATTGGTTGGTGCGCAACGTCAACCGGCCCCGTCTGCGCCCCAGAACAGAGCGAGCCAGATCGTTCCAGGATCAGGATCCGTAGCCACCACCCGGTGCTTCTGTCCTGCGGTAATGAACAGCTGATCACCGCGGCTCAGGCTGCGGGGCGTTGGCTCGCCGTCTAGATGCAGCAAGGCGCTGCCCTGCAGCAGCAGCACCCACTCGTGCTCATGCTGCTCGTACCAGAACCCATCAGGACTGGCGGCAGCATGCGAGTGAATGCGTTCCAGCCGCAGTTGCTGGGTTTCAAGCAGCACGCTGGTGTGCTCTTCGCCCGGGGGCGGCAGCGGGCCGCTCAGCAGATTGTCCTCGCTGGCAGGGGCCGCATCACCCTCGCCCCAGCGGCGCCCGATCGCAAAGCCATGCCGCTGTGCCAGCTCCACCACCTGGAGGTGGCTGCTGCAGGCGGCCAGGGCCTGCCGCAGCGCAGGATCGCGCTCACTGAGGGCCACAAAGCCATTGAGCGCCTGCACCTTGGCCAAAAACTGCTGCAGCTGCGCTTCGGCCATCGGAGGGGGGTCAGGTGCTGGGGCAGGGCTCAAGAGTTTTGATCATGCGCCAGCGGGTAAAGCGCTCAGCGGCAAACAGCACCGTTTCTTCGGCCTCAATCTGCCAGCCATGGCGCAGCAAGAGGGGCCGCGACAACTGGCTGGCTTCGGTGCGCAGCGCCGCCACCCCCTGAGCTTGGGCATGGGCACTGAGCGCGGCCAGAAGGGCGCTGGCGCGGCCCTGGCGGCTCCACGGCGCGTCGCAGTAGAGCAGCGCCAGGCGATCGCCCGGATCCAGCACGCCAAAGGCGGCCAGGCGCCCATCGTCCTGGGCCACCGGGCTCACCAAGGTGGTGCCGCGGTCGATGGCCGCAGCCACCGCCTCCTGTTGCTGCGCATAGGCGCTCCAGGCCTGCACCTGCTGGGGGCTGTAATAGGCCGCGCACTGACTGCGCACGGCGTTGGCGTAGAGCGCAAGCAGCGCGGGTAGATCACCGCAGTGGTAGGGCCTTAGCGGGGGCTCAGCGCAGCTGCCGGAGCCGGTCATGGCTGGCTCGGCTCGCGCGCCGGCAGATCCAGCCGTTGCCCGCTGGCTTGCACCAGCGCGTCAAAATCTGCAGGGGTGCAGCTGAACACAAGGATCTGCAGGCCGCGATCGATGCCGCGCTGCAGCATCCGCAGCACCCCTTCGCGGCGCTGCGGATCGGAGTTGCTGAAGGCGTCGTCAAAAATCAGCGGCAGGCAGTTGTCGTAGGCCGGCTGCAGCACCTCGGCCAGGGCCAGCCGCAGGCCGCCGGCCAGTTGCTCGCGCATGCCGCCGCTGAGCTGGCTGAAGCCAAAGCTCTGGTTGCCCTGCTGCAGTTGCAGCGCGCCAAAGCCCTCCTGCGGGTCGTAGTCCATCAGGGCCGAACCGCTGCTGGGCAGCTCCAGAGCCTCCAGATAGCCCTGCAGCGCGCTCTGCAGCGGCAGGCAGTAACGGCTGCCAAGCTCCTGCTGGGCGCCGCGAAACAGCTGCAGCAACAGCTGCAACGCGGCGGTGCGCTGCTCGAGCCGCTGGCGCTCGGCCGCTGCGAGCTCCCAGGCGGCCTGCAGCTGCTCGAGCGCCGCCACCGGATCGCTGGCCCCCAGGCTGCGGCAGAGCTGCTCCTGCTGGCCGCGGCGCGTCAGCAGGATGTCTTTCTCGCTCTCGAGTTGCTGCAACCGGGTTTCGGCTGTGCTGCTGCCCTCTGCGCTCTGGCCCAGGTGCTGCTTGAGCGCATCGATGCGGCCTTCGCTGGCCTCGAGCCTCAGGCGCAGCTCGTGCTCGCATCGCGCCAGCTCAGCGGCATCACCGTGCAGCTGCTGCAGCCGCTGCAGCTGAGCCGCTGCAGCGGCCAGGGCGCCGTTGAGCCGGCCAATCTCGCTTTGGCGTTGGCTGTGGTGCTGGTTCAGACCGTCAAGCTCGCGCTGCAAGGCGCGCCGTTGCTCAAGGCTCTGCTGCAGTTGGCCTGCAAGCTGCAGGTTCTGCTGTTTGAGCGTGTCCTGGTTGGCATCGAGTGCGGCCAGATCGTTCAGGGGCGCTGGGTCCGCGTCGAGGCCGGCCAGGGCCTCGAGCAGCCGCTGGCGCCGCGGCGGCAGTTCGGCCAACTGGGCCTCGAGCTTGGCCCAGGGAATCGTCTGGGCGGTCTTGCGCAGGTTGGCCAGTTCGCTCTCGAGCGCGAGCCGCTGTTGCGCGACAGCCTCGGCTGCATCGCTGCTGCTGAATGCCAAGCGGCTCTGCAGCTCGGCCAGCTGGGTTTCGGCCTGCTCGCGCTGCTGGCGTGCCGCATCACTGGCCTGGCCGCTGGCGGGGCTGAGCTGCAGCCTGGTGCCGCTGCCGATCTGCAGCAGGGCAGGCTGCTCGATCGTGAGCTCTTCGCCTTCGCGCACGGGCTGATCGTCGAGCGTCACGCTCTGGTCACGGCTCAGCAGGCTCAGGCGCGTGGCCATGCCCTGGCAGCGGGCCTGGGCCTGGGCCAGCGCCTGCTCGTACTGGCGCAGTTGCCGCACCTGCTCCGGGGTGATCACAGGCAGCTCCTGCAGCTGCTGCTTGATCGCACCGGCCTGCTGCTGCAGGGTCTCGAACTGCTGCTTGTGCTCGCGCAGTTGGTCCTGTTGTCGCTCCAGCGTTGCCAGGTCCCGCTGGATGGCCACCACCTCCTGCTGCCGCGCCAGCTGCTGCTGCTGTTGCTCAAGCTGGCTGTGCTGCTGCTGCAACTGCGTCAGGGCCTCGCTGTGCTGGTGCTGCAGCGTTTGATCGTGGCTGGCCTGCTGCTGCAGAGCGGCCAGCTGCTGGCCGTCAGCCTGCTGCTGCGCCAGCAGGGCGTGCAGTTGCTGCTGGGCGCTCTGCAGCTGGGCCAACTGCTGCTGCAGTGGTTTGGCCTCAGCGGTGAGCAGCTGCAGCTGGCTCGCTCGTTGGTGCTCCTGGAGCAGGGCTGGCCGCTCCTGCTCGTCGATGCTCAGGAGCCGCGCGCCGATCTGGCGCAGCTCCTCCATGGCCGCCTCCAGCTCAGCCAGCCGCAGTTCGGCCTGGCTGAGGGCGCTGCGGGCTTCGCTGTCGCGCTGCTGTGCCGCCGCCAATGCTGAGCCGGCCCGCACCTTGCCGGTGCTGGTGAGCTGCAGATCGAGCTGCTGCTGCAACTGTTGCTGCACCTGCCGGTCCAGGGG
>VGQS01000037.1 GCA_016882285.1 Cyanobacteria bacterium K_DeepCast_35m_m2_155 | reverse complement strand
CGAGCAGCCGAACACAGCCATGCGAGATGGCGCGGCCCACACTGCTGCGTTGCGGGGTGCCGTGGAACCCGGCGCTGGCGCAGCCACGCACCACCGCCTGGCTCTGGCCGTTGAAGCCTCGCCGCGGCGTGCAGTCTTCAAAAAAGCCGATCCAGCGGCTGCCCAGCGGGTTGGCGGGGCCGGGCGGGACCCGCTGACCGCTGGCGGGATGCACCCAGATCGGTTGTTTGACCAGCTCTTGCACGGCAAAACGTCCTACCGGCGTTTCCCAGCCAGGTCTGCCGATCGCCACCGGGTAGCGGCGATGCTCGCTGCCATCGCGCAGCACCAGCAGCTGGCGGCGGCGGCGATCGAGAACCAGCTCAACGGCAGGCTCCATCGGATCGTTCCATGGCTCGCTCGGTGCGTTGGGGTTGGGCGCTTCGGCTCGCACAGCAAGCGCAGATCCCCCCTGGCTCAGCGCCAGCACAAGGGCCAGCACGCTGATGCAACGCCGGCTGCGGCTCACGGCAGCCAGGGCGATTGCGAAAAATCGGGAGGACGTTTCTGCAGAAAGGCATCGCGGCCTTCCTGACCCTCCGCTGTGCGATAGAAGAGATGGGTGGCCTGCCCGGCCAGCTCCTGAATGCCGGCCAGACCGTCGGTCTCGGCGTTGAAGGCCGCCTTGAGGCAGCGGATTGCCGTGGGGCTGTGGCGCAGCACTTCACGGCCCCAGCGCACACCTTCAGCCTGCAGCGCATCCAGCGGCACCACCGCATTGACCAGGCCCATGTCCAGGGCCTCACTGGCGCCGTACTGCCGGCACAGAAACCAGATTTCGCGCGCTTTGCGCTGGCCCACCACCCGGGCCAGATAACCGGCGCCGAAGCCACCGTCAAAGCTGCCGACGCGCGGCCCTGTCTGACCAAACACCGCATTGTCGGCGGCGATGCTGAGGTCACACAGCAGATGCAGCACCTGTCCGCCACCGATGGCGTAACCCGCCACCAGGGCGATCACCACCTTGGGCAGGCTGCGGATGATGCGCTGCAGATCGAGCACATTGAGGCGCGGCAGGCCGTCGTCGTCGACGTAACCGCCCTCACCGCGCACGCTCTGATCCCCACCGGCACAGAACGCCCAGCCCCCATCGGCCGCCGGGCCCGCGCCGGTGAACAGCACCACGCCAATGCCGGGCTCATCACGCACCCGCGCGAAGGCGTCACACAGCTCCTGCACCGTGCGCGGGCGAAAGGCATTGCGCTTGTGGGGGCGGTTGATGGTGATGCGGGCCAAGCCCTCATCGCTGAGCTCAAAGAGGATGTCCTGGTAGCTGCCTGCGCTGCGCCAGAGCACCTGTTCGTCAGCTGCATCCGAAGCTCCTGAAGCAGCTTTCATCGCTCACTCGCTTGGCTATGGGCCATTGTGCGCAGCCGCTGGCGCAAGACGGCATCGGCGCGGCGATCGGTGTGCACCTCCAGCACCGCCAGCGGCTGCTGCAGCAGCCAGTCCACATGAGAGCCGAGCTCGTCGAGCTGCCTCAGGCTGCGGTGCGGCACCCCATGGGCCGCGCACAGCAGGGCCGTATCGACGCTTTGGGGCATGGCGAATAGCCGCTCGAAATCCATGGCTGGGCCGTCGGCTGCAGGGCTGGCCTCTGGGTGGCGGATCGGCAGCTGCTCAAAGATCCCGCCGCCACCGTTGTTGATCAGCACCACCGCGAGCCGGCCGTGGAGCTGCCGCCGCCAGAGCCAGCCGTTGCAGTCGTGCAGTAGCGCCAGATCGCCCGTGAGCAGCACGGCCTGTCCGAGGGCTTCGGCCACCCCGCAGGCGGCCGACAGGGTGCCATCGATGCCCGAGGCCCCGCGAAAACCGATCACCGGACGCGGGGGTGCATCGCTTGCGGCAAAGCTTTCCCAATCCCGCACCGGGGAGCTGTTGGCCAGCACCAGCGGCAGCTCGGCGGGCAGCAGCAGGCTGAGCTGGCGTGCCAGGGCTGGCTCACTGAGGCTTTGCCGTTGGCTGAGCTGTTGATCGAGCCACTGCTGCAGCTCGGCATCGGCCCGATGCCACTGCTCGCGCAGGGCCAGGTTGGCGGCCGCTGCTGCGCCCTGCTGCCAACTGGCGCCCTGGGCCGCGCACCAGCTGGCAAGCCCGCCGCTCCATTGCCCGCTGGCGCTGGACAGTGGGTCAAGGTTGCGCGAATCTCCTTCGCTGATCAGCACCTGCTTGCCGCCGCATTGCTTCAGCCAGAGCTGCAGGCGCCGGCTGGCGGGCAGGGGCCCCAGACGCAGCACCTGCGCGGCGCGCAGACTGTCGGCTGGCTCCTGCAGCAGCAGGTCGTAGCCGCCAAGGGCTTGCACTGCGCTCTGGCCCCGCAGCCCGCTGAGGCCGTCGGCCAGCAGGGGCCAACCGCTGCGCCTCAGCCAATGGCGCAGGGCGTCGCAATAGGGCTGCCAGTTCTGCGCCATGCCGCGCCAGGGCCCAGCGATCACCACGCCGCTTTGATCAGGATCGAGACTCAGCTGAGGCGGCAGGACATCGGGCTGGTGCGGTTCTGGGGCCTGATCGGCTTGCGGCAGGCCCGGCTGCTGCTGGCCCTGCTGCTTCAAGCCAAGCTGCTGCCACTGGGCTTGGTCGATGTGCAGCGGCTCATTAAAGGGCAGGTTGAGATGCACGGCGCCGGGCGCCGCAGCCGCTGAGCCGCAGCAAGCGAGCAGCGCGTTGTGCGCCAGCTCCAGCAGATCCATCTGGCCCATGCCTCCAAGCCCGGCCGGATCGCCCTGGCCCAGCCAGCGCACCGCTGCCTGCAAGAAGTCCTGCTGGTTGACCGTCTGGTTGGCGCCGCAGTTTTTCAGGTGGGCGGGTCGATCGGCCGTCAGCAGCAGCAGCGGCACGCAGCCCCAGTCGGCCTCGACGGCGGCGGGCAGCAGGTTAGCCACCGCGGTTCCCGAGGTGGTGATCACCGCTGCAGGCCTGCCTGTGGCTTTGGCCCAGCCCAGGGCAAAAAAGCCGGCAGATCGTTCGTCAATGCAGGTCAGCAGGGGCAGGCCGCGCGCGTGCAGCAGGGCCGCTGCCTGGGCCAGAGGAGCCGAGCGACTCCCTGGTGCCACCACCACCAGCCCCAGTCCGCCTGCCTGCAGAGCCTCAAGCAGCCACAACGCCGCCTGCAGATTGCGCGCGTCTGGAGTTGGGGCGTTGAGCTCGGGCGCCACCGCGAACCGCAGGCATCAGGATGGAGCGATCATCCTGCGCTCTGGCTCCGCCCGCATGACTTCTGGCAGGCCCTTTTGGCGGCAGTTGCTCGGCTGGGGCAGCTGGATCGCCGTGGCCCTGGTGCTGCGTCTCTGGGTGATTGAGCCACGCTGGATTCCATCAGGCTCCATGCTGCCGGCCCTGCAGCTGCAGGACAGGATCCTGGTCGAGAAGGTCAGGCCACGCTTGGGTCTGCCGCTCAAGCCTGGCACTGTGGTGGTGTTTCATCCACCGCCTGTGCTGGTGGCGGCCGGCTACGACCCCGATGCAGCCTTGATCAAGCGCGTCGTGGCGGGGCCTGGTGATCGGGTGGCCGTGCAGGGCGGGCAGCTGCTGCGCAATGGCCAGCTGGTCGAGCCTGACTGGGGCGCTGAAGCGATGCGCTACGCGTTGGCGCCGCTTGAGCTCGGCGAGCAGCAATGGTTGGTGCTGGGCGACAACCGCAACGCCAGTCTCGATTCCCATCTCTGGGGGCCACTACCGCAGCAGCAGGTCATCGGCACGGCGATCTGGCGCTACTGGCCGCTGGCGCGGTTCGGTCCGATACGGACATCCCCCTCTGTGCTGCCCTCTGGTGCAGCCGAGCAGCTGGGTTAGGGTGCAGCTCGTGACGTGGAGCACGCCGGAGATGTTCAACCCGGAGTTCCTGGCGACCGACAGTGAGGCCATCAGCGGCAATTCACTGATCCAGTACCTCCAGGAGCAGTCTCCCGATGTGTTGCAGCGGGTGGCCCGCTCAGCCAGTCCCGACATTCAGGACATCATTCGCCACAACGTGCAGGGCCTGCTGGGCATGCTCCCTGGCGAACAGTTCGAGGTGAAGGTTCAGACCAGCCGTGACAACCTCGCTGGTCTGTTGGCCTCAGCGATGATGACGGGCTACTTCCTGCGCCAGATGGAGCAGCGCATGGAACTCGAAAGTTCCTGGATCGGCAGTGGCGGCTCCCTCGAGAGCGACCCCGACGCTGACCCCGGCGAACTCAAGCTCTGAGGACAAGCGGCGATGGGTTTGCTTCACGGGTTGTGGGGCACCAGGCCCAGCTTCAGCAATCTCTGATCGATGCTGGCCAGTAGCTCCCAGCTGCCGCCATCGGGTGCCCAGCTGCGGTTGCTGAGCTGATCGGCCAGTGCAGCCAGCGCGGCGCCGGTGCAGGCGACCGGTGCCGCGTAATGGGCCGCCACCATCTGCTCGATGCCATCGAGCTGGCCCAGGGCCCTGAGCCAGTCGAGCAGGGCCTGACGGCAGCGCGGAAACACCAGACGCTCCAACACCGGGGCGATCTGAAGCTCACAGCAGCGCTGGCTGAGCAGCTGTTCAAATTCGTGTTGCCAGCCATCAGGCCAGCGAAACGGATACAGGCCGAAATGGCTGCGTGGGTTCCGCAGTCCTGGTGCCAGTGCGGTGTTGAGCAGTTCGGGCACAGGCGGCACCTGCAGGCTCTGGGGCCGCAGGTAGGAGGCGAACAGGGCCAGCCTCTGCCAGCCTTTGCGCCGGTTCTCCGGGGTGTCGGCCAGGGGCTCATCGCCGCGCTCGCGGGCGTGAAACAGCAGCGGCGTCGGATCGAGATCAAACACCGCAGGGGGCTCGCGCTCGATGCTGATCAGCGCATCGGTCACCAGCAGGCTGCCGCTGCTCTGGTGCAGGCAGGCCGCCTCCATGAAGGTGCCCACCCCCAGGTCGAGCGGGCCCAGGCCGCACCAGCTGAGTTCGTCGTCATGGGGCAAACCCTGCTCGAACAGCACCCGGGTGCGCCCCATCGGAAAGCCCTGCCAGGCCAGGGGCAGGGGCACAGGGAAGCTCCATTGCCGCGGGGTCACCCACACCTGCGCGCCGGGATAAGCGCGGGCCATGGCGGGCACCGGCAGCTTGTGCTCCAGCCCAGAGCTGGTGGGCAGCACGATGCTCAACACGGGTCCGTGTTGTTGCTCCAGCTGGGCCAGGGCCCGGCGTACCTCGGCCGTGGGAGCCACGGGCGCGTAAAGCAGCAGCCCCTCGCGCAGCTTGAGCACCGTCATGCGGATCGGCACCGCCACGTAATAGACCCCCTGGAGCTGTTCAAAGCTCCAGAGCTGACCAGCGATCAGCTCGCGCACCAGGGTGCGCCGCCTGCCATAGGGATAGAGCGGCAGCAGCGGCCACCAGGGCCAGCGCTGCGCGCTGGCGGGGGCAAGCGGCGGCATCGTCCCCATCGGCTCAGGCCAGCAGCACCAGCGAGAGGCTCATCACCAGCATTCCGGCCAGCACCCCAGCCATCATCTGATGGTGGCTGCCGTAGCGCTGGGCCGCCGGCAGCAGCTCATCGAGGCAGATGTAGACCATCACCCCGCCGACGCTGGCAAAGATCATCCCCAGGGCCAACGGGCCCATGACCGGCAGCAGCAGCCAGTAACCCAGCAGGGCCCCCAGGGGTTCGGCCAGTCCAGAGGCAAACGAGAGCCAGAAGGCCTGGGAGCGTTTGCCGGTGGCGTAATGGATCGGAGCGGAGATCGCCAAGCCTTCAGGAATGTTGTGAATGGCAATGGCCAGGGCAATACCGATGCCAAGCCGCGGGTTGTCGAGGGCCGCCACAAAGGTGGCCAGGCCTTCAGGGAAGTTGTGAATCGCGATCGCCAGTGCCGAGAACAGGCCCATGCGCATCAACGTGCGGCTTTCCGCGCCGTTCGAAACCGCGGCAGAACGCCCATCGGCAGGGGGCAGCACCACGCCGTGACTGGGCAGCAGCTGATCGAGGCCCGCCATGACCGCAATGCCGCCGAAAAAGGCCACCACGCTCCAGCCGTAGCCCAGCTGATTGCCGAGCGCTGCGCTCAGGGCACTGCGCGCCTTGGGGAAGATCTCGACAAATGAGACCTGCAACATCACCCCTGCCGAGAAACTCAGCGATAGTCCAAGGATGCGCGGGTTGAAGCGGCGGTTGAGCAGACCCAGCAGGCTGCCGATGCCGGTCGAGAGTCCGGCAGCCAGGGTCAGCAGCAGGGCAAAGCCGACGTTCTGGTTCAGAGCCGGCAAGGTGTCCACGCAACCGCCACAAGGGTCGGGCTTGATGATCGCAGCCCGTCAGTTGTATTCGCCCGGGATGTCCTGTTTGGTCACGGTGACGCGGCCCACGGTCTGCCCGGAGAGGCGCAGCAGCTCATCGCCGCTGAATTCAAAGCCCAACCGCGCCCCAATCTGGGCGACATCGTCAGCGGTGGCGGCAGCCA
Organism: Cyanobacteria bacterium K_DeepCast_35m_m2_155; assembly: GCA_016882285.1. GTDB lineage: Bacteria > Cyanobacteriota > Cyanobacteriia > PCC-6307 > Cyanobiaceae > RGUW01. The sequence continues at coordinate 7,997 of VGQS01000037.1, read as the reverse complement.
GGACCTCACTGCGCAGGGCAGCGTCGTTCTGCATCACACCCAAAAATGCCTTGAGTTGATCGAGGGCCATGGCCTCTGGCGCTGCTGCACCCAGCGTCTCCTAAGGGGTGGCGTTCTGGCTAGCTGTGTCGTGGTTGTTGTCCAGCAAAAAGCCCCCTGCGCAGGCAGGGGGCAAAGGGGCAGGCGTGAACGGCCTGATGGAGGGGTTTCGCCTTAGCCAATCGCAGGGGCGCTCAGAGCCACAGCGGTGGTGCCGGTGGTGGCCAGATCGAGCGGGAAGTTGTGAGCATTGCGCTCGTGCATCACTTCCATGCCGAGGTTGGCGCGGTTCAGCACGTCGGCCCAGGTGGGCAGCACCTTGCCTTGGGCATCGAGGATCGACTGGTTGAAGTTGAACCCGTTGAGGTTGAACGCCATGGTCGAGATGCCCATGGAGGTGAACCAGATGCCGACCACCGGCCAGGCGCCCAGGAAGAAGTGCAGGCTGCGGCTGTTGTTGAAGCTGGCGTATTGGAAGATCAACCGGCCGAAGTAACCGTGGGCAGCCACGATGTTGTAGGTCTCTTCCTCTTGGCCGAACTTGTAGCCGTAGTTCTGGCTCTCGCTCTCGGTGGTTTCACGCACCAGCGAGGAGGTCACCAGCGAACCGTGCATGGCGGAGAACAGGCTGCCGCCGAAGACGCCGGCCACACCCAGCATGTGGAAGGGGTGCATCAGGATGTTGTGCTCAGCCTGGAACACCAACATGAAGTTGAAGGTGCCGCTGATTCCCAGGGGCATGCCGTCTGAGAACGAGCCCTGGCCAAACGGATAGACCAGGAACACAGCCATGGCGGCTGAGAGCGGAGCGCTGTAGGCCACACAGATCCAGGGCCGCATGCCCAGGCGGTAGCTCAGCTCCCACTGGCGGCCCATGTAGGCCGAGATGCCGATCAGGAAGTGGAACACCACCAGCTGGTAGGGACCGCCGTTGTACAGCCACTCGTCGAGGCTGGCGGCTTCCCAGATGGGATAGAAGTGCAGGCCGATGGCGTTGCTCGAAGGCACAACAGCACCGGAGATGATGTTGTTGCCGTAGAGGAAGGAACCGGCAACCGGCTCGCGAATGCCGTCGATGTCGACGGGCGGTGCGGCGATGAAAGCGATGATGAAGCAGATGGTCGCGGCCAGCAGGCAGGGGATCATCAGCACGCCGAACCAACCGACATAGATGCGGTTGTTGGTGCTGGTCACCCATTGGCAGAAGTTCTGCCAGGAGCTAGCGCGGCCGCTGCGTAGTGCAGTGGTCATGGATGAATGTGAGTACGGGAGACCCGAGGGTCGAATAAACGCTAAAAGCAGCGTGTTTGTTGACAGGCTGCTGTCATCAAAGTTGCGATCGCTTCAAGCAACTTTGCAATTCATATTGCGAAAGATTGCGCATCCCTTGGCGAGCGTCATGGTGGCCCGTGCTCTCGCCTGGCTTGCCGCCAGCTCGCGCACCGGTCAGAGTCGGCGCTGAACCCATAACGCGGCCTGCGAACCGGCCATGACGACTGCCCCTCGCCTCCGCTCTGGTGGTTGCCCCATGCGCCTGGTGGCGCTGACCCTGTTGCTGGTGCTGAAGCTCAGTGCCGCGCTGCGGCTTGGTTCGTTGGCCTTTGCCGCCGATGCTCTCGGCACAGGAGCTGCCCTGCTCTCGGCTTTGGCTGCGGTGCTGCTGAGTCGCTGGAGCGATCCGCGCCCCGACCGTGACCATCCTTACGGGCACACCAAGGTTCAGGCGCTGGTGTCGCTGGCGATCACTGTGGTGTTGAGCTGGACCCTGCTGGAGCTGGCCCAGGCCTGCGCCCTGCGTGTTGCTGGCCCGCAGGGATCGCTGCAGGGGCTGCAGCAGGGTGCTGCGTTCCCGCTGCAGTGGTTGCTGCCTCTGGTCGTGGGCCAGCTGCTGCTGCTTGGCTGGCGGCATGCCATGGGCTGGACCACCGCCTTGGCGGCCAGCGCTGTGGTGCTGGCTCAGACTCAAGGCTGGGGCTGGTTCGATCCGGCGGCGGCCCTGTTGATTGCTGCGGTGGTGCTGCGGCAGCGCCTGCGTTCGCTGCTGCAGCAGTTGCCCTGGCTGCTCGATCAGATCGCCCTGGCCCCCGAAGCCATCCACCGCGCTGCCATGGAGGTCCCAGGCGTGCTCAACTGCCATGACATCGCCAGCCGCGGTGTGCGCGGCCAGCAGGTGTTCATTGACATGCACATGGTGGTCGATGCCACCGATCTGCCCACGGCGCACCGCATCACCGAGTTGGTCGAGGAGCGTCTTGAGAGTCAGTTCGGCCCGGTGCGCTGCACCATTCACCTAGAGCCCCGGGAATATGCCAGCGCTGCGATCACCTTCAAAGGCGCCCATGGCTGAGCTTGGCCGCTGATGCGGCACACTTGCGCTCGATAGCACTTGCCGCTGGCCATGGCCGACGACCAGACCACGCCCCGCTCACAGGAGCGTTCCTTTGAGGGACGTCGCGCTGGCAGGCCGCCTGCAGGTCGCGAGGGCGGCCGCGAGCCCGGTGGTTTCCGTATCCGCCTGAGCGACAACGAAATGCGCGCCGCCAAGGCCGTTCAGGAGGCCTTTCGTCTGCGCTCAACGGTGGCAGCGCTTGGCTTCGCCCTGCGCACCACCGCCCAGTTGCTCGACGAGGGCAAGCTTGATGCCGTGATCGAGCAGCAGCGCGCCCAGGCGCCTGAGCGTGATGCCCCCCGCCGTGAACGCCGCGATGGCCGCCCCGAGGCCCGCGCTGAGCGAGGTCCTCGCATTGACCCCTTTGCCCGCCCCAGCCGCCCGGCTCCGGCGCAAGCGGCAGTTGAGGCGCCTGTGCTGGACGAGCCCGCGCCAGAGGAGCCTGCGCTGGAAGTGGCTGAAGAGAGTCCTTCTGATGCAGCTGCAGAAGCTGAAGCACCCGCCACCGAGGGCTGAGGTTTGCGCTGATGGCCAGAGCTAGGGTCCTGTCGGGGGTTCAGCCCACCGGTTCGCTGCACCTCGGCAATTGGCTCGGGGCCATTCGCAACTGGGTGGATCTGCAGGAGAGCCATGACACCTTTTTCTGTGTCGTGGATTTGCATGCCATCACCGTTCCCCATGATCCAGCCCGGCTGGCTGAGGACACCCTGAGCACAGCGGCCCTGTATCTGGCCTGCGGCATTGATCCGGCCCGTTCGACAGTGTTTGTGCAGAGCCATGTGCCGGCCCACAGCGAGCTGGCCTGGCTGCTCAATTGCGTCACGCCGCTCAACTGGCTCGAGCGGATGATCCAGTTCAAGGAAAAGGCGATCAAGCAAGGCGACAACGTGTCGTTGGGTCTGCTCGATTACCCCGTGCTGATGGCAGCCGACATCCTTCTCTATGACGCTGATCTGGTGCCGGTCGGCGAGGACCAGAAACAACACCTGGAACTGGCCCGTGACATCGCCCAGCAGCGCATCAACGCCCGCTTTGCACCCAAGGATGCAGACGGTGAACCGATCCCGATTCTGCGGGTGCCCGAGCCCCTGATTCTCAGGCAGGGCGCGCGCGTGATGAGCCTCACCGATGGCAGCAGCAAGATGAGCAAGAGCGATCCCAATGAGGGCTCGCGCATCAACCTGCTCGATCCGCCTGAGCTGATCAGCAAGAAGATCAAACGGGCCAAGACCGATCCGGTGATGGGGCTTGAGTTCGGCAACCCCGAACGTCCCGAGGCCGATAACTTGCTGGGTCTCTATGCCCTGCTGGCCGGGCGAACCCCCGAACAGGCCGCCAGCGACTGTGCCCAGATGGGCTGGGGACAGTTCAAGCCGCTGTTGGCCGAGGTGGCCGTTGAGGCATTGCGCCCAGTGCAGCAGCGCTACGCCGACCTCCGTGCCGATCCCCATGGGCTGCATCAGGTGCTCGAGCAAGGTCGCCACAGGGCCTCGGAGGTTGCTGCAGCGACGCTCGAGCGGGTGCGCGGCGCCCTTGGATTCCTCAAGGCTGGCTGATCTCTGCAAGCCTCATTGATCAGCTGTGCTGATGAAAGCGGCTGCCGGGTCTCAGTGTCTACCGTGAGACTCTCTTTAGATTTTCTTCAGGAGCATGCCGGCGGTGCCTTTGTCTACCCCGGGTCAGGGGCTCTGGCGGCGACCCCTGGCGCTTGAGCAGGGTCTCTCGAGCTTTGTTGTCTGCCTCTGTCGGCCTTTCTTTCGTCGTTGCTGTCGCTGTTGCTGATTCCTCAGCTGGGAGTGTCGTCCCCATTCGCAGGCCCGGCACGAGCCGCCTCGCTGGCGTATCCGATCACCCCTGAGCGGCGTGCGCTGCTCAACACCATTCGCTTTGCCGAGGGCACCTGGGCCGATGGTCGCGATGAGGGATACCAGACCCTCTATGGCGGTGGCCGCTTTGAGGACCTCAGTCGCCATCCAGAGATTGCCGTGAGGCGTCGCTACGTCAGTGCGGCGGCAGGGGCCTATCAGTTTTTACCTGCCACCTGGAACGAGGCCTCGGCCAAGCTCGGATTGCGCGATTTTGGTGCCCTCAGTCAGGACCAGGCCGCGCTGTATCTGGTTGAGCGTCGTGGTGTGTTGCAGGCTGTCGATGAGCGCGGCCTTGATGCCGCCTCCCTGGCGCGGTTGGCTCCGGAGTGGGCCTCCCTTCCCACCGCCTCGGGAGGTAGCTATTACGGCCAGCCGGTGAAGCGACGCCGCGAGCTGTTGCACTTCTACCGTCAGCAACTCGATCTGCTGAAGGCTTCAGCCTGAGGCTTCGCTCACGGGGCCCCGAGTCCCGGCAGCGGCGGCAGGGGCGGCAGCTCGGGCATGGGCACCTGGGCCATGCGCATGCGGGCCGACAGACCCCAGACCTCCAGCACCAGCTTGTGCCAGGGGGCCAGCGTGCCCATCTCCAGGGCCATCGGCGTGGGTGCCGCCTGCCTGAGGCTCGAGGCGGCGGCCAGTTCAAGACTCGCCTGAGACAGCTGTTCGCCCAGTTCGAGCCGCGCCTGTTGGGGCATCACCTGGTCAGGGCAGTGCGCAAGCAGGATTTGTCCCCGCTCAAACCAGAAGCGGAAGTCGCTGAGCAAGGAACCCAGCAAGCCATCGAGCAGGGCGCCCGCTTGTTCGGAATTGGACTCTGACTCCATGGCTCAACCGTAGGAGTTCCAGGGGGCCTGAAGGCGGCGCCTAGGATCGACCCTTGCCGCTTGCCTGCCGTGTCTGCCCCTTCCATGGCCCCTGCCGATTCGGCCCATGGTGAGCAGACCGCTGCCGTGACAGCCGCGCCGGTGCTCCTCCCCAAGACCAGCGAAAGCGAGCAGCTGCTGCGCATCCGCCATTCGATGAGCCATGTGATGGCCATGGCGGTGCAGCGGCTGTTTCCCAAAGCCCAGGTCACGATCGGCCCCTGGACCGAGAGCGGCTTCTATTACGACTTCGACAGCCCGGATCCCTTCACCGAAGCCGACCTCAAGGCGATCAAGAAGGAGATGATCAAGATCATCAACCAGAAGCTGCCGCTCGAGCGCCTCGAGGTCAGCCGCGCCGAGGCCGAAACCCGTATCAAAGCCCAGAACGAGCCCTACAAGCTCGAGATCCTGGCGGGGATCACAGAGCCGATCACCCTGTACACCCTGGGCGAGCAATGGTGGGACCTGTGCGCCGGGCCCCACGTGGCCAACACCAGCGAGCTCAACCCCAAGGCCTTTGCACTCGAAAGCGTCGCCGGGGCCTACTGGCGTGGCGATGAGACCAAGGCCCAGCTGCAGCGCATCTATGGCACAGCCTGGGAAACCCCCGAGCAACTGGCCGAGCACCAGCGCCGCCAGGAAGAGGCCAAGCGCCGCGACCACCGGCGCCTGGGCACCGATCTGGACCTGTTCTCGATCGAGGATGAGGCCGGCGCCGGCCTGGTGTTCTGGCACCCCCGCGGTGCCCGCATGCGCCTGTTGATCGAGACCCTCTGGCGCGAACTCCACTTCGCCGCCGGCTACGAGCTGCTGTACACCCCCCACGTGGCTGACATCAGCCTGTGGAAGACCTCGGGCCACCTCGACTTCTACAGCGAGTCAATGTTTGGCCCCATGCAGGTCGACGAGCGCGAGTACCAGCTCAAGCCGATGAACTGCCCCTTCCACGTGCTCACCTACGCCAGCACGCTGCGCAGCTACCGGGAGCTGCCGATCCGCTGGGCCGAGCTGGGCACGGTGTACCGCTACGAGCGCCCCGGCGTCATGCACGGGCTGATGCGGGTGCGGGGCTTCACCCAGGACGACGCCCACGTGTTCTGCCTGCCGGAGCAGATCACGGGTGAAATTCTGGCGATCCTCGATCTGACCGAACAGATCCTCTCGACCTTCGACTTCCGCAGCTACGAAATCAACCTCTCGACCCGGCCCGACAAATCGATCGGCGAGGACGCCGTCTGGGAGCTGGCCACCAAGGGGCTGATCGAGGCCTTGAACCGCAAGGGCTGGGCCTACAAGGTCGACGAGGGCGGCGGTGCCTTCTACGGCCCCAAGATCGATCTCAAGATTGAAGATGCGATCGGGCGGATGTGGCAGTGCTCGACGATCCAGCTCGACTTCAACCTGCCCGAGCGCTTTGACCTCGAGTACGTCGCCGCCGATGGCACAAGGCAGCGACCGATCATGATCCACCGCGCCATTTTTGGCTCGCTGGAGCGGTTCTTCGGGATCATGACCGAGAACTACGCCGGCGATTTCCCGTTCTGGCTGGCGCCCGAGCAGATCCGGCTGCTGCCGGTCACCGACGAGGTGCGCCCCTATGCCGAGGACGTGCTGGCCCAGCTCAAGACGGCCGGGGTGCGGGCCACGGTCGATCACAGCGGGGACCGGCTGGGCAAGTTGATCCGCAACGGGGAGCAGATGAAGATCCCGCTGCTGGCGGTGATCGGTGCCAAGGAGGCCGAGGCCGGCTCGCTCAGCCTGCGCAGCCGCAAAGATGGCGACCTCGGCAGTGTGGCGTTGGCCGAGGTGCTTGCCGCAGCCGCAAGGGCCAATCAGCATCGGCATGCGGGCCTGAATCTGGCGCGATGACCACCCTGCTGGCCGGCGACATCGGCGGCACCAAGACGTTGCTGGCCCTCTACCGGCTGGAGCCCGGCGGTGGCCTCACCCTGGTGCACAGCCAGCGCTATCCATCAAGCCAGTGGGACGACCTGGCGCCGATGGTGACGGCTTTTCTGGCAGACCATCCGCAGCCGGGGGCAGGCGATGCGCTTCCAGCTGCGGCCTGCCTGGCGGTGGCCGGGCCGGTGCAGGGCGGTGCGGCCCGCCTCACCAACCTGCCCTGGCTGCTCGATGAGGCCCGGCTAGCCCAGGCGACCGGTATCCCGGCTGTTGAGCTCGTCAATGACTTCGCCGTGTTGATCTACGGCCTGCCCCATCTGCAGGCCCACCAGCAGGCGAGCGTGCGCCAGGGGCGCCCCGATGCCGCTGAGCCACTGCTGGTGCTGGGCGCCGGCACGGGCCTGGGGGTTGCGCTGGGGGTGCCCACCCCGGTAGGGCTCAAGGCGGTGCCGAGCGAAGCGGCCCACGGCGAATTTGCGCCGCGCTGCCAGAGCGAATGGGAGCTCAGGCAATGGCTGGCAAGCGAGCTCGCTGTGCCGCGGATCTCGATCGAGCGGGTGGTCAGCGGCACCGGCCTGGGCTGGGTGGCCCGTTGGCTGCTGGCCACCAGCGCGCAGGGTCCGGGCCATGCCCTGGGGGCCGTGGCGGCCGATGCCACCCAGGATCTGCCGGCGGCGGTCGCGGCGGCGGCCTCAGGGGGCGATCCCCTGGCCAGCCGTGCCCTGGAGCTGTGGCTGTCGGCCTACGGCAGCGTCTGCGGTGACCTGGCCCTGGCGGCCCTGAGCCGTGGCGGCATCTGGCTGGCGGGCGGCACGGCGGCCAAGCTGCTCGAGGCGCTGCGCAGCGGCCCCTTTGAGCAGGCGTTTCTCAACAAAGGGCGGCTGGGGGCTGTGCTCGAGGCCATGCCGATCACGGCCATCACCGATCCGGAGA
>VGQS01000036.1 GCA_016882285.1 Cyanobacteria bacterium K_DeepCast_35m_m2_155 | reverse complement strand
AGCTCCTTGAGCAGTTGGTAGGCCTCATTCAACCTGCGCATTTGCTCGGGGTTACCGCCTGAATCCGGGTGGTGCTTCAAGGCCTGCTCTTTGTAAGCATCACGAATAGCGGCCAGCGTCAGGCGATGTCCTGGGGCAGTCGGCAGCTGCAGCAGTTTGAGTGCTCCATGAAGACTCATGGTGTTTTCAAGGGTTTCAAAGGACATTCCCCTCTGCCGGCGGCGCATGCGATGCACAAATCGACGAATCAACGTGGGGATCCGCATGCTCAATGTGGACGAGCTGAATGGGTCTTCGAGTAAACCGGCGAGCGCCATCACGGTCGCAAAGCTGGGCTGTCCTTGTGGCCAACTGGGTGCGAGCTCAACTGCAAGACAGCAGGCTTGCGTCCAGGTGAATGCTTTGCCTTCGCTCAGATCTGATTGCGGCCAGATGTCCTTGGCCAGCCATTGCATCGCCGCTTCGAGAACATTCTCGTTGGCAGGGGTGCCATATAGCTGAAGCCAGTGCTGTTCAGCCGCGCTCAGGACATCGGCGAGATTTGCCGCTCCAACCAGCGGGATCAGATCCGGAATGCGACTGTCCTTGGGGGGCTGGGGGTTCAGTGACTGCCGCAGCTGATCTGACTGTCTGCGCACAAACCCAGGTAGGTCAATGCCTGATGAGGCCCCTGGTGACTGTGCGTGACGATTCGCGTCAGATGTTCCAGAACCATCAACGAAATCGACGCCAAGAGCCCCCCCGCGCTGCTGAGCAACTAGGACCAGGGCGCCCCCCTCGTCAAAGAGTGTCGTTGCAACAGGCTGCGGCGTGGCATCCAGTGAATCGACCTCGTTGGACTGCGATGGTTCGATCAGCAATTCGCCGATCAGCCTCTCAACCGTGTCGCCCCTGCTGCGCAGCCCCCATTCGCTGCGCAGGCGATCGAGTTGTTCGACCAACTCACGCGAGAGCTGCAGATTGATCCGTCGTTTTCCCTGCGAATCGTCCTCCGTTGATGTGTTGCTCATGGACCCAGTCAGTTGCCCATCAGACCACGCATGATCGATTGCTGTGCTTCGAGGGCTTGTTGGTAGCGGTCCACCAATGATGGGTTCTGCGAGGCTGGTGGCATGACGGCGGGTCCAACCGCAGGGGGGAACACAGCTGGTGGCATCAAAGCCGGGGCCATGGGCGGTGGGGCGACGGGAGGCTCTGGTTGTTGCAGCAACAGATCAGCCAGGGTCTCATCAGCTTCGACAGCCGGCAGCGGTGGTGGTGACTGCTGTGGAGCCGGCTTGACTGCTTTGCCTTTGCCTTTGGCTCGCTGACTGGCCTGGGCTCTGGCCTGACGCTCAGCCTCAGCGCGGGCCAGTTCACGCTGGCGGTCCTGTTCCTGAATGCGCGCCAGCTGAGAGGAAGGCACAACACTGAGCAAGTGACCCGGGGTGGCGTCTGCCGGGTAGACCATCACCACCCTGATGGGATTGTCAACTCCAGGCTCGAGATTGAGACTGGTGATCGGCAGACTCTGGCCCGATCGCAGCACAACGTGATACTCCCTGGTCCCCTCTCGGGACTGCACCTGTATGGAGCCGCGAAAGGCGATGAACGGCTTGCCTCCGTTCGGTGCTGGATGGCTCAACACCAGGTCGTAGACGCCTTGGCCCTGAAGTTTGAGGCCCACATCGAAACGCACGCCATAGGTCCCCACGTTGTCGAGGGACGAATCGATCATGCGACTCGCCAGGGGGTTGACCTGTACCTCCTTTGTTCCAAAGTGATGCCGGAACGTGCTGGTCAATGGAACATGCAGCGGTCCATTGAGATCAAGATGATGGCTTAATGAAGCTTTGTATTCATCACCTAAGGCGACACCGCCAACGCGTGAAAAGATGGCTCGGTTGTTGATTTCAGAGATTCTGTTGAGATAAACCCGCCCGGGTGCTAGGCGGCCTTCGTCCAAAACCGCGATGAGATCGACATCGCTGGTTGGCTCCTTGGCAGCAACCACAGCCATTTGAAAGGGCCCATCGCTGCTCCCGCGCAGCAGTGCATTGGCAATGCCCAGGGCAGGCAGATCTGTTTGAAACAGAACAATTCTGCTGCGGGGCGGAATGGTGATCGCCTCAGACAGGCGTGAATCCAGTCGCTCGCGCAGCATCTGAATCGCTGTCGCATCACCTGGCCCCGTATTCCACGGACGGGGGCCAAGTGGCCTCACCCCGATCATGGTGTTAGCCAGATAGGGTGCTTCAAAACTGTTGCGGACCGCTCCTGATGCAAAGCGGACATGGACGGGGCGATACCCGGGATTGATCAGAATCAAGCCAAGTGTCAGTTCAGAGCGTCTTTGGCCAGGAGCGATTTGGCGCCTGTAGGGCGGAAAGTATTTGTGGTGAATATGAATGCCAAAATCACCATTAAAAGTGTATTCGGCGTTACGTAGATTTTGACCGTTTTCAGCGCTGTAGCTGTATCCAGGTGCTGTGTTGATCAGAATTCCAGGGCCTTCAACTTCTTCCGGTTGATTGGAGTGCAGGACCGGAACTCGATTGAACGTGCCATTCAATGGTCGCGCGCGCTGGCCCGCCATCAAAGCGACATAAGCCAAGGCCTGCTGAGGCACAGCAACTGGAATCACGCCAGCAGCAACCACGACGCTGAGACCGATCGTGCTCAGCGACAGGCCAAAACAACAACGTCGTTTTCGCAATTCAAGCGTCTGGACGTGTTTCTTTGCCATTGCTGGTCCAGGAAACACGGGGGCGACTCACCTGCGAAAGTTGCTAGAACCACGCAAGATCCTCCAATCTTACATGCTGTTCCCATTCCCAAGCTGCGCCTCAGACGGTTGCGAGGGCGGTGGTCGCCGCGCCTATCAACATCGCAAGCTGCGCATGTTGACCGGCTGGCGCGATGGCCTTGAACGTCAGCTCGCCGCTGTGAATGCCGCCATCGGCACCCTGGAGCAGCAGATCCAGCGCGACGCCGCATCAGAACAGGGCTCCTGAACCCTGCTGGCCGAGCTGCTGCCGCAGCTGAGCCAGCCCTGCCTTCAGCAGGCGTTGCACCGTTGGTGCGCTGACACCCATGGCCTGCGCTGTGCGCCGGTAACTCCAACCGTTGAGGACCACTCGTTTGAGGACCTGCTTTTGGCGGCTGGGCACCAGGTCCAACAACTCATGGACTGTCGGTGACGTCCAGCATGCGCTGACCGCCTTGGGCCGGTAGGTCTGATCGTCTGAGCTGTGCTCCTGCGCCAGTCCTTCTGCAAGGACGCAGCTGGTGGGATGGGCGTCGAGCGCCTCGATGGCGTCTAACGATTCAGGATGGGACAGGGCTGTCCACTGGTGCAGCAACTGATGCCGCGCTGCCAGCGATGCTCCTGGTCGCTCCCGGGGCGACTGGCTGGCTCCCATGCCGGGCCGTTGCTGCTGGCGCCATTCCTGCATGCGTCTGGGCAGCCTGACGAAATGGGCCTGATCTCTGAGGTAGTGGAGGATCGCACCGCGGATGTGCGGCCTGGCAAAGGCTCCAAACGGCATTCCACTGCTGCTCTCAAAGCGCTCGGCAGCCCTGAGTAGTCCCATGGCCCCGACCTGGATCAGATCGTCAAGGATGACGTTGCTCTGACGGGCATAGCCGACTGCTATTGGCTTAACCAGTTCAAGACCAGAGAGCATCAGTTGGTCTCGGCGGCTCCGCGTCGGACGTGCAGCTGAGTTGGCCATGGAAGACGGATGTTGTGAATACAGAACTCCAGCTCCGTCGATCCCCCCTGGGGCTGTCAACCGTGTTCCTACGGAATGTCCGGGATCGGCTGGGCCACCTCGTCAAGCAGCCGCCAGGCTCCTGCAGTGCGCATCCAGGGCAGATCAGAGCGCTCGGTGACCAACAGGTACCCAGCAAACCCAAGGGCATTGACGCTGAAGCCATGGCCATGCTCGCAGCGGCGCCGCACCGACAGGAGCCAGTGATCACTCAACAGCAGGTTGTAGGCCGCTCGCGGGAGCGGATCTAGGCCAGGTCTCCCCAGACCAAGCTGCTGGCAATGGCTGCTGTAGAGCTGCTCCAACTCGGCCGCATCGTCTGGGTGGTGGCGGCGGCTCAGGGCCAGCAGCCAGCCAGGGCGCGGTGCCTCAGCTTCAACGTCCAGCCAGTTCTCGATCTCGCCGGCCAGTGGACAAAGGCTCTCCCCGCAGCGGCGCGGCAGCAGTTGCAGGTGCCGGTGGGGTTGGCTGGCGCCTGCAGCAGCGCAGCTGTTGAAGAACCACAGCCCACTGGTGTCTGCATTGACAGTGCACAGGGCTTGCCAGTCAGCTGCTTCGAGCCAGCCCGACTGCGGCTTCCATTGGTTGGTGATCAGCAGGACATGACCCAGCTGCACCGGGTACTTGTTGAGCAGCAGAACGTGTCCCGGACCCACCCGGGTCACCTCAAGGTCGCTCTCCCAGGGCAAAAACGGATTCGGTTTTGGACCACCCGCGCGCAGATGCTTCGGCGTGCGGCTGAGAAGCCGCCGCAGTACAAATGGTGCCAACTCCTGGGCCGCTACCGGCTCGGTCAGCAGAGGCACCAAGGCACCGCAGGATTCGGCCTGAGAGGAGCGCAGCAGCGCCTGCTCGAGCAGGTGTTCAGAGCGCACCGGCGCGCAGCCTCGCCAGGGAGGCTCCTGGGTAGTAGCGGCCGAGAATGGCGTTGTAGCGATGGCCCTCTTCGGCGAGTTCCCTGGCCCCGTGCTGGCTCATGCTGGCTCCGAGATGGCCGTGCGCTTCAAGGCTGATCTGCCGGTTGGACGCGTAGAGACTCTCCACGATGGCCCCCTGGTAACTCAGGATGATGCCTGAGGTACGCGCCGCCGCCTCAAGCGTTCTGCTGTTGACCCGCTCGAGACCTTTGTAGGCCTGCCAACGGGTCGTGTCTCCGAGATGCCAATGACGGTTGGCCGGGCGTGCCATGTGTGCCAGCGCGTAGGAGCGCGCGGCGACTGCTTGTGCCTTCAGGGCATGCATGGCCCAGGAGCTGGGCATCTCTGCGCCCACCACAGCAGCGATGTAGCTCTCGAGGCCCAGATGGTTGATCACCTCGAGGCCGCCATCCTTAGGCAGCAGCCTGAGCCTGCCGGCATAGGCCCTGCCGTTCACCAGAACAGCTGCCGAACGGCTGGTGAGCAGCCACGCCTCACCCATCTGCAGCACCTGGCCAACGGACACCGGTTCGCCGGCTGCGCCCTGCTGCAGGACACGACCGTTGGCATCACGGAGCTGCCAGACACCTGTTGCAGAGAGGTTGGGCTGCAATCCTGCCGACAGCAGTGCCACGCGAATTTCGAGTTGAAGCGGTGCACCGGCTGCCGGTTCACGCAAGGCCGCTGGGCCTTGCTGCGACGGGTCTTCCAGTCGATGGGCAGCGCGCTCAGACCGGACGGCCGCGAGGGCTGGTCCGCTGGGTTGGGCCATCAGGGCATCCAACAGCGGGTCACTGGCACTGCCTGATGCCGAGCCTGACAATCCAAAGCTCTGCAGCGCGACCCCGAGGCCAAACACCGCCAAACCTGCAGGCGCTGCCAGCCACCAGCGCGGATGTCGCTTCAGCTGATGCCGCAAGCTTCTTGCCAGCCCAGCGATGCTGAACCTGAGTCGCCCAGTGGGATCAGCAGATCTCCTTGCCACAGGACCGAGCCAGCACCCGAGAGGCGAATCATGCCTGACGATGCCATCTCACAGAGCATTCCACCAGGGCGAGCGGAACACTGCCAGCCGGCAACCGAGGCGCGCCCGAGCCTGTTGATCCAATAGGGAGCGACCAGCGCATGGGCCGATCCGGTGACGGGGTCTTCGCTGATGCCCAGGCCCGGGGCAAAGAACCGCAGTTGGTAATCAGCTGCGCGACCCAACACCATGGGCCCGCCGCTCTGGGCTGCCAGAGCCTGCATCAGCACCAGACCGCTGGCTTCTGCAGGCTCAAGATCATTGGGCTGGAGGGGCAGCTCAGCAAGCTGGATCGCATCCTCAAGGAGCACAACGCTGTAGCCGAGTGCACTGCGCCAGAAACCAGCTGGGCACTCGATACCGGCAGCGCGCAGCGTGCTGCCGAGGCCCGTAGGAACAGGCTCACTGAGCAGTGGTGGCGCAGGCAATTCGATCTGCCCTGAGCTACCCGAGAGCAGCACCGGCAGCACACCACTGCGCGTGTGGAACTGCGTGCCCGAATCGGTCTCGAGCAACTGCCAGTGCCGCAGCGCCAGCAGCGCCGCCAGGGTCGCGTGTCCGCAGAGTGGCACTTCACAGCTTGGCGTGAACCAGCGCAAGCTCCAGCCACCCGTACAAGGCAGCAGAAAGGCAGTCTCGGACTGGTTCAGGCTGCTGGCGAGTGCCTGCATCCAAGCTGCATCCGCAGCACGGGGCAGCAGTACCACCGCGGCTCCATTGCCGCGGCAGGCGAGCTCGGTGAAGGCTTCCACCAACAGAGCCTTGATCGGCGTGACCGTCAACGTGTGTTGCAACCCCTGGCTCACGCGGCAAGTTCGGCTTTGAGTTCGCGGCCCATCAGGGCCTTGACGGCCTGGGATGGCTTGATGGTGCCCTGAATCAAGGCATCGACCTGCTCACAGATCGGCAGATGCCAGCCATGGCGCTGCGCCAGCTGCAGCGCTGCCCTGGCGGTCGCCTCGCCTTCCACGGTTGCGGCGATGCTGTGCTGCGCCTCGCTGGCACTGAGTCCTGTGGCCAGCAGCAGGCCAAATCGGTAGTTGCGGCTGAGACGACTGTTGGCGGTTGCCAGCAGATCGCCCACCCCTGCCAGTCCATAGAGGGTGCTGCTCTGACCCCCGAGGCCTTCGATCACTTGTGCCATTTCGGCGAGGCCACGGCACAGCAGCGATGCCTTGGCATTGGCGCCCAGTTCGAGCCCGTCACAGACACCGGCCGCGATGGCAATCACATTTTTGAGAGCTCCGGCCGCCTCACAACCCCAAGGATCGTCATGCCTGTAGAAGCGCAGGGTGTCGCCACTGAGATGGTGTTGCAGCCACTGACACAGCTCCTGGTCAGTGCTGGCCAGGGTGCTGGCCGCCGGCAGACCCTGTTGCAGCTCAGTCGCCAGATTGGGGCCACTGAGGACGGCAAGCCTGCTCTGTGGCCCCAGGCCCTGCCTCCACAGTTGGGAGGCCGTGGCCAGGGAACCGGGGTCAATGCCCTTGCTGCAACTCAGCAAGGGCAGCTCGGCCCGCCACTGCGGGGCCAGCTCTGCCGCCAGGGTCGCCACCCCCGCCATGGCAACAGCTGAAACCACCAGGTCGCTGTTGAGCAGTTGATCAACTGGTAGCGGCCCTTCAGAGCGGGACCAGGAGATGAGGCTGTGTCCCTGGGCCTGCCATAGACCGATCAACGTGCGCCCCCAGGCACCTCGCCCCAGAACCGCGATGCGCAGCGTCATGGCGCCATCATGCGCCATTGCCCACGTGATTGGACCACTGTTGTGTCGCCTTTGAGCAGCTGGCAAGGTCAGGCACTGATCGTCGGTGGTGGCGGGATTGGCCGTGCGCTGCGCTCAGAGCTTGCGCGCAGGGCTCCGGGTCTGCAGGTGCATCTGGCAACCAGAGCGCCGCGCGCCGCTGACGACTGGCCTCTTGATCTTTGTGATGATCAGAGCCTGACTCGCCTCCGTGAGCACGCTCTGGCTGCATGGGCGCCATTGCGGCTGGTGATCAACACTGCCGGGGTGTTGCACGGTCCGCTGCTGCAACCTGAAAAGCGCCTCAGCGCGATCAGCCGGGCCCAGCTCGAGCAGAGCTTTGCTGTCAATGCGTTTGGCCCCATTCTGCTGGCGCAAGCCCTGGGCGAGGCCCTTGAGCGGACTGAACCAAGCCACTGGGTCAGTTTGTCTGCCCGTGTCGGCAGCATTGGCGATAACCAGCTCGGAGGTTGGTACAGCTACCGCGCTGCCAAAGCCGCTCAGAACCAGTTGCTGCGCACCCTCGCGCTGGAGTGGCGCCGCCGGCTGCCCAACTGCTGCGTGAGCCTGTTGCACCCAGGCACAACGGCCACCGAGCTCTCGGCGCCGTTTCGTGGCGCTGTCGCCCCCGATCGCCTGTTTACCCCTGAGCAAAGCGCCGGCTATCTGCTCGATGTCCTCGAAGGTCTCAGCGCCGCCGACAGCGGCTGCTTCTGGGCCTGGGACGGCAAGGCCATTCCCTGGTGATGGGTTCGGCGGGCGCTTCGTTCAAAGCGCGTACCGTTGCAGGGTCTCCAAGGCAATGATCTCGAGTGTTGAAGCCTCACAGGCCTGAAGACGGACCGGCGGTGCCATGCCGTCCTCATAGGCCTGCAACCAGCGCGGCGCACACACACACCAGTGATCACCAGGCTTCAACCCCGGGAAGCCGAATTGGGGCATGGGGGTCGAGAGGTCATTGCCCTGAGCCTTGCTGTACGTCAGAAAGGCTTCGGTCATCTCACAGCAGACGGTGTGCCTGCCGTGGTCACGGCTGTCGGTTCGACAGCTGCCGTCGCGCATCCAACCGGTCATGGGTTCGCAGCTACAGAGCTCGAGCGGTTCACCCAGCACGTTGAGCGGAATTGGGCTCATGACGCCATTGCAGCGATGGATACAGGGTTCTGAAGGAATCAGCACAGTGACCTTGGCACAAGTTTGTGCCAGAAGGTTGACGAATTCCGGGGGTCAGGCGTTAAAGGTCTTTGTGAACGCGATTCGCCTACCCTCACCGTCACTGCTTCATGAGCTGGGATTTCACCGAAGACGCGGCCTTCCTGGCCCTGTGCGACGCCTACAAGGAAAGCGGTGAGAGCTCCGCCATGGAGTTTCTGGCCCACGGCGAAGGGGCCTTCCATTTCCAGGAACTGGCCCAGAACGCTGCCGGCGAAGGCATCGACCTGAGCGATTCGGCTGACCTTGAAGACTTCCAGCAGGAGGTGATCGACACCATGCAGGATCTCTGCAGCTGAGAAGGGCTTCAGCTGTAGAAGAAGTCGATCTCCTTCTGCTTCAGCCCATCCCAGCCAGCCGCCTTGAGGCGGGCATCGAGGGTGTTCTGGTCAAAATGCTTCGCTCCGGTCTTGACGATGCGGTTGCGCATCGACTTTTTGACGCCGCTGCGGGCCCGTTGACTCTCGAGCGCCATCACCTCGTTGTAGAGCTCGAGCATCTGGGGCGGGATCGGGCTGCCATCGAGGTCGATCCCCGCCTGGATGGCGGCATCTACGCCATCGGGGCCTGCAATCGCCATCATCACGCTCGCAATACCCCTGCAGGCTAGGCGGGCGGCAGCGGGGTTTCAGGCGCTGAAGTAACGCGCCTTGCTGTGCAGGGCCACCAGGGCGGTCGTGCTCTGTTCGGGATGGAGCTGTTCGCTCTCATCCATCGACAGCCCGATGCGCTCGGCACCCAGCCAGAGCAGCTGCTGGCGCGAATCGGCCACGTTGGGGCAGGCGGGGTAGCCGAACGAGTAGCGGCTGCCGCGGTAGCGCTGGGCGAGCACGTCGCGCAGTGGCAAGTCCTGGGGGTCGGGGTGACCCAGCTCACGGCGAATGCGGGCGTGCACCCACTCGGCCAGGGCCTCGGCCATCTGCACCGCCAGACCGTGGAAGTAGAGGTAATCGCTGTACTGATCACCACTGAACAGCTGCTGGGCAAAGACGGTCGCCCGCTCGCCCATGGTGACCGCCTGCATCGGCAGGACATCACATGGCACCGGCCGACCATCGGCTCCGGGGCTCAGATCACGGTAAAAATCGGCAATGCAGTAGCGGTTGCCCGAGCGTTGCCGCGGCAGTGCGAATCGACCCAGCTCTGTCCCAGCAGGATCGAACAGCACCACCGCATTGCCGTCACGCCCGCAGGGGAAGTACCCATAGGCCACCCGCGGGGTGAGCAGCTGCTCGTCGATGCAGCGCGCCATCCACTGCTGCAACACAGGTTCAGCCTTGGCTGCCAGCATCGCGTCGTACTCCTGGCGCGATTGCTGCTGGCTCTTGCGCAGCTGCCACTGGCCGGCAAAGAGAGCATTGCGATCGAGGTAGGCGAACACCTCGGCCAGGTCAATCTGGCTTTCATGGAGCACGCGGCTGCCCCAGAACGGGGGAACCAGAGCGGGCTCCTCGGGCACGGCCGCCGAGCGCTCGTCACTGACGGGCTGCGCCGCAGACTGCACGCTGCTCGCCGTTGCATCGCTTGACACCGATGGGAGCGTGTCTGCATCGGGCGGCTGGCTGACACCCTGCTCGTCTGAGTCGGCCGCAGCACCCAGGCCCAGACCCTCGGGACTTGCACCGAGGAAGCCCTGGTGATCGTCCCACTGCTCAGCAGCCTTGGCCTCCATGAGCGCATCCATGAAGCGCAGATCGGCAAAGGCATCGCGCCCGTAGACCACCTGGCCCTTGTAGGCGGCTCGGCAGTCGCCATGCACAAACCGCGGCGTCAGGGCGGCACCGCCGAGGATCACCGGCACGCTGATGCCGGCCTCGTTGAAGGCCTCAAGGTTGTCCTTCATGAAGGCGGTCGATTTGACCAGCAGGCCGCTCATGGCGATGCAGTCGGCCTGATGCTGCTGCTGGGCCTCGATGATCGCCTCACAGCTCTGCTTGATGCCGAGGTTGATCACCTCATAGCCGTTGTTGGTGAGGATGATGTCGACCAGGTTCTTGCCGATGTCGTGGACATCGCCTTTGACCGTGGCGATCAAAAACTTGCCCTTGCTGCTGCTCTCACCCTCGAGCTTCTCCATGTGGGGCTCAAGGTGCGCCACAGCCGCCTTCATGGTTTCGGCGCTTTGGAGCACAAATGGCAGCTGCATTTGACCACTGCCGAACAGCTCACCAACCACCTTCATGCCATCGAGCAGGAAGGTGTTGATGATTTGCAGTGGCGGGTAGCTCTGCAGGGCTTCATCGAGCGCGGGCTCCAGGCCGATGCGCTCACCATCAATGATGTGCTGCTTGAGACGCTCCTCCAATGGCAGATCGCCCAGTGAGGGGCCTGAGGCACGGGCCTCCTTGGCGCTGACCCCTTCAAACAGGGTGGTGAGTTCGGTGAGCGGGTCGTAGATGCAGGGGGCGCCACTGCCGGCCGCTGCACCGCCCTCAAAGCGGCGGTTGTCGTTGATCAGGTCGCGGCAGACCTGCTGGTGCTCCTCGCTGATCTTGACCAGGGGCAGAATCTTGGCCGGGCTGACAATGGCCGCGTCCATGCCGGCCTCGCAGCAGTCGTGCAGAAACACGCTGTTCAGCACAATGCGGGCTGCCGGCGAGAGCCCGAAGCTGACGTTGCTGACCCCCAGCACCACATGCACCCCGGGCAGCTGTTGGCGGATCAGGCGGATCGCTTCGATTGTGGCGGCGCCGTTGCGGCGGTCCTCCTCGATGCCGGTTGAGATCGGCAGCGCCAGGGGGTCGTAGAAGATCTCGTGGGCGGGGATGCCGAACTCGAGCGCATCGCGGTAGGCCCGCTGGGCGATCGCGAACTTCTTCTCGGCCGTGCGGGCCATGCCCTCTTCGTCGATGGTGCCCACCACCACGCCGGCGCCATAGGCCCTGGCCAGCTCCAGCACCTTGAAGAAGCGCTCAGGGCCATCTTCGTAGTTGGTGGAGTTGAGAATGCATTTGCCGCCGGCCACCTTGAGGCCGGCTTCCATCTTTTGCCACTCGGTGGAGTCGAGCATGAGCGGCAGGTTGACGTTGGTGACCAGACGGCTCACCAGCGCGCGCATGTCGCGCTCACCATCGCGGCCGACGTAATCGACATTGACGTCGAGCACATGGGCGTTCTCCTTGACCTGGCCGCGGGCCACCGCCACCAGACCGTCCCAGTCTTCGGCGGCCAGCAGCTCGCGCACCTTTTTCGAGCCGCTGGCGTTGAGCCGCTCGCCGATGATCAGAAATGAGTTGTCCTGGTGATACGGCGTGGTGCCATAGATCGAGCTGGCGGCGGGCTCATAGTGCAGGGGCGGCCGGGGCGATTCGCCATGGCGCACGGGTCGCTCGGCCGCTCTGAGTTCGTTTGAGAGCTCCACCAGGGCGCCGATGTGGGCTGGTGTGGTGCCGCAGCAGCCGCCGATCACCTGCACGCCCAGGTCTTCGACAAAGTGCATGAGCTGCATCTTCATCTCGGTGGGGGTGAGGCGGTAATGGGCCACACCGCCGATGTTCTCGGGCAGGCCTGCGTTGGGAATGCAGCTCACCACAAAGGGGCTGTGGGCGCTGAGGTAGCGGATGTGCTCCTTCATCTGCTCAGGCCCCGTGGCGCAGTTGAGCCCCAGCACGTCGATGTTGAACGGCTCAAGGATCGCCACCACCGCGGCGATGTCAGAGCCCACCAGCATCGTTCCGGTGGTTTCCATGGTGACGCTCACCATCAGCGGCCTGCGCTGGCCGGTTTTGGCAAAAGCGGCCTCGATGCCCTGCAGCGCCGCCTTGATCTGCAGCACGTCCTGGCAGGTCTCGACGATGAACAGATCCACATCGCCGGCGATCAGCCCTTCGGCCTGCTCGGCGAACGAGGCTTTCATCGTGTCGAAGTCGACGTGCCCCAGGGTGGGCAGCTTGGTCGTGGGGCCCATGGAGCCCGCGACGAAGCGGGGCTTCTCTGGGGTGCTGTAGGCATCGGCCATCTGGCGGGCCAGCTCAGCGGCGCGCTTGTTGAGCGCAAAGGCCTGATCGGCGATGTCGTATTCGGCCAGCACCAGGGAGGTGGCCCCGAAGGTGTCGGTCTCGATCACATCGGCGCCCACCTCCAGAAACTGCCGGTGCACGGCCTGCACGGCATCGGGCCTGGTCAGCACCAGATACTCATTGCAGCCCTCAAGCGCTGCGCCGCCGAAATCGTCGGCGCTCAACTCCATCTGCTGCAAGGACGTGCCGGTGGCGCCGTCAAACACCAAGACGGGCCTCTGCGGGCAATGCAGGCGCTCCAGAAAGCCAATGCGCGGGTGCGCCCGAGGCGCAGCTGGCGCCGCAATCACGGGGGTGGTGCTGGTGGCCATCAACCGTCGAGCCGAACCCGGGTGACCCAGTGGTCATAGGCGGAATCGCGGCCTTCTGTGATTGCCGTGAGCCTCTCTCTGAGGCTGTCCATCACGGGTCTGTGGGCCGGCAGGTCAGTGCTCTCGACCCGACGCACCGGTGTGACCTTGGCGGCGGTGCCGCTGAGGAACACCTCATCGGCAATGAACAGCTCGCTCTTATCAACCGGACGCTCCAGGGTGGGGATGCCCATGGCCCTGGCCAGCTCAAGCACGCTGGCGCGGGTGATGCCTTCGAGGATGTCCTGATCAACGCCAGGAGTGATCAGCACGCCATCGCGCACGATGAACAGATTCATGCCACTGGCCTCGCTCACCTTGCCGCGGCTGTTGAGCAGCAGAGCCTCGTCGAAGCCGCTTTTGACTGCTTCGGTCT
Organism: Cyanobacteria bacterium K_DeepCast_35m_m2_155; assembly: GCA_016882285.1. Lineage (GTDB taxonomy): Bacteria > Cyanobacteriota > Cyanobacteriia > PCC-6307 > Cyanobiaceae > RGUW01. The sequence continues at coordinate 1,064 of VGQS01000036.1, read as the reverse complement.
TGGCCAGGGAGCTGGTGATGTAGGCGCCGCTGATTTTGCCCCGCAACGGCAGCGAGCGATCCTCTTGACGGGTCCAGGAGCTGATGCGGCAGCTCACCCCTTCAGGGGAGAGGTAATCGCCCAGTTCGAGGCCGTAGATCAGGAAGTCGGTCTCAATGTTGTGCAAGCGCGGCGCGATGCCCAGATCGCTGGTGTAGACGAAGGGACGCAGATACACCGGGCAGGTCGGTTTGTTGGCCCGCAGAAACGCCGTGATGGCCTCGAGGATGGTGGTCTCGCTGAGCTCGGTCAGCAACAGCCGGGCGCTCTGGCTTAGGCGCCGGGCATGGCGATCGGCCCTGAACAAGAGTATTTCGTTGGCTTCGGCCGGATTGGGCAGGGCCCGCATGCCGCCGAAGGCACCGGTGCCGTAGTGCAGGGCGTGGGTGGCCACCGACAGGGTGGCTTCGGCAAAGGGCACGCAACGGCCGCCAAACCAGGCATAGGGCAGAAACTGATGCATGGTTCGGCAGGGCTGTGCAGGCCTGGTTTGCACCGATCTTCTCACTGCAGACGTGCCCAGCGGCGGTTGATCGCTGTTCCGGCAAAGATGGCTGGATGCACAGGCTGGCCGTCCAACCCGGAAGCAATGACCCATCCGAGGCCGGCGCTCTGATCGAGCAGGAGCCCGCGTCCGTGTTGGTGCTCAGCAGTGCCGACACGGATCTGAGCACACTCTCTGCCTTGCTGGAACGCAGCCCGGAGCTGCTGGGCGTTCCGCTGCGTTGCCTCAACTTGGGCGCCTTGATGAGCGCTGCCCAGATCGATCACTACATCGCCAGCACAGCTGTGCATGCGTCGCTGATCGTGATTCGCCTGCTGGGGGGCCGGGGCCACTGGAGCTATGGGCTCGAGCAGCTGCGCCTGTGGGCCGATCAGGCCAGCGGGCGGCAGCTGGTGGTGTTGGCAGGAACGGCCGATGAGGACCGCCAGCTCTGTCCGCTCAGCAGTGTTGATGCGCAGTGGGCACAGGATCTCGCCGGCCTCTGGCGTGAAGGTGGCGAGTCCAATCTGGCCGCAGCGCT
>VGQS01000035.1 GCA_016882285.1 Cyanobacteria bacterium K_DeepCast_35m_m2_155 | reverse complement strand
GGTCGGATCAAGCCCGACCTGCTGCGAACCGTTCTGCAGGTCATGAGCACAGCCCTCGATCTGAGCATGCTGGAACCTTGGCAAGACGGTCCTGAACAGCAGGCTCAGGGCTGATCAGAAACAACCCCGGCTCAGTCCACAGCCGGCTCAGCCGCCGGCCACAGCCTCTGCCTTCTCCTTCTGCTGCTGCAGCACCTCCTCGAGGCCCTCAAGATCCTTGTCGGTGATCTTGGTCTGCATGGGGCAGTGCTTGGGACCGCACATCGAGCAGAACTCGGCTTGCTTGTAGATGTCGGCTGGCAGGGTTTCGTCGTGGTACTCGCGGGCGCGCTCGGGGTCGAGGCTCAGGTCGAACTGCCTATTCCAGTCGAAGGCGTAGCGGGCGCGGCTGAGCTCGTCGTCGCGGTCGCGCGCACCAGGGCGGTGGCGCGCGATGTCGGCGGCGTGGGCGGCGATCTTGTAGGCGATCAGGCCGTTGCGCACGTCCTCGGGGTTGGGCAGGCCCAGGTGCTCCTTGGGGGTCACATAGCAGAGCATCGCCGTGCCATACCAGCCCGCCATCGCCGCGCCGATGGCACTGGTGATGTGGTCGTAGCCGGGGGCGATGTCGGTCACCAGCGGGCCCAGCACGTAGAAGGGCGCCTCGGCGCACTCCTCCATCTGCTTGCGCACGTTGAACTCGATCTGGTCCATCGGCACATGGCCCGGCCCTTCGACCATGACCTGGACGTCGTGCTCCCAGGCGCGGCGGGTGAGCTGCCCCAGGGTCTTGAGCTCGGCTAGCTGGGCCTCGTCGCTGGCGTCGTGCAGGCAGCCGGGCCGCAGCGAATCACCCAACGAGAAGGTGCAGTCGTAGCGCTTGAAGATCTCGCAGATGTCGTCGAAGCGCGTGTAGAGCGGGTTCTGCTTGTGGTGATACAGCATCCACTGGGCCAGGATGCCGCCGCCGCGGCTCACGATGCCGGTGAGGCGACCCTTGACCTTGGGCAGGTGCTCGATCAGCAGGCCGGCGTGGATGGTCTGGTAGTCGACCCCCTGCTGGCAGTGCTTCTCGATGATGTGCAGGAAGTCATCTTCTGAGAGCTTCTCGATCGAGCCATGCACGCTCTCGAGGGCCTGGTACACGGGCACCGTGCCGATGGGAACCGGTGAGGCGCCAATGATCGCCGTGCGCACCTCATCGAGGTTGACGCCACCGGTCGAGAGGTCCATCACCGTGTCGGCGCCGTATTTGACCGCCAGCTCGAGCTTTTTGAGCTCTTCAGACACATCGCTGGCATTCGGCGAGGCGCCGATGTTGGCATTCACCTTGCACTTGGAGGCGATGCCGATCGCCATCGGCTCCAGGTTCGGGTGGTTGATGTTGGCCGGGATGATCATGCGGCCTCTCGCCACCTCTTCGCGGATCAGCGATTCGGGCAGGTTCTCGCGCTGGGCCACATGGGCCATCTCTTCAGTGACCACCCCCTGGCGGGCGTAGTGCATCTGGGAGACATTGGCTTGGCCTTGGCGCTTTTCGATCCAGGCGCTGCGCATGGCTGAGGGTGGCGAAGAACAGTGATCCGCGCAAAGCGGCCAGGGGGACCAGTTCCGGATGCCGAGCTCGTTTCCACTTCCCTGCGCCGGCATGACCCGGATCAGGTGCAGAGGGTGTGATCTCAGCCCCCGCAAAGGGGCACCCCTAGTGACAAGCGAAACCTAGCAAGCTCGACGCTCGCTCAGCCCTGCAAACCGTTGAGCGCTGCTGCCACCACGCGGTGGTCGCTGTCGTGCTGGAGTTGCACCAGTTCGCTGCGGGCTTCAGCGGCGCACTCGGGGGCGGCCTCACGCACCAGGCGACCGAGAATCTCGGCGCCACCGACGCGCACGGTGCCGTCACCATCAGCAATGGCCAGGTGGGCAAGCTCGAGCAACCAGGCGCCGGGCGCCTCAGTGAGCTCGGCCACCGCCGAGAGAATGCTGCAACGCACCAGCCAGTGATCGTTGCTGGCAAACGCCTCGATCAACAGGGGCCAGGCCCGCTCGAGGCTGTAGCTCACCAGCGCATTGGCCGCCTCGGCCCGCACATTGGGGTCGTCGTCAGCCGCGAGAGCCTGCACCAGGGCGTCCCAGCCCTGCTCGCTCTGTTTGTAGCCCAGGCCTGCGCAGCTGAGCGAGCGGATCATGAAGGTCTCCTGCTTCAGGCCCAGCAACAGCAGCGGAATCGCCTGCTCGGGCGACACCTCGCGCAGCCCGGCCAGGGCCGGCATGGCCTGGGCTGGATCGCCTGAGGTGATGGCCGCGCGCAGCTGCTCGAGCTGGCCTGGGCCCAGGGGTTGCTCAGTCATCGGGGTGCCTCAGGGCCAGCAGCAGGCGGCGACGCTGTTGACGCCGGCTGAGCACGCTGCTGGCCAGCAGGCCGCCAGCGATCAGCAGCGGCGGCAGCGCCTGCAGGCGGCTGATCCCCGGACGGGTCAGCAACGCCAGCAGCGACAGCACCGCCAGCAGCGGTGCCGCCAGGGCCAGCCAGCTCAGCAGCAGGGTGCGCTCCTTCATGGCTCCAGCCTGGCAGCGCGCTGCTCGATCCAGCGCAGCAGGGCGCGGCTGAGCACGCCGATGCCCACCGGCAGGCAACCTTCATCGGCTGCAAAGGTGCTGCTGTGCAGCGGGCTGCAGCCGGCGGGGCCCGCAACACCCAGACGAAACATGGTGCCGCGGGTGCCATCGAGCAACTGGGCAAAGTCTTCGGCACCCAGCGATGGCTGCTCCAGCCATTGCACCCGCTCGCGGCCCAGCAGCTGCTCGCCCACCGAGGCCACCAGTTCGGTGAGCTCGCGGTCGTTGTGCACCGGCGGCGAGATCACCCGATAACGCACCCGTGCCTCACCGCCATGACCCTGGCAGAGGGCCTGCACGGTGTCCTCAATCCAGCCCGGCAGCTGGGCATGGAGCTCGGTGTCGAGGCAGCGCACCGTGCCCAGCAGGCGCACGTGATCGGCAATCACGTTGAAGGCCTTGCCGCCTTCGATGCGGCCGAAGCTCACCACCACCGGATGCAGGGCATCGAGGCGGCGGCTGATCGCCTCCTGCAAGCCGCTCACCACCCGCGCCGCGATCCAGATCGCATCGGTGCTCTGGTGGGGCCGCGCGCCATGGCCCCCTTCGCCCAGCACCTCGACCTCAAGCTCACCGGCGGCGGCGGTCAGGCTGCCGCAGCGCACACCGATGCTGCCCACCGGAATCGACGGATACACATGCACGCCAAAGAGGGCTTCAACAGCCTCCATGGCGCCGTCGGCCCGCATCCAGGCGGCACCCTCGGCGGTCTCTTCGGCCGGCTGAAACAGCAGCCGCACCCGGGCACTGAGCCTGGCTGGCTCCTGGGCCGCCACATGGGCGAGCAAGCGAGCCACCCCCAGGCCGACCGTGGTGTGAATGTCATGGCCGCAGGCGTGCATGAGGCCCTGGCGGCTCGAGGCATAGGGCAACGCGGTGCGCTCCTCCACCGGCAGTGCATCCATGTCGACCCGCAGCGCGACCAGCGGCGCCCCCTGCGGTCCCAGCTCGGCCACCACCCCGGTGCGGCCGACGCCCTCGCGCACCTGCCAGCCCAGCCGCCGCAGCTCACCGGCGACCAGAGCGGCGGTCTGCTGCTCCTGTCCGCTGAGCTCAGGATGGCGGTGCAAATGGCGCCGCAGCTCGATCAACTCAGGCAGGGCGGCCTCCAGCTCGGCGTTGAGCGTGCTCTCGAGACTCGGATGGGCTGTGGTGGCGGTCATGGCGAGACCATCAGGCAGCCAGGGCAAGAAACTGCTGCAAAGCCTCGATCGGCACCGGTGGCCAGCGCCGTATCGAGAGCAACCAGTCTTCCTGGCGGTAGCGGGGATCAAGGCCCGATGCCGCGGCCCAGTGACTCTCGGCCTCGCCCAGGTGGCCCTGGCGCCACAACAGGGCCGTGAGCCCCGCCCGGGCATCGGCAAACAGCGGGTAGCGCCGGATCAACTGGCGCAACTGACGCTCGGCGACGTCAAGATCACCCAGCTCAAAGGCCGCCAGCGCCGCGCTCGAGCGGGCCATGGCAAAGCCGGGGCGCTCAAGGGCAGCCGCCTCAAAACTGGCTCTGGCTGCAGGCCAATCGCCAAGCGAGCCCTGCACATTGCCCAGGTTGTACAGCGCCGAGGCCCGGGGCTCATCCACCAGGGCCTGACCCCGCGGGCGCGCATCAGTCGCTGGCACATGCTCCAGGATCCAGCCGTAATCGGCTGCGGCCGCGTCCCAACGGGCCAGGGCTTCTTCGGCGGTGCCGCGGTTGAGGTGCGGATCGGCGCTGGCCGGCTCCAATTCAATAGCCCGAGTCTGGTCGGCAATCGCCGCTTCAGGATCACCCAGCGCGAGCAGCACGTTGCCGCGGTTGCTCCAGGCGGCGGCATCGCCTGGGGCCAGCTCGATCACCTGATTCCAGAGCGGCAGGGCTGCCTCAAAGTCTCCCTGGCGGCTGAGGCTGAGCGCCTGATCAAACAGCTGCGGCAACCCAGCTGCAGCCTGCGCCGGCTGCAGCGGCACCAGCAGCAGCAACACGGGCAACAGCAGCACCAGCAGGCGGGCCAGGCTCATGCCGCCTCGCCGCAACCCAGATGCTGGCGAGCCGCCTCGGTGGCGATGCGCCCCCTGGGGGTGCGCTGCAGAAAACCAAGCTGCAGCAGGTAAGGCTCCACCACCGTTTCGAGGGTGGTGGCATCTTCACCCAGGGCAGCGGCGAGCGTGTCGAGCCCGACCGGGCCACCGCCATGGCCCTCGAGCAGCAGGCTCAGCAAACGGCGATCGCTGGCATCGAGGCCGCGGCCGTCGACCCGGTGCAGGCTGAGGGCTTCGGCCACCAGCTCCGGGCCGATCACCCCATGGCCCCGCACCGCAGCTACATCGCGCACGCGGCGCAGCAGGCGGTTGGCAATGCGCGGCGTGCCGCGGCAGCGGCGGGCCACCTCAAGCGCTGCAGCGTTCTCCAGCTGCAGCTGCAGCAGGGCTGCCGCCCGCGCCACGATGGCCTGCAGATCGTCAAGGCCATAGAACTCGAGTCGCTGGATCAGGCCGAAACGATCCCGCAGCGGCGAGCTCAGGGCACCGGCGCGGGTCGTGGCACCCACCAGGGTGAACGGCGCGATCTCAAGACTGCGGGTGCGGGCCGTGGTGCCCTTGCCCACGGTCAGATCAAGGCGGAAATCCTCCATCGCCGGGTACAGGATTTCCTCGGCCACCCGATTGAGGCGGTGAATCTCGTCAATGAACAGCAGATCGCCACGCTGCAGATTGACCAGCAGTCCAACAATGTCGCGCGGACGCTCCAGTGCCGGCGCACTGGTGATGCGGCAGCGCACCCCGAGCTCTTCGGCCAGCACCAGCGCCATGGTGGTCTTGCCCAGGCCCGGGGGGCCGTAGAGCAGCACATGGTCGAGGGCATCGCCACGGGCGCGGGTCGCTTCGATCGCAATGCCCAGCACCTGCTTGAGCTCGCTCTGGCCGATGTAATCGGCCAGCCGGCGGGGGCGCAGCGAATCCTCACGCTGCGGCAGTTCGCTCTCCTGAGGGTCATCTGCGACTTGGGCCGCTGGGTCCAGCAAGCGGGGTCTCGCCTCGGCAAGCGGACTGCTGGGCGAGCGGGGCGTGCCCGGGCCTGCGCCTGATGCCGAGGAGACGATCGCCATGGCCCGAGGGTACCGGCCCTTGCCTAGGGTCGGGGGATCAGGTGCGGCGCAAAGGGGATCCACAGGGCATGGCCAAAGGCGGAGCCAAAAAAGCTGCCGCCCGCGCCCGGCGCAACGAGGCCAACCGGCTGCTGGCCGACAACCGCTTCGCCCGGCACCAATACGAAATCCTGGAAACCCTGGAAACCGGCATCGAATTGCTCGGGACCGAGGTCAAATCGATCCGTGCCGGGCAGGTGAATCTGCGCGATGGGTTCTGCCTGATTCGCAATGGCGAGCTGCAGCTGCACAACGTGCACATCTCGCCCCACAGTCACGCCAGCAAATACTTCAACCACGACCCGCTGCGGGTGCGCAAACTGCTGGCCCACCGCCGCGAGATCGACAAGTTGCGCGGCGGCCTGGACCAAAAAGGCCTGACCCTGGTGCCGCTCAACATGCATCTCAAGGGCAGCTGGATCAAGCTGACCATTGGCCTCGGCAAAGGCCGCAAACTGCACGACAAGCGCACCGAAGAGCGCCGCAAACAGGACGCCAAGGAAACCCGCGCCGCCATCGCCCGCCTCTAGGGCTGGGCGGCAGGGGGCTCCAGGGGCGGCGGACTGAAGGGCCCAGGCACCAGCGGTTCGCTGGCAGCCGGTGTCGGCTGCCGCGGCGCGCTCGCCGGGGGATCAGCGCGCAGCGACAGGGTGATCAGGGCAGGCGCCACGCCGTCGTTGTTGACCAGCAGCTGCACCGGCGAGCGCCGCTGGGGGCCAAGACTGACGACCCGCAGCGGACCGCGTGCCTCCAGGGCTGCGCCATCGGCCCCATAGACAGCCATTTGCATCAGGGGTGAGCCGTTGACCCCCAGCACCAGCCGATACCCCGCCGGCAGGCGGATCGGGAACAGCCTGGCCCCGGCTGCATCGATCTGGGCCGAGAGCACCTTGGTCTCCATCGGCTGCGCATCGATCGCTTCGATCTGCACATTGGCGAGGCTCTGTTCAGCAGCGGCAAACCAAAGCTGGCGGAACGGTTCGGGTGGGATGTCACCGGCCTCGCGGCCTGGCAGCAGGGTGCTGGCGCTGCCCGAAACCAGCTGGCGCAGGACCGCTGGGCTCAACCCCTGGGCCACCAGGCTCTGCTGGCGCTGCTGCCAGTCGCCCATGCTGTAGCTGCCGAGGCGCCGCCGGATCTCAAGCGGCAACTGCTCAACCTTGGCCAGCCACTCTTCTGCCAGCTCATTCCAGACCTTGCGCAGGGGGGCATCGTCAGCCGAATCGCTCGGCAAGCGGCCACCACGCTCAGGAAACTGAGCCAGCAGGCTGGCATCAACCAACTTGAGGAACCAGGGCCGATCCACCTGCATGGCCCGCAGCCGGTTGAGCAGGTTCTGGCGCTGGTCCACCTCGGCGGACGGCAAGCTGCTCGGCAGCTGCAGGGCACTGTCAGAGGTGGGCAGGGCCAGGCGGCCGCGGCTCAGGAACCACCAGCCCAGGGCGGTGCCGACCACAGCCGACAGCACCAGGGCGATCACCACAGGCCAGACGCCCCCCTCAACGGCCTCTTCGCGCTCTTCGGCGCGGCTGCGGGCCGCTCGGAGCTCAGCGGCAGGCTGGGTGTTGAGGACTGGCAGCTCAGGGGCCGCAGCAGGAGAAGCAACCGGGTTGGGCTCTGGCTCTGGTTGCGGTGGTGCAGCAGACTCGGGCTCAGGGCTTGGGGGCACGAGCACCACGGTGCGATCGGCCCGCGGCACAGGGCCGGTGCTCTCGGGCATGGGCAGCGCCTGAAACGCCTTGAGCGCCGCAGCGGCCGAGGCAAAGCGCTGGGCTGGCTCAGGGCTCAACAGGCGCGCCAGCAGTCCCTGCAGCTCTGGCTCAGCCTCCAGGGCCAGCGGCCAGCGCCAGGCCAGGCTGACTGGATCCATCAGCGCAGGCGGCTCCAGCCCACTGACCAGCACCAACGCCAGCACCCCAGCGGCATGAAGATCCATCCAGGGCTGGGGCACGCCACTGCGGGCCAGCTCGGGCGGGGCATAGCCGGCCGTCGCCATCGGCTGCCCGCACACCAGGCCAAAATCGAGCAGCACCGGCAAGCCATCGCTGTCACGGCGCAGCAGGTTGGCGGGGCTCAGATCACCGTGCACCAGCTCCTGGCTGTGCAGCACCGCCAGCACCGGCAGCAACTGCCGCAGCAGCAACACCACCTCACCGGCGCCAAAGACCAACTGGCGCTCCAGGCGAGCCGCGCGCAACTGGGCGTAGGTGCGGCCCACCTGCCACTCGCGCACCAGCCACAGGTGCTCGTTGGACGCCAACGCTGCACCCAGGCGGGGCACCTGGGGATGCAACACCCCCTGCAACTGGGCCCAGCGCTGACGCACCTGCTGGACATCAACGTCAGAGCCAAGCTGGCGCAGGGCCACGGGTGCATCGCCGGCGAGCTGATCACTCCCGCGCCACAGGGCTCCCTGTTCGCCACTGCTGAGCTGCTCCTCCAAGCGGTAACGCTCAGCGATCAAGGTTCCCGCGCTGGGCATGCCCTGGGGGGTGCTCACGTCGTGGCTCCCACGGTTGCGGCTCGGCTGGGTTGCCGCAAGCCCTTGGCATGCAACCAACCGCTGTCGTACAAGCGCGAGCGGTAGCGATCGCCGCTGTCGCACAGCACCGTCACAATCGTGTGCCCTGGACCGAGGCGGCGCGCGGTCTCAACGGCCGCGGCCACATTGATGCCCACCGAACCACCCAGAAACAGACCCTCCTGCCAGAGCAACTGGTAGATGGTGTCGAGCGCCTGCTGGTCGTCGATGCGCACGGCGTCATCGATCGGGGCGCCCTCGAGGTTGGCGGTGATGCGGCTGTTGCCGATGCCTTCGGTGATCGAGTTGCCGTCACTGCTCAACGCGCCGCTGGTCGCCCAGCTGTAGAGAGCACTGCCGTGGGGATCAGCCAGCACGCAGCGCACGCTCGGGTTCTGCTGCTTGAGGTAGAGGGCCACGCCCGCGTAGGTGCCACCTGTGCCGGTGGCGGCCACCCAGGCATCGACCGTGCCGCCGGTTTGCTGCCAGATCTCGGGTCCCGTGGTGTCGAAATGGGCGCGGCGGTTGGCCAGGTTGTCAAACTGATTGGCCCAGACCGCACCTGGGGTCTCAGCGGCAATGCGTCCCGAGAGCCTGACGTAGTTGTTGGGGTCGCGGTAAGGGACCGCAGGCACGGTGCGCACTTCAGCTCCAAGGCTGCGCAACAGGCCGATCTTTTCGGCCGACTGGGTCTCCGGAATGACGATCAGCGCCCGGTAACCGCGGGCATTGCACAGATGGGTCAGACCGATTCCGGTGTTCCCAGCGGTGCCCTCGACCACCGTGCCGCCTGGCTTGAGCGCGCCAGAGGCTTCGGCCTCCTGGAGGATCCCCAGGGCCGCCCGGTCCTTGACCGAACCGCCAGGGTTCATGAACTCGGCCTTGCCCAAGATCGTGCAACCGGTCAGGGCGCTGAGGGCGTGGAGCTTGATCAAGGGGGTGTTTCCCACCGCCCCTACAAATCCGTCGGTGATCCCGAGGCTCTCAGCGCCCATAGCCGCGCACGTGCATGTGGCGGATGGTAGGCACCCTTGAGCCCGACCCTTAGGGTCGGGCCATCGCTGCAGCCCATCGCAACGCTGGCCATGGCCCTTGCACAACGGCTCCGCGAGGTGCGCCGCCGCAGTGTGGCGCTGGTTGCACCGCTGGAGCCAGAAGACCTCTGCCTGCAGGGCATGGCCGATGCCAGCCCGCCCAAATGGCACCTGGGCCACACCAGCTGGTTCTTCGAAACCTTCGTGCTCAAGCCCGCCATCGCGGCCCAGCTGCTCGGGGACTACGAGCCCGCCCCCGAGCGTTGGGGCTTTCTGTTCAACAGCTATTACGACGCGCTTGGGGCGCGGCACCCCAGGCCCGAGCGGGGCCTGTTGAGCCGGCCGCCGGCAGCTGACGTGCTGGCCTGGCGCCAGCGGGTGGATGCGGCGCTTGAGCGGCTGCTAACGCGCCTTGAGTGCAACGCCAATGACGCGATCTGCCAAGAACTCAGCGCGCTGATCGAGCTGGGTCTGCAGCACGAACAGCAGCACCAGGAGCTGCTGCTGATGGATCTGCTCGATGGCTTCAGCCGCAATCCGCTGGAGCCCGCCTATGGCGAAGCACCGGAGCAGACCTTTCAAGCTGCCGTGGCAAACCCCGAACACGCCTGGTTGGGCCATCCAGGCGGCCTGATCGAGATCGGCCACCCCGCAGGCGGGAGCGGCTTTCACTTTGACAATGAGGCGCCGCGCCACAGGGTCTGGCTGGAGCCCTTTGCCCTGGCGCAGACGCTGGTGAGCAACGCCGAGTTCGCCACGTTCATCGCCGATGGCGGCTACCAACGGCCCGAGCTGTGGATGAGCGAAGGCTGGGCCGCCCTGCAGCAGCGGGGCTGGCAGAGGCCGCGCTACTGGCGCGACGACGCTGAGTTCACCCTGGCGGGCCGCAGGCCCCGTAACCCGCAGGCGCCGGTGCGGCATGTGAGCTGGTTTGAAGCCGACGCCTACGCCCGCTGGGCGGGCGCACGCCTGCCCAATGAAGCCGAATGGGAGCTGCTGGCCGGCGAGCTGCCCCAGGCCTTCGGGGTGCTGTGGCAGTGGACCGCCAGCTCCTACCGGCCCTATCCGGGGTTTGTGGCCGCGGCTGGGGCGATCGGCGAATACAACGGCAAATTCATGAGCTCGCAGATGGTGCTGCGGGGCAGCGCCTTTTTGACTCCCGCAGGCCACGAGCGTTCGAGCTACCGCAATTTCTTTGCGCCCGCCAGCCGCTGGATGGCCAGTGGCGTGCGCCTGGCCCGCGATGGGGCCCCATGAGCTCGGGCCAGAGCCGCTTCATCGACCTGCATCCCGCCCCAGCCGATCTGGTGCGGCTGGTGCAGGAGGGGCTGGCGCGCAGACCCAGGCAGCTGCCGGCCTGGCTGCTGTACGACGCTGAGGGTTCACAGCTGTTCGAGCAGATCTGCCAGCAGCCCGAATACAGCCTCACCCGCACCGAAACAGCGCTGCTCGAGCAGCAGGCACCGGCGATGGCCCAGGCCATGGAGCGCGCCCCGGCGGTGGTCATCGAATTTGGCGCCGGCAACGCCCGCAAGGTCGGCCCCTTGCTGCAGGCGCTGCAGCCCAGCTGTTACGCGGCCCTCGACATCAGCTCAGAGCACCTGCGCGATGCCTGCGCCAACCTGCAGCGGCAGCATCCGGCGGTGGCGGTGCTGGGGGTGTGCTGCGACTACAGCACCCTGGCGGCCTTGCCAGCCGACCCCCTGCTGGAGCATCGGCCCCGGCTGGGCTTCTACCCGGGAAGCTCCCTGGGCAACTTCACCCCCGCAGAAGCCCAGGCGCTGCTGCGGCAGATGGCACGCCTGCTGGGCCGCGATGGCCAGCTGCTGATCGGCATCGATCAGCCCAAAGCCATGGCGCGGCTCGAGGCCGCCTACAACGACAGCGCCGGTGTCTCGGCAGCGTTTGCCCGCAACCTGCTGGTGCGGCTGAACAGCGACCTGGCGGGTGATTTCGACCCCCAGGCGTTTGACTACCAAGCCCGCTGGCAGGCCGGCGACAGCCGCATCGCCATGGCCCTGATCAGCCGCTGTGATCAGGTGGTCAACCTGGCGGGAGCGCCCTGGCGCTTTGCCAAGGACGAGCCGCTGATCACCGAGTACAGCGTCAAATACAGCCCCGGCGCCTTTGCCCAGCTCGCCGCTGCTGCCGGCTGGTCGCTGCAGCGCAGCTGGAGCGACCCCCAAGGTGATCTGAGCCTGCACCTGCTGCGCCAGGCAGACTCAGCTGTGGCCCCCGAAGCGCACCAACCATGAGCCGCGAGGAGCAGCGCGCCGCCATGCGGCAAACCCGCCAGGACCTGATCGCTGAGCTCGAGGAGCTCTACCGGCGGGCCTTTGATCGCATCAGCGAACGGGACCTGGGCGAAGGCGCGATTGCCCGGCTCACCCAACTGCTGCTGCGCTCGCGCGAGGCGGCGATCACCCCGCTCACCGAAGAGATCGAAGCCCCCCTGATCACCCGGGCCCCCGAGGAGTCCTGAGCCTCCGATGGGCAGCTGGTTTGACGATCTCGAGGCACGGCTCAATCAGCAGCTCGAAGCGTTCCTAGAGGCCAATCCGGCCCAGCAGGAGCGGCTTGAGCAGCAGGAGGCGCGCGAGCGTCAGGAGCAACTGAGCCGCAGCAGGCTGGAGCTGCAGCAACAAGCCCAGCAGCTACGGCAGGATCTGCTGGAGCTGGCCAGCGAGATCCGCCAATGGCAGGGCCGCAGCGGCAAGGCCCGATCCGCCGGCGCTGATGCCCTGGCCGCCCGCGCTGAAGCCCATCTGGCCGCGCTGATGCTGCAAGGCCGCCAGCGCTGGCAGCAACTGGCCGAACTGGGCGTCCAATTTGCAGCGCTGGAAGCCGAGCTCGAGCAGCTGCGCAGCGCCGCTCAAGCTGCCAGCAGAGCAGGCCAGAGCCAACGCAACACCAACCCCGTCAGCCTTGAGGCCGAGTGGGATGCCTTTGAGGCCGAACAGTTGCTGCAGCAGCTCAAAGACAAGCAACAGCGCTGAAAGACCTCGCCATGGGCTTCATCCTCTCGAAACTGCTACCGCTGGGCGTGTACCCCCTGGGGCTGGCGCTGCTGCTGCAGATCGCCGCGCTGCTGGGCCGCCGCAGGCGCTGGAGCCCCTGGCTCTCAGCCAGCGCGATCGCGCTGCTGTGGCTGCCGGCAACCCCGCTGGTCAGCCGGCAACTGATCTGGGGCCTGGAAGAGCGCAGCGCGGCGCTCGTCCCCGCGGTGATCCCCAGGGCTGACGCCATCGTGGTGCTGGGCGGGGGCCTGCGGCCGGCCCTGCGCCCGCGCCGCACTGTCGAGGTGAACGAGGGGGGCGATCGCCTGCTCACCGGGCTGCAGCTGCTGCGCCAGGGCCAGGCGCCGCTGCTGGTGTTCACCGGCGGCAAGGTCAAACTCACCGCGGCCGATCCGGCCAGCAGTGAAGCGCGCTCCGCCGCAACGCTGGCCAGCCAACTGGGCCTACCGCCTGAGCGCATGCTGCTGCTGGAGCAGCCCCGCAACACCGCCGAAGAAGCCAGCGCATTGCGCCAGCTGGCCGCGGCGCGTGGCTGGAAGCAGGTGCTGCTGGTCACCAGTGCCTTCCACATGCCGCGGGCCCTGGCCAGCTTCAAGCAGCTCAGTGGCGTGACCGTGGTGCCCGTGGCGTGTGATTTTCAACTGCCAGCGCGCCAACTGCGCGGCACCCTCACGGCCGCCAGCCTGCTGGAGGACCTGCTGCCCGATGCCGAGGACCTGCACCTCAGCACGGTGGCGCTGAAGGAGCATCTGGGTCTGCTCGTCTACCGCCTGCGGGGCTGGAGCTGAATCAGGCCTTGGGCGCAGGGGGCACCAGGCTCACGCCCTCGGGCGGCGGGGTGGGATCGGGATCGGCAATCAGCATGTGCTGCAGCACGATCTCGGGCCGCTCGCTGTCGCGCCAGCGAATGCGATAAGCCGGCATCTTGGTGCCGCGACTGGTGGTCTGCTCAACCGGCTCCATCACCCAACCGCGGCGCGAACGACCCTGAGGGTTGCGCTTCACCACCGCATCCGCGTGCTTGAAGCGGAATCCAACGCGCTCGCCACTCATGAAACCGAGAACCCCAAAGGGGGGGCATAGCCTGATGAAGTGATTATCTCACTGCGCCGGTTCAGGCCGCAGCAACGGGAAGGCGATCACATCACGGATCGAGGCGCTGTCCGTCAGCAGCATCACCAGCCGATCAATACCGATGCCCAGCCCGCCGGTGGGGGGCATGCCCACTTCAAGGGCGTGGATGAAGTCCTCATCGACGCTCTGGGCCTCGTCATCGCCCGCGGCCTTGCGAGCCTGCTGGGCCTCAAGCCGTTGGCGCTGATCGATCGGATCGATCAGCTCGCTGAAGGCGTTGGCGGTCTCGCGGCCGGCGATGAACAGCTCGAAGCGCTCCACCAGTCCCGGTTTGCTGCGGTGGGCCCGAGCCAGGGGCGAGTTCTCGACCGGGTAATCGAGCACAAAGGTGGGCTGGATCAAGTCCGCCTCCACCGTCTCCTCAAAGGCCTCGACCAGCAGCCGACCGACCGAGTCGGCCAGGGCCGGCACCTCAAGGCCTTTGGCCTGCATGGCCGCGGCAGCCTGCTCGCGGCTGGTGAATGCGGAAAAGTCGAGCCCGCTGGCCTGCTGCACCGCCTCGTGCATGGTGACCCGGCGCCAGGGGGGCGTCAGGTCAATGGTGGTGCCCTGATAGCTGATCACCGTGGTGCCGCAGACCTGCAGGCACACCTGGGCGATCAGCTGCTCGGTGAGCTCCATCATGCCCACGTAATCGCTGTAGGCCTGATAGATCTCGATCGAGGTGAACTCGGGGTTGTGGCGGGTGCTCACCCCCTCATTGCGAAAGATGCGCCCGAGCTCGTAAACGCGCTCAAAACCGCCCACCACCAGCCGTTTGAGATGCAGCTCGGTGGCGATGCGCAGGGTCAGCGGCAGATCCAGGGCGTTGTGATGGGTCTCGAACGGCCGGGCATCGGCGCCACCGGGCACGCTTTGCAGCACGGGCGTTTCAATCTCCAGAAAGCCGCGCTCATCAAGCCAGCGGCGCATGGCACTCACGGCCAACGCGCGTCGCCTGAACGTTTCGCGGGTTTGCGGCGAGACGATCAGATCGAGGTAACGCTGGCGGTAGCGCTTCTCCACGTCGGCCAGGCCATGCCACTTATCCGGCAGGGGCTGCAGGCTCTTGCTGAGCATCTGCCAGGCGCTCACCTTGACCGAGAGCTCACCGCGATCGGTGCGCCGCAGGGTGCCGCTCACCCCGATCAGATCACCGGCGTCCACCAGCGTGGTGAGTTGGGCAAAGGCACTGGGACTGGCGTCGTCGCTGTCGGTTGTTGCGGCCCCCTCCAGGCTCGCCTTCTCCAGGTACAGCTGGATCGGGCCGCTTTCATCGACCAGCGTGAAGAAGGCCAGCTTGCCCATCACCCGCCGGGTCATCACCCGACCGGCGACGGCCACCTGGATCTCGCGCTCTTGACCATTGGCCAGATCGGCGTGGGCGGCCTGCAGCTCGGCGGTGCGATGGC
>VGQS01000034.1 GCA_016882285.1 Cyanobacteria bacterium K_DeepCast_35m_m2_155 | reverse complement strand
TCGGCATGCCCCCCCTCACGCACGGCCTCAGGTGTGGCGGCCACAAAGGTGTTCAGCCGGGCCTGAATGCGGGCCTGTTCGTCGGGGTTGACCAGGCAGACCTTGCCCAGATCGCGCACCCCCTTGTCGCAGCCGCGGCGGCTGAAGATGAAATAGATCGCCGGCAGCATCTGCCGCTCGGCCATCTGCGCCACCACAAAACCCAATGGCGGTGCCTCGGGCTGGGGCGGCTTGGGGGTCTTGGGCCCCTTGCGCTTGTTGCCCTTGGGGGCTCGCCACACCTTGCAGTTGGGATGCAGGCCCGTGCCCTCGTCGTTAAGCAGGGGGTGCAGGCCCTTGGCGCTGCAAAAGCTGAAGCTCAAGGGCACCGGCCGGTGATCGCTGAGCACGAGCCGCGTGGGCCCGTGTACCCGTTCAATCCAGTCGGTCAGCTGGCCGGCATTGGCGACGGTGGCCGAGAGCGCCACCAGCTGCACAGCAGGCGGGCAGTGAATGATCGATTCCTCCCAGACGGTGCCGCGCTGGGAATCGTTCATGTAGTGGCACTCGTCGAGCACCACCGCCTCGACATCGGCCAGCGGGTCGTTGTCGGGGTGGTCGATCTCCGCGTAGAGCATGTTGCGGAAGATCTCGGTGGTCATCACCACGATCCGCGCCTCGCGGTTGAGGCTCAGATCACCGGTGAGCAGGCCGACGTTGTCGACACCGAACTGCTCGCGGAAGTCGCGCAGCTTCTGGTTGGAGAGCGCCTTGAGCGGGGTTGTGTAAAACACCTTCTGGCCGTGGGCCAGGGCGCGGTGAATGGCGTACTCGCCCACCAGGGTCTTGCCGCTGCCAGTGGGGGCGCTGACCACGACCGATTGCCCCTGGTTGAGGGCATCGATCGCTTCAAGCTGAAAGCCATCCAGCGCAAAGGGAAACAAGTGCGCAAGCGGAGGTACCCCGCCGGTTCCCTCAGGCTGAGCATCAGAACCCTGGAGATCGATGGCCGATGCGCGCGCGACGGTAAGCAAACCGCTTCTGCAGCAATCCTATTGGCCAGATCAACAGGCCAGCGGCCCGGCACCCTGCTGCACCAGACTGAGCCCCATGGGCCTGCCGAACCGTCAGGACAGTGAAGCCGCTCTGCAGCCTTGGCAGCAGGCCCTTTTGCGCGCAGCCACAGCGGTACCTGTAGCCAGCAGGCGCCGGCTGCGGAGCTTCTGCCCAGGGCAGAGCTGCCAGCTCACACCCCAAGAGACAGACCTCCAAGAGGAGCCAGCAGCAGCCCTGCTGGATTTGAGCAGCAATGACTATTTGGGCCTGAGCGGCCACCCGGCGATCCTCGCCGCGGCCCAACAGGAGCTCAGCTGCAGCGGCCTCGGTGCTGGCGCCTCGCGGCTGGTCAGCGGCACCCGTGCCGTGCACGTCAGACTCGAAAGCGCTCTCGCCGCCTGGCTGGGGCGTGAACGGGCCTTGCTGTTTCCCAGCGGCTTTCAAGCCAACATTGCCGCAGTGAGCGCGCTGGCTGATCGCCACAGCCTGGTGCTGGCCGATCGCTTGATCCACCATTCGCTGCTGGCTGGGGTGCGTTGCAGTGGCGCGCCTCTGCAGCGCTTTGCCCACAACGATCTGGCCGATCTTGAACGCCGCCTCAACACGGCCCGCGGCGCCTCGGCCCAGCAGCGCTTGGTGGTGCTCAGCGAGAGCCTGTTTTCCATGGAAGGCACCAGTCCCGATGCCCAGGCGCTGGTAGCCCTGTGTGAGCGCTATGGCGCAGCGCTCGTGCTCGACGAGGCCCACGCCCTTGGGGTGATGGGCAGCGGCGGCAGGGGCTTGGGCTACGGCCAGCCGGGCATCGCGCTGATCAGCGGCACCTTCGGCAAGGCGCTGGGCAGCGGCGGGGCCTTCCTGGCGGGCGATGCCACAACCATCGAATGGCTGCTGCAGAGCAGCGGCGCCTTCCGCTACACCACGGCCCTGGCACCGGTCCTGGCAGCTGGTGCGGCGGCGGCGATCCACTGGCTTCAGCAGCAGCAGAGCAGCGGGCAGGATCCTGCACTGCTGCTGCAACAGCGCGCCGCGCGCTGGCGGCAGGCGATCGCCGCAGCGGGCTGGCCCAGGCCGGCCGGCAACGGGCCCGTTCTGCCGTTGCTGGTGGGTAGCGAGCAGCGGGCGCTCGAGCTGCAACAGCGGCTCGAGCGCCAGGGCCTGCTGTGTGTGGCCATCCGCCCGCCCACCGTGCCCCAGGGCAGCGCCCGACTGAGGATCGTGCTGCGCCATGACCTGCCGGCCGGCAGCTTGAGCCGCCTGCTTGGCGCCCTGGGGGTCCCATGAGCGATCCAGTTCAGTTGGTTGCCATGCATGGGTGGTGCGGCGACAGCCGCAGCTGGGATCCATGGCTGCCCAGCTGGCAGCAACAGGGCTGGACATGGTGCTGCGGCGAACGGGGCTATGGCCGGCTACCGGCAAGGCAACCCACCTGGCAGAGCGCCACTGCCACAAACGTGGTGATTGCCCATTCGCTGGGGCCCCATCTGCTTGCGCCAGAGGTCTTGGCCGCAGCCGATGCGGTGGTGTTGCTGACCAGTTTTGCCCGCTTTGTTCCTGAAGGTCGCGCAGGGCGCAGCATCGCGGCAGCCCTGGCCAGCATGGCCGCCCAGTTGCGGGGCCCAGAGCCCGAACGCATGCTCAAGAGCTTCCTTGAGCAGGTGGCCGCCCCCGCACCGGCCGAGCTGCTGCAAGCCTCTCCCGCCGCTGAACCGCTGCGTCCAACCGGGCTGGAGTTGCTGCAGCAGGACCTGGACCTGATCGCCCAGAGCAGCTCGCTGCCCGCTGGATTTCCCCCGGACGCCAAGGTGCTGCTGCTTCAAGCAGGCTCTGACCAGATCGTGGCCCCGGCAGCACGGCAGGAGCTGCAGCGCTCCTTGCCACAGGCCGATGTGCTCAGCTTTGGTGCTGCCGGCCATGGCCTGATCGACACGCCGACCATTGCCATGGTGAACGCCTGGATTGGCGCTCTTGTGCAGTCATGAGGCAAACAGCAGCGTCGATCTGCACACACTTCAGCCGCAAGGCGCAGCATTACGACCAGCACGCTGGCCTGCAGCGCGCCATGGCCTGGCGGCTGGCACGCCGCATCGCGGCGCTGCCGATGCCTGCAGGGCCCATGGCCGATCTGGGCGCCGGCAGCGGCCTGGTGGGTCAAGCCCTGCAGCAACTGGCCCCGCAGCATCAGCTGCTGCAACTCGATGGCAGCGCAGCCCTGCTGCAACACAATCCACTGGCTGGATCCACCACACAACGGCTGCTGTGGGATCTCAATGAGGGACTGCCGGCCTGCCTTCAGGGCAGCGCCCTGCTGACCAGCAGCTTCGGGTTGCACTGGCTCAGCCGACCCGCAGCAGCGCTCAAGCAGTGGGCCAAGGCGCTGGCGCCAGGTGGCTGGCTGGTTGTGGCCGTCCCCGTTGCCGGAAGTTTTGCCCAGTGGCACGAGGCGGCCAGCCGCGCCGAGGTGCCATGCACCGCCTGGCCGCTGCCCGCTGCCAGTGAGCTGCTGCAGAGCGCAGGCAGCGTGCTGGCGCTCAGGCATCACCAGGAGATGCAGTTCAGCCCTCGCTACGGCCCGGGCGGACGCGCCTTTTTCAGACAGCTGCAGCAGCTGGGAGCCAGCTACAGCGACCACCCCCCGTTGCGCCCCGGCCAATGGCGCCAACTGCTAAACCACTGGCCTGCCGATGAGCAGGTCAGTTGGCGCATCTTGATGCTGCTGGCACAACGCCCAGGCGAACAACGCTGAGCCATGACTGAGCCCCTGCAGCTTGTGGTGTGCGGCACCGACACCGACGTCGGTAAGACCGTGATCAGCGCCTGGCTGGTGCAGGGCCTGCAGGCCTGTTATTGGAAACCCGTGCAAAGCGGGCTTGCCGATGGCAGCGACAGCAGCCGGGTTCAGCAGCTGCTCGATCTTCCGGCTGAGCGGGTGCTGGATGAGGCCTACCGGCTCACAGCCCCGGTGTCACCGCACTGGGCTGCCGAGCACGACGGGGTCACGATCGAAGCTGAGCGGCTCGAACTGCCCCACTGCGCAGGCCCATTGATCGTTGAGACCGCAGGAGGGCTGCTGGTGCCGCTGAGGCGCGACTGGCTGCAGATCGAGCAATTGCAACGCTGGGGTCTGCCGGTGCTGCTGGTGGGCCGCAGCGGCCTTGGCACGCTCAACCATTGCCTGCTGTCGCTTGAAGCCCTGCAGCGGCGGCAGATTCCGGTGCTGGGGCTTGTGCTCAATGGCCCGCCGCACCCCGACAACCCTCGCACCCTCGAGGCGATCGCTGGGGTACCGGTTGTGGCCCAGCTGCCACTGATTCAGCCCCTGTGCGCCGCTGCCCTGGCGCAGCAGTGGCAGCAGCAGCAACCCGATGTTGTGCTGCGGCAGCGGCTCGTAGCCTTGCAACAGTCACAGCGGTGCTGATGCAGAAGCGTCACAGCGCCATCACTCTGGTGGTGCTTGTTCTATGCGGAGCGATTTTGGTGCTGTTCACCGACTTCGAGCTGTCGGTGGTGCGCTGGGTCAACTGCGGGCCCTGGTCAGGCCCGGCTGAACGGCGCAGCGAGATCTGCCGCTGAGGGGCGTGATCAAGATTCGCTCAGGCCCTTGATGGGGCAGTGACCCGACAACCGCGCTGCGTGCAGCTTGGCCGTGGCCAGGGGCCAACCCTGACGCAGCTGATCGTGCACCAGCTCAATCTGGGAGGGGTGCCAGCCTTGCCGCTCCAGCTGCACGCGAATCGCCTGCCACTGGCCTTCGGCAAACATCTCGCCAGGCCCCCAGGCGCGGCAACGTTCGTTCAGCGAACGCTTCGAGTCGAGCTCAGTGTCACTGAGAAACCTGCGCGACACCAAACGTCTGCCGCGAGAGCTGGAATCAGAGCGGTTGAATCGGGCGGGAGCCATGGCGTGGCCCGCAAAAGCTTGCTGAACCTCTCCATCATGGCAAGCGGCCGACGTTCTGTCTCAACGCGCTTGGCGGCTCTGCCTCATGGGCCAGCCAGAATCGCCGCCTCCACATCGGCTCTTGAGAGGCCATAGGGGAACTGGCGCACGCTCTGTTGGCCGTCCTGCAACCAACTCACGCGCAGCTCTTCGACGTCGAATTCAACCAGGGCGCTCCACTGCGGCTGATGCAGATCCCACTGACTGGAATGGTTGGCGCGCTGACGCCCGCCGAGACTGCGCAACCACGCTTCCAGCTCAGGCAGCGGATGGTGATACAGCGGGGTTTGTGGTTCCGGCAGTCCACCTTGGGGACTCGGCTCATCAGGCCCTTGGACACCCATCGTGCTCACCTGGCCTCCAGCCACCAACTGGGCCATTGCATCAGATCGGCCCCACGCAGCCAGGCCAGACCCACCCCTAGCACCAGCGCAAACACAGCGGCCACAAGCAACAGCAGCAACGCGAGCCACTCCCCACCCGAGAGGGGCCGGCGCACCTGATTGGGCAGCGCAACCTGCTGCTGCGGCGCAGCCTCAAGCTGCCGTGACGCGTCGTAGAGGCGACGCTGCTGGGGATCACTGAGCACGCTGTAGGCGAGCTGCAGTTGCTCAAAGGCAACGGCAGCCGCTGCAGGTGGCAGGGCCGTTGTGTCGGGGTGATAGCGCTTGCTGAGCCGGCGAAAGGCCTGCCGCAACTCATCAGCATCGGCATGGTCCGGAACACCGAGCCGCTGGTAATGGCTGGGAGCGGTCATGGCCCTGGGGTTTGGTCGATCCTAGAAAGGGCAGAACCCTTGCCGGTTCAGCCCTGCGTGAGCACTGATCCAATGGCGCCGTTGTGGCAACGGCTGGGATGGCAACCCAGCCCCCAGCAGCTGGAGTTGTTCGTGCAGCTGCAGCAGCACTTGCAACAGTGGAACAGCAGGCTCAACCTGACGCGCCTGGTCGAAGGGGATGACTACTGGATCGCCCAGGTGTTTGACAGCCTCTGGCCCATGGCTGCCGTGCTGCGCGCCCAGCACAGCGCCAGCACCGATGGCAACCCGCTGCGGCTGATCGATGTCGGCACAGGCGGGGGCTTTCCGGGTCTGGCGCTGGCCATTGCCCTACCCGAAGCCGAGTTGAGCCTGGTCGACTCGGTGCACCGCAAGATCGAAGCCGTACGCGCCATGGCGGCAGCCCTTGGGCTGGCGCCAAGGCTGCACTTTTGCAGTGAGCGGATCGAAAAGCTGGGACGCAGCGCCCCCTGGCGCGGCGGGTTCGACTGGGCTGTCGCCCGTGCCGTAGCTCCCGCTCCAGTGGTGGCCGAGTATCTCGTGCCGCTCCTCAAACCCGACGGCCAAGCCCTGCTGTACCGAGGGCAATGGTCAGACGCTGATCAACGCCAGCTCTCAGCAGCAGCACGCAGCCTCAATGCCGGCATCGAGCAGGTGATGCGCTGCGAGCTGCCCGCCGGACGCGGCCAGCGCACCGCGATCACGCTGCGGCCCAAGCAAGGCTGCCCGCGTCAGTACCCCAGGGCGGTGGGGCTACCGGCCAAACAGCCACTGGGAAGCGTCATGGACGGGGCAGGGTCCGCTTGAACCGCGCAGGAGCTGGCAAGCCAAGCGGCTGCAGCTCCTGCTCGCGCAGACGCTGCTCGAGCGTGGGCAGCTCGTCGTAACTGACCCAATGAATGCAATCCACCGGGCAGGTGTCGATCGCCTCTTGGATTCGCTCGGTGCTGTCACCGTCTTGCCTGATGGCCCGCGAACGTCCCAGGTCAGGTTCCAGCACAAAGGTGTTGGAGGCCACATGGGCGCAATAGCGGCAACCGATGCAAACCGCCTCATCGACCCACACGGCACGCTGACGCAAGACCCCGCCGAGCAGAGGCTCGAGGCCTGTTGGGTTGAGCCGGGAGCCACCGGACTCAACATCGAACGCCAGCGAGGGATCGACCGTCATCGGCCGCTGGGCTTCAGCTCCAGCGCGTCACCACCAGCTCAATGGAGCCGTCGTCGCTGTTGGTCTGTTCGGCAACCTGAAAACCCTCGGCTTTGCTGGCAGCGAGGATCGCTTCGAGGGCATAACGCTGGTTGAGCTGGCTCAAGAAACGCTCTGGGGGGACCGGCAGCGACCAGAGATCGAGATCGGCGACAAGCTCATAGGTTCCGCTCTGGGCATTGAGGCGGAAACCAAAATCGCCGCCCTGCTCTGGCGAGACAACAAGCTCGGCCTGATCCTGCTGGCCGCGGTATCCCCTGACCTGACGCGGTCCAGCCACAGGGGAATGGCCCAAGGCGCCGAGTGCAGCCTCAAGGGCTTGGCGGTCACGCAACTCGGTCTTGATCGTGCTGAAGTGCGACATCGCTACCGGGCAAGAAATCAGGGGAGCGGGGTGGTGCTGGCGGCCTCAAGGCAGGCGCTGAGCTGGGAGGTCAACGCCGTGGCCTGGTAGGCCTCTGCCGTGGGCTGGCGTTGCTGCACGGTCCCGAGGCGAGCCTCGATCTGCTCAGTCAGCCGCTCGCAAGCGCTGCCAAAGAGGCCTTCAACGGTCTCCTCGACACGGCCATCAGAGCGAATGCGGAACCGAATGGTCTGGAGCGAGGGCTGTAAGGCCAAGCACACGCCAGCGAGTTGATGGATGTTAGCGGCGCTGCGCTGGGGTTGACTCAGTTGAGCAAACCTTCATCGACCAGGGTCTGCAACTGCTCCAGCACCTGGGGTTGCTCAAGCTGCTCGAGCGCCAGACGCGCCTCATCGCGCACGCTGGCTTCCGAGTCGGCGAGCAAGGTCTGCAGCAAGGCCTGCACCACAGCCTGCTGCCGGGGCTCGATCAGATCGGGATAGAGCCGCCCCAGCGCCCAGGCGCTGTTGCTGCGCACGGCCGCTTCGCTGTCGATGCGCAGGCTCTGCAGCAACTGGGCCGCCGCTGGATCGGCCTTGGCCGGACCCGTGGCACCCACATCGGCCAACGAGGTGGCGGCCCAAAGGCGCACAGCCGCGACGTCGACCTGCAGTGAACGGATCAACGGATGGAGCACCGGTGCATCAGCAAAGTTGGCGAGGCTCCAGGCCACCGCCTTGCGCACATAGCCATTGCTGTCGCTCGCCAACAGCGCGAGCAACGGCTCCACCGCCAGTGGCGTTGGATTGCGTCCCAGGGCATACACCGCGCTCATGCGCTCGATCGGACAGGGCGCCTCGAGCAAAGGCAGCAACCTCGGGATCGCCCGCGGATCGCGGTGCTCACAGAAGATGCGCAGCCCCTGTAGGCGCGCATCGTGATCACCGCCAAGCAGGGTCAGGCCGAGGTCGCATTCGGCAGCGGCATCGGCACTGGCGATCTCATCGGGCTCGATGTCGTCGAGGGGATCGCCCAACAGCTCCTGCGCCAGCTCGGCAGCAAGCACGTCAGGATCCAGCACCAGCTCATGACTGGCGTTCTCGTCATACGGCTTCCAGGCAGGTCCACTGGAGCCGTCAAAGACTGGTTGCTCCTGCGCGCTCAACGGCCCTGCCTCACTGAATGGGTGCTGGCGCCAGCATGTCGCCGGGCAGCCAAATGCGGGCGCTCACGGCAAACAGGGCCAGGCCAAACAGCAGCACGATGGCGGCAGGCAACAGGGTGGATCGAAAGAACTGCACGGTCAACGGTGCTCGCAGCCAGCGCGCATCATCGCGTGCCAGCCCGCAGCCAGCGCTGCAACACCAACCGCTGCTGCAGACCAGCCGCCCCGAGGCTGGCCACCACCAGCCCTCCCCAGCCCCAGAGGGGCAGCTTGAGCAGAAAACCGCCGATTCCCAGCAGGGCTCCGAACAGCACCGCACAGCTCAGCAGCAACTGACTGATCAGATCCAGCAGGCTCTCCTGCGGCTCCACCCCACAGCGCCGCCGCCAGCCGGCCCAGCCCGGCCCGGCGGGCCGCACCTGCTGCACGAAGCGCTCCAGCACAGCCGCCGACTCGGGCGGCGTGGCGAGCATCACCAGAATCCAGAGCACGGCCGTGACCACCGTGGTGACCAGCAGCCGCAGACCGTAGTCATCAATGCGCAGCAACGGCACCACCGAGGTGCAGAAACCCACCAGGAAGCCGCCCAGCATCGCCGCCAACTCGGCCGCCGCATTGATCCGCCACCAGAACCAACGCAGCACCAGCACCACCCCAGGGCCTGTGCCGATGGCGATCACCAGGCGAAACACCGTGCCGATGTTGCTGCTCAGCAGGGCGGTCAACACCCCGAGCGCCACCAGCAACACCGAAGCCAGCTGGCCGACCAGCAACAGTTCGCGCTGCGCTGCGGCGGGTCGCAGGAAGCGTTGGTAAAGGTCGTGGGTGAGATAGCTGGCACCCCAGTTGACCGCCGTGCTCACGGTGCTCATGAAGGCCGCCACCAACGACACCACCACCAGGCCAAGCGCCACCGGCGGCAGCAGCTTGACCGCCAGCAGCGGATAGCTCTGCTCCCAGTCGGTGGACTCCGGCAGCAGCACCACAGCAGCGAGTGCCACCAGAATCCAGGGCCAGCTGCGCAACAGGTAGTTGACGGCAAGAAACACCCAGCTGGCGATGCGCGCCTGCCGCTCGTCACGGGTGGCCAGCAGCCGCTGAATGAACTCACCGCCACCGTCGCTGCGGCGGAAGCTCCACCACTGCAGGGCGATATAGGCACTGAAGGTGGGCAGCGAGATGCCAGCCCCATCGAGCCAGCTCAACCGTGCACCCTCAAGCTGCCACGGCACCAGGGCCAGCAGTTCTGGCCGCTGGAGCTCCCGCAGGCTCGCCAGCATGGTGTCGATGCCACCGGCAGCCTGCACGGCAAACACCGCCACAGCGATGGCGCCGGCCAGCGCCAGCACCAGCTGCAGCATGTCAGTCACCACCACCGCCCAGAGCCCACCGGCGGCCGTGTAGATCAGCACCAGCAGGCCCACGCAGGTCAACAGGGTGAGACGGGCCGCCGGGGTCGACGCCAGGCCGAGGGCCTCACTCACCTTGGCCATCGCCAGAAAGGCATAGCCAATGCCAATGCAATTGATCGGCAGTGCAAACAGAAAAGCCTTGATCCCACGCAACCAGGCCGCCGCGGCACCGCCGTAGCGCAACTCCGTGAAGGCGGCGTCGGTCAGCACTCCGCTGCGCCGCCACAGCGGCGCAAACACCACCGCCATCGCCACATGGGCAACGCCGAAGCTCCACCATTCCCAGTTGCCGGCCAGTCCCCTCACCCCGACCAGACCTGCCACATAGAGCGGCGTGTCGACCGAAAACGTGGTGGCGGCCATCGAAGCCCCGGCCAACCAACCCGTGAGCCGCCGGCCGGCCACGAAGTAGTCGGCCTCATCGCGGTTGCGCCGTGCCAGCCACAGACCCACCACCAGGCTGAGCACCAGGTAGCCGATCAGGATCAGCCAGTCGACTAGAGCCATCGGGCCGTAGCCAGAAGGCCCGACGCTAGGCCGGCTGCAGGGTTGCGGCCAATCGTCTGCGCAGCTGCCCGCAGGCAGCGTCGGCGTCGAGCCCCCGGCTCGCGCGCACGCTCACGGCCACATGCCGATCAGCCAGCACCTGGCAGAAGGCGGCCACAGCGGCAGGCTCGGGCCGTCTGAAGGCTTCCTCGTCGATCGGGTTGT
Organism: Cyanobacteria bacterium K_DeepCast_35m_m2_155; assembly: GCA_016882285.1. Taxonomy (GTDB): domain Bacteria; phylum Cyanobacteriota; class Cyanobacteriia; order PCC-6307; family Cyanobiaceae; genus RGUW01. The sequence goes on along the minus strand of VGQS01000034.1, from coordinate 4,283 downwards.
AGGGGATCAGATTCACATGGCTCTGGAAGCCGCGCAGCAACCGTGCCAAGGCCTCGGCATGGCGTGGTTGATCGTTGAGCCCGCCCAGCAGGATGTACTCAAAGCTGACGCGGCGCCCGGTGATCGCGACGTAGCGGCGGCAGTCGTCGAGCAGGGCCTCGATCGGGTAGGCATGGGCGGTCGGGATCAACTCCTCGCGCAGACGCTGATCAGGGGCATGCAGGCTCACCGCCAGGGTGAACTGGGCACGGCCCAGGCGCGCCAAGGCCAGCTCGGCCAGCCGCGGCAGGGTGTTGGCCACGCCGACGGTGCTGAGCGTGATCTGCCGCTGGGCCATGCCCAGCTCGCTGCACAGGCAAGCGATCGCAGCGAGCACGGCGTCAAGGTTGAGCAGCGGCTCGCCCATCCCCATGAACACCACATGGCTGGGGCGGATGCCCATGACCTCACGCACCCAGAGCACCTGATCGACGATCTCGTGAACGGCCAAGGAGCGCTGCAAACCGCCCTTGCCTGTGGCACAGAAGCGGCAGGCCATCGGGCAGCCCACCTGGGAGCTGACACACACCGTGAGCCGCTCGGCGGCCGGAATCCCGACCGTTTCAATGCTGAGATTGTCGGGGGTGGCCAGCAGCAATTTGGTGGTGCCATCGGCAGCCACACTGCGGTGCAACTCGCGTGAACGCCCCGTCCAGTCGAACAAACCTGGTGGCACCGAGGTCACCAACTGCTCTCGCCAGCCCTTGGAGAGCACCGTGATCTGCTCGACCCGGCTGACGCCTTTGGCGTAAATCCAGTCGTGCAGCTGCCTGCCGCGAAACGCAGGCTGACCGTGGCTCTGGGCCCACTGCTCCAGCTGGGCTTTTCCCATGCCCAACAGGGCAATGGGAGCGGCCTCGCTCACCAGACCAGAAGGCCATGGCCGAGCTTGGCTTCCAGCGCCACCAGGGCGATGAAACCAAGCATGGCCAGCCGACCGTTGAGCTTCTCGTTATGAAGGTGGAATCCGTAGCGCGGCAAACGGCGCTGCGGCACCGGGGTGCCGAGCTCCGTCTTAGCGCTTGAAGAAGTCGTCATGACGATGACGCTAGGTGCTGAGCTGACCGCTTGGCTCACTCATCACTGAGCAAGCCCTCTTCCTGAAGGCCCTCGAGCGCATCAGGATCGGCGATCAGCTCTTCTTCCATCACCTCATCGAGGCTGGGGCGGGCAAAGGCCGCATAGGAGCTGCCGGCAGCTTCGATGCCATGGCGACTGCGGGTGGCCTCGAGATCCTCATCGGAAGGATCATCGAGGACAGCGGCAGCGGCCGTTGGGGCTGGCATCTCCACGGTGTAGTCCGGACGCAGATTGGCCATACGGCGGTAGCCGGCATTTTCCTCCTCGAGAATGTCGGGGTGGGGACCAGCCTCGGCCCGCAGCTCCTCTTCGAAGCCGCTGAAACCGGTGCCTGCAGGAATCAGGCGACCAATGATCACGTTCTCCTTGAGGCCGCGCAGCCAATCGCTCTTGCCTTCGATGGCGGCTTCAGTGAGCACCCGGGTGGTCTCCTGGAAGGAGGCCGCCGAGATGAAGCTGTCGGTGTTGAGCGAGGCCTTGGTGATGCCGAGCAGAACCGGGGTGAACTCAGCAGGTGCCCCACCGGTGATCGCCATGGCGGCATTGGTCTGCTCAACCTGACGCAGCTCCATCAGCTCGCCCGGCAGCAGGGTCGTGTCGCCCGCGTCTTCAACGCGCACTTTGCTCGTCATCTGGCGGACGATCACCTCGATGTGCTTGTCATCGATCGAGACGCCCTGGCTCTTGTAGACGTTCTGCACCTCCTGCACCATGCGGAACTGCAGCTTGGAGATCGCCTCCATGGCCGCCTCGAGGGTGGGCCTGCGGCCACGCAGATCCTCAAAGAAACACTCGAGCAGTTCATGGGGGTTGATCGGCCCATCGGTGAGCGATTCACCGGCGCTGACCTGCTGGCCATCGCTGACCATGACGTTGCGGCCGAGCAGGATCGGGTACTCGGTGATGACGTCATCGCCTTCGATCACAGACACCGTGATCGAATCGTCGTCATCGCCCTGCTTGATCTGCACCACACCGCTCTTGCGGCAGAGCACGGCCGATTCGCGCGGGCGGCGCGCCTCGAGAAGCTCTTCGATGCGGGGTAGACCCTGCACGATGTCGCCGGTCTTCTGGCGCTCAAACACCAGCAGGGCCAGGCCATCACCACGCTGCACCAACTCGCCGTCGCGCACGTGCATGACCGAATCGGGCGACACCATGTAGGGGCGGCCCAGACGGATGGTCAGCTTGCTGCCGTTGATGGCTTCGACCTGACCGCAGCACGGTGCCGCAACACCCTTGGCCAGCAGATCACCATCAACAATGCGCTGGGCCACCTTCACATCGGGCTTGGCAGAACCCAGATCGATCGTGCGCGTATCACCGACACGCTCGACGATCAGGCGGCGAATGGGTTCGCCTTCCACCAGATCGGGCAGTTGCACCACACCGTCTTCCTTACACAGGATCTGGGTGGTGGCGATGACATCACCGCTCTTAACGCTGGCACCGTCGTCGATCTGCAGCTCGGTGTGGGTGGAACCGTGGCTGGCATCGGAGAGCGTGTCGCGGCGAACCAGCAGGGTTTCGAGAATCACCAGTTGCAGACGCTCGATCGTCTTGGCGCGCTTGTCGGGCACGGACTCGACATCAACCGTCATCTGCGGCGTGGTGTCGAAGGTCTCAAGGGTCAGCTGCGTCTTGAGCAGCTCAACGCCTTCAACACTCTTGATCAGCTCTCCATCTTTGAACGCCAGACGTTGGGTGGCCTTCAAGCCCAGGCTGGGGCCACCGCTCTGCTTGACGGATGCCAGCTCAGGCAAGTGGGCTGAATCGGGGATGGAGTACTCCTCCACCGGGCGCAACAGCAGGGCACCACCTTCAGGGGTGTCGACGGCTTCGACAAACACCATGGCCTCAGCCTTGAGGCCCTTGGCGATCTCTTCGCCGGGATTGACCATTTTGCCCTCGCCGTATTTGGCCAAGGCCTTGCTGTCGGAAACCAGGTGAAGCTTGCCGGAGCGAACAATGATTTCGCGCAGGATGTCGTTCTTCTGGGTGACGGTGACGATGCCGGCGGTCTGGCTGAAGATGTCTTTGACAACTTCAGTCCCAGCTTCGATCCACTGACCGTCCTCGATCATCAACAGGGAGATGTCCTTGTTGATTTCGTGGGTTTCCTGGGGGATCCACAGCAGGGTGCCGCCCTTGCTCACCTCATAGCCGTTCTTGGCGCTGCGGGCCTTCTTGATCGACAGCCCGGGAGCGAACTTGACGATGCCACCGGTCTGGGTGCGGAAGCGATCATCTGCCAGCTCGGCGATCACCTCACCGCTGCCGATCTTGCTGCCGGGAGCGGTGTTGAGGCGGTAGCGGATGTTGTCCTTGCCTTCGAGGTGCCAGATCTCGCCCGAATGGGTCGATTCACCCACCAGCTTGCAGTCCTTGAGGGTGAGGCTGGAGGTGACGATCTGCACTTCGCGGGAGTCACCAGCCGATTCGCGCAGGCGCACGGCACCGCCGTACTCGCTCACCAGACGGCTCTCGGCCAGGACCTCGCCGGTCTTGACCGCCTTGTTGCCCTTGACCACCGGAAGGGCATTGGGCGGCAGGTTATAGACATCGCCGCTGAACACCCACAGACGTCCGAGACGCTGGGCCTTGAGCGTGATGTTGCCCTGGCGGTCGGTGACCTCCTTGGGCTGAATCGCCTCCTCATAACGCACCTGACCGGCGAGGTCACAGATGACGTCCTTGGTGGCCTTTTCCACGCTCTTCTTGACCGTGGCACCGGAGGAAATCTGCGCCAGGATGATGTCATTGGCGACGGTCTCACCATCGCCCACAAACAGAATCGAGCCGTTGGTGATATCGAGCTTCTGGATCTTGCCCTTGCCGCTCGGTTTGAGCGTCAGGGTGAAATCGGTTTCGGCAAGTTGGGCTTCAACACCGTGGGGGGTGCGGTAGGGGCGCACGCGGGCCTTCGGGCCGAACTCGACGACGCCGTCGACCTGGGAGCGCACAACGCCGGTCTCGGCCGTCGACACACCGCCGGTATGGAAGGTGCGCATGGTGAGCTGGGTGCCCGGTTCACCGATCGACTGAGCCGCAACGATGCCGACCGCCTCGCCCAGATCCACCAGTTCGTTGTGGGCCAGTGCCCAGCCGTAGCACTTGCGGCAGACCGAGCGTGAGGCTTCACAGGTGAGCGGCGAGCGCACCAC
>VGQS01000033.1 GCA_016882285.1 Cyanobacteria bacterium K_DeepCast_35m_m2_155 | reverse complement strand
CGTTGGTGATGTTGCCCAGCAGCAGCTCGGTGCCGATGCAGAGCACCTCGGCCGCAGGAGCTTGCGCAGCTGCAGACGCCATCAGGACGATTCGCGCTGCAGGGCCCGGCGGGTGGTGACCACCACGGCGATCAGGATCGACGTGGCCAGAGCCAGCCACAGAAAGCGCAGCTCTGCATTGACCAGCACAAGAGCCAAGGCGGCCAGCCACTGGGTGAAGGCGTAGATCAGCAGCACCGTGCGCCGGTGGCTGACGCCCTGGCGCAGCAGGCGATGGTGCAAGTGGCGCCGATCGGGGTAGAAGGGCGAGCGGCCCTGGCTCAGCCGCCCCAAGATCACAGCCGACATGTCGGCCAGGGGCAGCGAGAGGATCACCAGCGGCAGCAGCAAGCTGACGCTGGTGATCCCTTTGGCCGGGCCGACAATGCTGATCGCCGCCAGCGCAAATCCGAGGAAATAGGAGCCTCCATCGCCCATGAAGATGCGGGCGGGATTGAAGTTGTGGCGCAAAAAGCCAAGGCAGCTGCCGCCCAGGGCCGCCGCCAGCAGCCCGGCGGCCGGCTGATGCAAGCTGAAGCTCACCGACAGCAGGCCCACCGCAGCGATGCCGCTGACTCCAGCGGCAAGCCCATCAAGGCCGTCAAGCCAGTTGATCGCATTGGTGATGCCAACCAGCCAGATCACGGTGGCCAGCAGGCTCAAGCTTGGCGGCAGCACCAATGACGGCTCACTGTGACCAAGCAAGGCAAAAGGAAGCTCGATCGTGCCGATCTGCACGCCCTGGCTCCAGACCGCCATGGCGACCAGCAGCTGACCCGCCAGGCGCGGCAGCGGCGGCAAGGCAAACAGATCATCGGCCAGGCCGATCACAAAGAAACACAACGCACCCGCCAGGGTTGTCCAGATCAGCTGGTCCTTATCGGGCGGCAGCTCGGCAAACCCGCCCCAGTGCCAGGTGATCGCCAGCGCCAGGCTGAAACCCAGGACAATGCCGATACCGCCCAGACGCACCATCGGGGTGGTGTGCTGTTTGCGCGGATCAGGCGCATCGATCAGGCCATAGGCCAGACCCAAGCGCCGAACAACCGGCACCACCGAAGCCGTAAGCAGCGCTGCCACAGCAAACGTGAGCAGGGCTGCTGCGTTGGGGTGGTAGGCAAGCGTCACAGCAGAGCGCCTTTGGCGCCCACGTTACGGGCGCCATCAACCCTCAGGCGTGTTGAAGCTGACGTTCTTGGCTGTACAGCGGAAAGCGTGCACACAGCGCTGCCACCCGATCACGGCAGCGCTGCTCGATCGCGCTGTCGTCGGGGTTGAGCAGCCGGTCGGCAATGACATCGGCCACTTCGGCAAAAGCGGCCTCGTCAAACCCGCGGGTGGTCATGGCGGCGGTGCCCAAGCGCAGGCCACTGGTGACAAAAGGCGACTCGGGGTCAAACGGAACCGTGTTCTTGTTGGCGGTGATATGCACATCGCTCACCAGCAGATCAGCCACCTTGCCGGTCATGCCGATGCTGCGCAGATCGAGCAGCACGATGTGGTTATCGGTGCCGCCACTGACCACGGCAATGCCGCGCTCCTGAATGCGGGCGGCCAGGGCCTTGGCATTGGCGATCACCTGCTGGGCGTAGCTCTTGAAGCGCGGCTGCAGCGCCTCACCAAAGGCGACGCCCTTGGCGGCGATCACATGCTCGAGCGGGCCGCCCTGGCTGCCGGGGAACACAGCCTTATCAAACTGCTTGGCGAAGTCGGCGTCACGGCAGAGGATCAGACCGCCGCGGGGCCCCCGCAGGGTTTTGTGGGTGGTGGTGGTCACCACATCGCACACAGGTACGGGGTTGGGATGCACGCCGGCGGCCACCAGGCCGGCGATGTGGGCCATGTCGGCCAGCAGATAGGCGCCGACTTCGTCGGCAATCGCGCGGAAGGCCGCAAAGTCGATCGTGCGCGGGTAGGCCGAGTAACCGCACACGATCAACTTGGGCCTTTGCTCAAGCGCCAGCTGGCGGATGCTCTCGAAGTTGAGCTGCTGGGTTTCGGGGTCGACGCCGTACTGCACGACCTTGAACCACTTGCCGCTGACATTGACCGGTGAGCCATGGGTCAGGTGACCGCCGTGGCTCAGGTCCATCCCCATGATCGTGTCGCCAGGGGTCAGCAGCGCCAGAAACACCGCAAAGTTGGCCTGGGCGCCGCTGTGGGGCTGCACATTGGCCCAGGCGGCACCAAAGAGCTCTTTGGCCCGCTCAATCGCCAGCTCCTCGATCGCGTCGACGTGCTCGCAGCCGCCGTAGTAGCGCTTAGCAGGCAGGCCCTCGGCGTATTTGTTGGTGAGCACCGAGCCCTGGGCCTCCATCACCGCCCGGGAAGCGAAATTCTCCGAAGCAATCAACTCGAGATGGGTTTCCTGACGCTGCTCCTCGCGGCCGATCAGAGCAGCCAGGGTCGGATCAGCGCTGGCCAGCGGCTGGTTGATGGCGTTGTCGCTGCTGGCAGGCATGGGTCAGGCGGCATCACAGGAGGTCCCAACCATAGGCAGCCCAAGGAACGACAAGTCAGGGCCAACCAGGGCCCAACACAAAAAAACCGCTCAATCGAGCGGCCTTTCCACAACGCGCCTGGAGAGATTCGAACTCCCGACCCTCTGATCCGTAGTCAGATGCTCTAATCCGCTGAGCTACAAGCGCATGGGACCATTTTCAGCGCACCGAGGGCCCATCCGTCAAATCCATCTGTCGCTGAGGCGCATCGCATGCCCATTCGCTGGTACGGACCTGCCGACCCCAACGATCCCACCTATCGCCATTTCGAGCGGATCGTCAATTTGACCCTGCACGCCGCGCTGTTTGCGGCACTCAACAGCGGGCTGTGGGTGGTGCAGGAACTGCGTCATCCTTGGCAGCATCTGAACTGGCTGAGCCTCGGTTGGCTGCTGCTGCTGCTTGGCCACGCCAGCGTGGTGATCGCCATGCGACCGCGAGCAGGAAGCGACAGCCCCGCCGACACCCCGGGCTCCGACTCCGCCTGATCGGCGCACACCCCCTGATCCATCCGCCACGACCATGACGCTGAGCGCCAGCCAACTCAACGCTCTCGAAAACGCCATCGCCGATCGGCTCTACCTGCAGATCGCCGGATGGCACCTCTATCTGGGCGATGCCGGCCTGGCGCAGGCCCTGGCGATCGAATGCGCCGCCAGGCTCGAGCAGGGCGCGGCAGTCTGCGCCCGCCAGGCCCTCGAGGCTGTGCAGGTGCCGATCGGCGCTGGCGCCACCCGCCTGCCACTGGCACGCCTGGTGCCCGCGGCCCAGTTGCGCGACCTCGAGGATGTGTTGCAAGAGCTCGACGCCTGAGCCTCGCCGAACTGCCTCACCACTAGGGTTGCGCCTGCAGCGCTAGCGGGGCCGTGCTGGTCATTGAAGTCACCAACGCCCAAGAGGTGGTGCGCAAACGCATCGGCCGGCTCGGCAGTCGGTTGCTGGGCCGGGTCGTTGACGCCGAAGCCCAGGTCGAAAAAGCGTTGCTGCAGGAGCTCGAGAACGCCTTTCGCGACTTCGGCATCGAAGCCCGCATCTATTCGATCGACGGCCCCCAGATGCTGGGCCGCTCCCATCTCGAGATCCCTCTGCAGGTGCGCGAAGAGCGCGAGGTAAGGCTCGACCCTTAACGGCGCTGGCCGGGTAGGCGGCGGCTGAGGCTCGCCAGCATCTGCTGTGCCTCCGGCACACCGGCCCAGGAGGCCAGCAAGCCATAGACCGCCAAAGCCAGCCCAGCGCTGAGCGCCGGACGCAGCAGCAGGCCCGCCCAGCCGGCAGGCCAGCGCACCCCGTTGGAGGCCGTCCAGGCCAGGCCACCGCAGAGCGCTGCCGCCAGCACCAGCAGCAGGGTGTCGCGACCCCAGGCCGCCAAGGGCAACCCGCCCAAGCGGCGATGCAACACCAGCAGCAGGGCGGCGCAGGTGATCACATTCACCACCACCGTCGCAAGCACAAGCCCGGCTGCACCAAAGTTGCAGGCCGGCAACTGCAGGCCCCAGGGGCTGGGACCGCCCACCAGCACCCAGTCGGCAACCGCATTGAGGCCAATGCCTGCCAGCGACAGGCGAAACGGTGTGGTGCCATCGCCGAGGGCATAGAAGACCCGCACCAGCACATCGCGCGCCAGATAGGCCGCCATACCCAGGCCATAGGCCATCAGCAGGCCATCGACCAGATCGCCTGCGGCGGCGTCAAAGGCGCCGCGCTCGTAGATCAGATCGACGATCGGGCCCGCCAGGCCGATCATCAGGGCCCCCAAAGGCAGCATCGACGCGCTCGAGAGCATTAGCCCCTGGCGGATGCGGGCTACCAGCTGGGGCCGGTCCTCGGGCGCGGTAAGCCGCGCAAACGTCGGCAGCAGCGGCACCAGCAGGGCGTTGGAGATCAGACCCAGCGGGGTCTGCACCAGCAGGTTGGCGTAGCCCAGCCCCGCGGCGGCCCCCACAATGCCGCTGGCAAAAAACAGATCCACAAACACGTTGATCTGCAGCATCCCCGAGGAAAAGGTTGCTGGCGCCATCACCTGCAACACCTCCTGGACGCCAGGGTGCTGCCAGTCCCAGACGAGCCTGAACTGATGCAGCCCCTGTTTGGCCAGCGCCGGCAGCTGAATCAGCCATTGCAACAGCGCACCCAGGGTGGTGGTGGCCGCCAGCACGACGCCACCGATCACCGCCATCTGCGGCGTGGCGATCGCCGGTCCCAGCTGCCACCACAGCACCCCCAGGCCGCCAATCACCGCCACGCTTGAGAGCAGGGGACTGACCGAGGGCAGCCAGAACACATCGGCCGCATTGAGCGCGCCGAAGCCCAGGCCGATCAGGCCGGCCAGCAGCGCCATCGGCGCCATCCAGCGCAGCTCGAGCACCGCCAGGGCGTGGCGCTCGGGTCCGAGGCCCGGCCCCACCAGCGTGATCAAGGGATCGGCCGCCAGCCACAGCACCACGGTCACGCCAATCAGACCGGCGCCCACCAGGGTGTTGACCGCCGCCAGCACATGGGCCCCCTCCTCGCGCGGGCGGCGCGCCAGAGCGCTCACCATGGCGCTGTGGAACGGCCCATTGATGCCGCCCAACAGGATCAGCAGAAACCCAGGCAGCACGTAGGCGTAGTTGTAGGCGTCGTAGGCGGCCCCAACGCCAAAGGCGGCCGCAATGGCCTGCTGGCGCAGCAGACCCGCCACCTTGCTGAGGGCCGTGGCGGCGGCCACGATCAACGCAATGCGTTTGAGCGAGCGCGCAGGAGCTTGGCTCATCGGTGCTGGGCGCTGCCCCATCTCAGGCGATTCTTGCCTGCAGCAGTCTCCCCGTCATGCCCCAACGTTCTGACGCCCCGCCACCTGTGGTGCTGCCCCTGGCCGAGCTGCAGGAGGGCGTGTTGATCAGGCGCTACAAGCGCTTTTTGGCCGACATGGAGCTGGCCGATGGCCGCGTGGTCACGGCCCACTGCCCCAACACCGGGCCGATGAGCGGCGTGCTGCACCCGGGTGGGCGCGTGCGCCTGCGCCATGACCCCTCGCCGTCGCGCAAGCTGGCCTGGACCTGGGAGCAGGCCGAAAGCCCCGGCGCCAGCGGCACCGCTGTGTGGGTTGGGGTCAACACCGCCCTGCCCAACCGGCTGGTGCGCGCCACGATCGAAGCCGGCCTGCTGGAGCCGCAGCTGGGGCCGATCGAGGGCATCAGGGCCGAGGTGCCCTATGGCGAAGGGCGCCGCAGCCGCATCGACCTGCTGCTCACCCCAGCCGCCGGCAACCCTGACCAACGGCCGATCTATGTGGAGGTCAAGAACACCACCTGGAGCGACGGCGATCTGGCCCTGTTTCCCGACACCGTGACCGAGCGGGGCCAGAAGCACCTGCGCGAGCTGATGGCCCTGCTGCCTGAGGCCAGGCCCGTGCTGGTGCCGTGCCTGAGCCGCGGCGATGTGACCCGTTTTGCCCCAGGCGATGCGGCCGATCCGCGCTATGGCGAGCTGTTCCGCCAAGCGCTGGCGGCGGGGGTCGAGGTGCTGCCCTGCCGCTATCGCTTTGAGCCTGACGGCATCCACTGGCTGGGGCTGGCCGAAGTTGTGGCGCACCAGAGCGGGCACTGAGCCCTGGTCGAGCCCAGAGCGCAGGCAGCGCCCATAGAGTTGGCGCACCAGCAGCGCCGCCGTGGATACCCGAGCCTTCAAGCGATCTCTGCACCATTCGGAGCGTTACAACCGCCGCGGCTTCGGCCTGGGCGACGAGGTCGCCGGCACGCTCGAGCAGGCCTACCAAAGCGATCTGATCGCCGAGCTGCGGGCCAACGGCTACGAACTGCGCGACGGCCGGCTCACGGTGCGGCTGGCTGAGGCCTTCGGGTTTTGCTGGGGCGTCGAGCGCGCCGTGGCCATGGCCTACGAGACGCGCCGTCATTACCCCAGTGAGCGCATCTGGATCACCAACGAGATCATCCACAACCCTTCGGTCAATGACCATCTGCGCGAGATGAACGTGCAGTTCATCGCCGTCGAGCAGGGCGTCAAAGACTTCTCTGAAGTCGCCAGCGGCGATGTGGTGATCCTGCCGGCCTTCGGCGCCACGGTGCAGGAGATGCAGCTGCTCAATGAACGCGGCTGCCACATCGTCGACACCACCTGCCCCTGGGTCTCGAAGGTGTGGAACACCGTCGAGAAGCACAAGAAACACGCCTTCACCTCGATCATTCACGGCAAGGTGAAGCACGAGGAGACGCTCGCCACCAGCAGCTTCGCCGGCACCTACCTGGTGGTGCTCGACCTGGCCGAGGCGCAGCTGGTCTGCGATTACATCCTGGCCAGCGAGGGGGGAGCCAGCCCAAGCGCGGCGCAGCGTGAGGCCTTCATGGCCCGCTTTGCCAAAGCTTGCTCGCCCGGCTTTGACCCCGACCGCGACCTGATCCGCCTGGGGGTGGCCAACCAGACCACCATGCTCAAAAGCGAAACCGAGGAGATCGGCCGGCTGTTCGAGCGCACCATGCTGCGCCGGTATGGACCAGCCGAGCTGAACGAGCATTTTTTGGCGTTCAACACCATCTGCGATGCCACCCAGGAGCGCCAAGACGCCATGTTTGCCCTGGTTGATGAACCCCTGGATCTGATGGTGGTGATCGGTGGCTACAACTCCTCGAACACCACCCACCTGCAGGAGATCGCGATCAGCCGCGGCATCCGCTCGTTCCACATCGACACCCCCGAGCGCATCGGCCCTGGCAACCGCATCACCCACAAACCCCTGGGCGGCGAGCTCGAGAGCGTCGATGGCTTTTTGCCCGAGGGGGCCATCCGTGTTGGCATCACATCAGGCGCCTCAACGCCTGATCGGGTCGTGGAAGACGTGATCCGCCAGTTGATCACGCTCAGCAAAAGCTGACGCCACGGCACGCGCCGGTGCAGAGGGTCGCCGGCTGGCTTTACATTTAGTTCACAGTCGGCCGTATGTACCGGCATCCGGGAGCTCCAAGCCGTTGCCAGCCCTCTCGACGCCCAGCACGGCTTCCAGCGCTCCGGCTTCTGCCACTGGAACGAGGCTGCGCGCCAGTGATGACCCGCGGGTGCGCTGTTACAGCAGCACGTTTGCCGATCTCATGGAGATGCGGGCCAGCGCCCCTGTGGTTGCCACCTACCTCGATCGCCACGAGGGCTGGTTTCGGCGCTGCGCCACGCCCATGCAGGTGCTGCCGCTGGGCGATTCGCTCAACGGCTATGCCCTGACCCTGGGACGCTTTGGCAACTTCGGCTTTGAGGTTGAACCCACCATCGGCCTGGAACTGCTGCCGCAAGCGCAGGGGGTGTACCGCATCGCCACCGTGCCGCTGCCGGCATCCCAGGCTCCTGGCGGCCTGCAGTCGCTCTATGACGTCGAGTTCAACGCCGCCCTCGAGCTTGATGAAGGCAGCTCAGAAGAGCCGCTGACCACGGTGCGCTGGCAGCTTGATCTGAGCGTCTGGATCACCCTGCCTGGCGTCATCACCCTGCTGCCAGACAACCTGGTCCAGAGCAGCGGTGATCATCTGCTCAAGCAGATCGTTCGGCAGATCTCCAGGCGGCTGACCTGGAAGGTCCAGGAGGACTTCCACGCCAGCCACGGCATCGCCTGCCCGCCGCGCAGACGGGCCCAGTTTTAGGCGGGACGGTTGTCCCAGATCTTGGCGACGATCTGCATGCCGCTGACGGCCTGCCACAGAAACAGGGTCATCAGACCCATGTTCAAGCCCACATGCGCCTTGCGGGCGATCAAATTGCCCTGCTGAATCAACGGAATCAGGGCCACGGCCAGGGCCAGCAGGCAGGTCATGCCAATGCCCACCAGCAGATGGGGCCCCACAAACAGCTTGCCGTTGTTGAGGTAGGTCACGGCCATGCCGCCGAAGGTACCCAGCACCATCAGCGCCAGCATCAGCCCACCAACTTGAAAGTGACGCTTGGCGTAATTGCCCTTGATCAGGGTCTTGCGGGTCTCGGCGTCGGCGGTGCGGGTCTTCTTGGCCTTGATGCCCAGCCACATGCCATACCCCGAGAGGGCCAGCAGCACCCACATCATCAACGGGTGGATGAAGTTGAGGGAATAGGCGAGGCTCTCGGGCATGGCCGCTGTGTGGCAATGGGGCTGAACTTAGCGACCCGCGCCGACTCCAGGGTCCAGGCGCGGCAGTTCGATCAGTGCAGGAAGTGACGGCGGCCCGTGACCACCATCGCCAGGCCCAGCTCATTGCAGGCAGCGATCGATTCGGCGTCGCGCACACTGCCGCCGGGCTGAATCACCGCAGCGATGCCGCAGCGCGCCGCCAGCCGCACCGTGTCATCAAACGGGAAGAAGCCATCGCTCGCCAGCACGGCACCATGGGCGCGATCGCCGGCGGCATCGAGCGCCAGCCGCGCTGAGCCGACCCGGTTCATCTGACCGGCACCGATGCCGAGGCTCTGCCCACCCTGGGCCACCGCGATGGCGTTGGAGCGCACATGTCGCACCAGCCGCCAGGCAAAGCGCAGATCGTCGAACTCAGCAGCGCTCGGCTGGCGGCTGGTGACCACTTGCCAATCGGCCTCGCTGACGGGCTCAGCGTCGAGCTGTTGGGCCAGCACGCCGCCGAGCACACTGCGCAGATGCTGACGCGACGCCCGCTCGATCGCTTCGGCACTCAGCTCCAGCAACCTGAGGTTGGCCTTGGCCGCCAGATGTTCACGCGCCTCAGGGGCAAAACCAGGCGCCACCACGCACTCCAGAAACAGGCTGGTGAGCTGCTGGGCCGCCGCCAGATCCACTGGCGCATTGAGCGCCACGATGCCGCCGAAGGCCGAAACGCGATCGGCATCGAGCGCGCGGGTGAGCGCTTCGGCGCAGTTCGTCCCGGTGGCCAGACCACACGGGTTGGTGTGTTTGACCACCGCCGCGGCGCACTGAAACCGCTCGCTGCCTGGCCCCTGGCCGCCGTAGCCAAACTCGCGCACCGTGGCCAGTGCCGCATCGAGATCGATCAGGTTGTTGTAGCTGAGCTCTTTGCCCTGCAGCTGCTGGGCCCCGCCCCAGCCCGAACCGCTCTGGCTGAACCAGGTGGCGCCCTGGTGGGGGTTCTCGCCGTAGCGCAGGCTCTGTTGCGCTGGCAGGTCCAGCTTCAGCCCTGACTGGCTTGCTGCGCCTTCAGCCTCCTGGGCGAGGCGGGCGCCCATCCAGGCGCTGATCGCCGCGTCATAGCTGGCGGTGTGCTCAAAGGCAGCCAAGGCCAGCTGGCGGCGCAGCGCGGGAGTCACCGCGCCCGCCGCCAGGGCTTCGAGAAAGGCGGGGTACTGGGCCGGGCTAGTCAGCACAGCCACATCGGCGTGGTTCTTGGCTGCAGCCCGCACCATGGCCGGGCCGCCGATGTCGATGTTTTCGATCGCGGTCTCCCAGCTCACCGCCGGATCGGCAACGGTCTGGCGGAAGGGATAGAGATTGACCACCACCACATCGATGGGATCAATGCCCTGCGCTGCCAGGTCGGCCTGGTGTGCGGCATCGTCGCGCCTGGCCAGGATGCCGCCGTGAATGCGCGGGTGCAGGGTCTTGACCCGGCCGCCAAGAATCTCGGGCGCACCGGTGTGCTCTGCCACCTTGGTCACGGCAACGCCAGCAGCCTGCAGCGACGCCGCTGTACCACCACTCGAGAGAATCCGGTACCCCGCAGCCACAAGGCCACGGGCCAGGGGCTCCAGGCCCTCCTTGTTGGACACACTCAACAGAGCCGTGGGTGCCATCGCAGCTGCAAAGGGGTCAACCAGACAACCTACGCAGCGGTGCGGTCGCAGCCGCGGCCATGGCAACGTGACACCAGCGGCAGCAGCACCCCATGGACGCGAACAATCCTGCTGTGGGCGAGGCCTTCTGGAGTGGTCCAGAGCACGCCAGTCGCAGGCTGGTGCTGCTGCATGGCTGGGGCGCTGATGCCGACGATCTGCTCGAGCTGGGCGAGCTGCTGGCCGGCCCCGAGGTGCAGGTCGTGGCGCTGCGGGCTCCTGGTGAGCATCCGGCGGGCATGGGACGCCAGTGGTACGACCTGCAGCAGCCGCAGTGGCCAGAGCTGCCTGCGGCCTTACGCGATCTGCGCACCCGGCTTGGGGCGCTCTCAGACAGCGTGCCGCTGGCGCAAACGGTGCTGCTGGGCTTTTCGCAAGGGGCGGCGTTGGCGCTCGATGTGAGCTGCGGCAACGGGGAGCACCCAGCCCTGCCACTGGCCGGCGTGATCGCCTGCAGCGGCTACCCCCATCCGGACTGGCAACGCGGGATCATCCGGCCGCAGGCACAGGATCTTGCCGTGCTGTTGACCCACGGCGAGCAGGATCCGGTGGTTCCCCACGGCGCAAGCGTTGAATTGGAGCGGCTGCTGAAGCTGGGCGGCGCCAGAGTGGAGTTACTCAGCTTCAGCGGCGGTCACACGATCGACCCTGATCTGTTTGGGCCCATGCGCAGCTTCATGGCGCGCTGCTGGGCCTGAGGGCGATCAGACGAAGGCGTATTCGTACTCCTCCATCTCCTCCCAATCGTCAGCAGCCAGAGCTTCGATGCCCTCAAACAGCACGTCTTCACCGATGCGATCGACGATCAGGCGCAGCGACGGGAACAGGAAATGATTCTCTTCGGCGTACTGCGCACTGAACAGCCCCTTTTCACCCCAGAAGAAGCGATCGGTGGTGTGCTCATTACGGCGCACATTGAGGATCGCTGGAGGCACGAGGGTCTGCTCAGCGATGTACCGGCGGGCCGCCGTCACCGGCTTGTGTGAGCCGGTCTCGAGATTGAAGGTGGGAACGTGAGCCAGAACCCGCTGGCCGGCGAGCCGGCGGCGGCTGATCCGCTTGCGCTTCTTGGACATGAATCGAAAGAAGGGAGGGTGAACGTGTGATGACGGTGCAACCCGAAGGCGCAACACGGTCTTTGCGGCTGGCTCCTGCCGGCGCACCGGGAGAGCAACAGCGACGCCCAACCATCTGTCGTGCGAAGCAACGGCAACCGGTCAATCGGCAACGCTTCAGCGGAAACCTGATCCCCAACGAACAGGCGATCTGAAGGGATCAACGATGACCCCATGACTCCGCTGTAGCTCGGCTGCGGGAAAACCGCAACGACAGCATCAGAGATGCCGCCCCGACTGCGACTTGCCGTCTGCTTGCAGACTGGGAAGTATTGGTCGATGAAACGAGCTTAAGACTTTTTTCTGAATTTCGAACACACGGGGCTGATTTTTGTTCTGGCCCCTCAACCAGGCCGCTGAACCGCCTTGCTGCAGCATGCGTCTGTGACCGTGCACGTCTCCGAGCGCTTTCTCAATCTGCTGCGCTTCCAGCTGGCTCAATTCGCTGATCGAGGCGATCTGAGCTCGCTGGTGGTGTATGTGGCCCAAGCCGGCGATTCCGAATCGCCGGCCTTGATCCCTGTGGGCCAGTGGCCCAGCCATGGCGCCGCCCTGGCCCCCATCGCCAGCGGCAGCCCCCTGCTGCAACCTGCCGACGACAGGCGTTGGCTGCCGTTGCGCCACAACCAGATGCTGCTCGGAGCCCTGCAGGTGCAATCGCAGCAGTGGCCCTGGCCAGAGCCACTCGCACAGCGGCTGCAGGCGGTGGCGCTGTGTTTGACCGAGGCGCTGCTGCAGGACCTCGAGCGACAGCGTCTCGAGCAGCAACTGCTGCGCCAGGGCGAGCAACTGGAGGTGCTGGTGCACCAGTTGCGCAACCCGCTCACGGCCCTGCGCACCTTTGGCCAGCTGCTGCTGCGGCGCCTCGACGACGACAGCCAGAACCGACCCCTGGTCGAGGGGTTGCTCGCCGAAGAGCGGCAGCTCAACCGGTATGTCGATGCGCTGAGCGAACTGGGCAACCCGCCGCCGCAGGCGCTGCCTGAGGCCACACCCCAGCCCCTGCTGCTGCCGCCGCACCTCAACGGGCCCCAGGGCGAGAGGCTCGCCGAACGGCTCGAGCCGCTGCTCAGCCGTGCCGCCGCCACCGCTGCGCTGCAGCAGCGGATCTGGACCCCGCCGGCGGCACTGCCCAGCTGGCGCGGCGACAGCGGCGCGGTGGCCGAGATCATCGCCAATCTGCTGGAGAACGCCTTTCGCTACAGCGGCGAGGGCGCTCCGCTCGGGCTGCACGCACAAACGGCAGCCGACGGCACGCTGGTGCTGTGCGTCTGGGATGGCGGCGCAGAAATCGATGCAGCCGAGCGCGAGCGCATCTTTGAGCGCGGCCAGCGCGGTGCGCGGGGCCAGCAGGTGCCTGGCACAGGCCTGGGGCTGGCGCTGGCACGCGAACTGGCGCGTGAGCTGGGCGGCGAACTCAAGCTGGTGGTCCCACCGGCCCAGGTCGATCCGCAGCTCAGCGGCCGCGGCAACGCCTTCTGCCTCACCGTGCCGCCAGCGCGCTGAACAGCACCCCGCAGAGCAGCAAGGCCAACGCTTCGCTCCATTCGACGCAGGCGCCATAGCTATCGCCGCTGTGTCCGCCCAGGCGGCGTCCCAACCAGAACGGCACACACACAGCCGGCAGGGCGGGCAGCAGCAGCACGATCCACCAGAGAGCTCCTGGCATGACGCCTACAGCCAGGGGCACGGCGCCCAGCAACGCCAGCAACGCTGCTGACGGCAGCAGCTCACGGCGCAAAGGGCGCAGGCCCTGGCGATGGAAGCCAGCTGTGCCGGCTGCGCGCAGATAGGGGAAATGCGCCATCGCCAGCAGGGGACTGATGCGTCCCCAGATCGCCACCAGCACCAGCGTCCCAGCCACCAGCACGGGGCCCGTTGCCGCGGCCAGCGCCACCAGGCCGCCAACGCGCAGCAACAGCAAGAGGGCAAAGGCCTGCACCCCCGCCGCACCGGCGCGGCTGTCGTCCATGGCGTCGAGCGCCCTGGAGCCTGCCGCCAGGCCGTCGGCGGTATCAATCACGCCATCGGCATGGAGGCCGCCCGTGAGCCACAGGCCCAGGGCGACGACCAGCACGATCTGGGACAGCGGCGGCAGCCAACCATGGCTCAGCCACCACAACAGCCCCTGCAGCGCGCCAAGGACCAGGCCGATCCAGGGAGCAAAGCGGGCGATGCGCTTGAAGCTGGGGGTGATCCGCGGCCAGGCCGGCAGCACGCTGTAAAAGACCCAGGCCCCCGCCAGATCACGCAGCCAACCGCTCTGGCGCCATCCGCCATTTGGATCAGCCATGGTCTGCAATCAGGGCGGACTCCTAGCGTCGCCATAGAGCCAGCCGGTTGCCAACACCCCTGGCCACCCCCTGCGTTGACCTTCGGCTTTGCGATCACGGCCCGCTGCCCCCACACGCGGGCGCGCTGCGGCGCCTTCAGCACTCCCCATGGTGTGGTGCAGACGCCGCGCTTCATGCCGGTGGGCACTGCTGCCACGGTCAAGGGCCTGAGCACGCCGCAGCTGGGCGAGACCGGCGCCCAGATGGTGCTGGCCAACACCTTTCACCTGCATCTGCAGCCCGGTGAAGACGTGGTCGCTGAAGCGGGCGGGCTGCACCGTTTCATGGCCTGGGATGGCCCCCTGCTCACCGACTCGGGCGGCTTCCAGGTGTTCAGCCTGGGGGCGATCAACCGCATCAACGACGACGGCGTCGTGTTTCGCTCACCGCGCGACGGCTCGCGCATTGAACTCACCCCCGAGCGGGCGATGGCGATCCAGATGGCGCTGGGGGCCGATGTGGCGATGGCCTTTGACCAGTGCCCGCCCTACCCCGCCACAGAGAGCGAGGTGGAAGCCGCCTGCCGCCGCACCCACCACTGGCTGGAGCGCTGCGCCGCCTGTCACAACAAGGCGGATCAAGCACTGTTCGGGATCGTGCAGGGGGGCTGCTACGGCCACCTGCGCGCCGAATCGGCCCGGGTGGTGGCCGCCATGGACCTGCCCGGCATCGCCGTGGGCGGGGTGAGCGTGGGCGAGCCGGCCGAAGAGATGCACCGCATCGTGCGCCAGCTGGGGCCGCTGCTGCCCGAGGCCAAACCCCACTACCTGATGGGCGTGGGCAGCCTGCGCGAGATGGCGATCGCCGTGGCCCAGGGCTTTGATCTGTTTGATTGCGTGCTGCCGACGCGCCTGGGCCGCCACGGCACGGCGCTGGTGGGCGGCGAGCGCTGGAACCTGCGCAACGCCCGCTTCAAGCGCGACCACACACCGCTCGATGCCAGCTGCCCGTGCCTGGCCTGCCGCCAGCACAGCCGCGCCTACCTGCACCACCTGATCAGAGCTGAGGAGATGCTGGGTCGCAGCCTGCTCAGCCTGCACAACATCACCACGCTGCTGCGCTTCACCACAGCGATGGCACGGGCCATCCGCGAAGGCTGTTTTGCAGAGGATTTCGCTCCCTGGGATCCGGCCTCTGCGGCCGCCCACACGTGGTAGCGTCCGGCTCACGCAACCCTTGGACAATTGGGGATGGCTCTTTACGCCCTGCAGACCCTGGCCCAACTGCCCGAGGCCTATCAGGCCTT
>VGQS01000032.1 GCA_016882285.1 Cyanobacteria bacterium K_DeepCast_35m_m2_155 | reverse complement strand
ACCTACGCCGCCTGGAACTTCTTCCAGAGCCTGGACACCCCCGCCTCCAAGGAGTTCACCAAGAACTTCAAGGCCAAGTACGGCGACAAGCGCGTCACCAATGACCCCGCTGAAGCCGCCTACATGATGGTGTATCTGTGGGCCGCTGCGGCTGAAAAGGCCAACAGCGTCGATGACAACAAGGTGCGCGAAGCCCTGATCGGCGTCAGCTTCGACGCCCCTGAGGGCAAGGTCACCGTCATGCCCAACCACCACGTTGACAAGCGTGTCCTGATCGGTGAGGTGCAGAAGGACGGCATGTTCAAGATCCTTCAGGACAAGGGCTTCGTGAAGCCCGTGGCCTGGAATCAGTACGTGCCCGAGACCAAGGGTTACACCTGCGACTGGACGCAGAAGCGTCCCGATGCCGGCAAGTTCAAGATGTGATCCCCGCGGCTTGATCACAGCTAGAGGAGGGAGTTCTGTTTGGAGTTCCCCTCTCCGGCAGCGGTTGCTTGGGGGCAGAGTTGCCCCCTTTTTCTCTTGTGCCGGTTGCGATGGATCTGCTCTACGACACGCTGTTTAACGGGCTGGCCATCGGCTCTGTTCTGGTGCTGGCTGCCCTTGGGCTAGCCGTGGTGTTTGGCCTGATGGGTGTCATCAACATGGCCCATGGCGAGCTGATGATGCTCGGGGCCTACACCACCTTTGTGGTGCAGAACCTGTTCAAGGATGGTCCCCTGGAGGCCTTGTTCCCCGTTTACATCCTGGTGGCGATTCCCGTCGCCTTTGTGGTCAGCGGCCTGGCCGGATTGTTGCTTGAAAAGACCGTCATCCGCAGGTTGTATGGACGCCCGCTTGAGACCCTGCTGGCCACCTGGGGCGTGAGCCTGATCCTGCAGCAATTTGTGCGTTCGGTCAGCAGTGCCTTCGCCATCGGTCTGGTGCTGGCTGTGGTGCTGGGTCTGCTGATTCCTCGCCTCACCCCCCCGCGGCTGTGGCAACAGCGCTGGACGCCTTTACTGGGCGTCGGCAGCTGGATCGGCTCCGGCGCTGTTGGCATTGGCGTCGCCTCGGCTCTGGGGGGCGTGCGTGTGCTGGATCAGCCCTGGTTCAGCGCCCGCAACATCGATGTGACTGCACCGCAATGGTTGCGCGGTTCGATTGATCTGGGCGCCTTGAACATGCCCACGGCGCGTCTGTTCATCATTGCGCTCACGGCCATCGCCCTGGCGGCGGTGATCTGGTTTTTGCAGAAGAGTGTCTGGGGCGTGCGCATTCGCGCTGTCACCCAGAACCGCTCGATGAGTGATTGCCTCGGCATCCCTACCGAAACCGTGGATGCCCTCACCTTCCTGGTGGGCTCCGGCCTGGCTGGTGTGGCCGGTGTGGCGGTGACCCTGCTGGGGTCGGTGGGCCCGAACCTCGGGGGCAACTACATCGTCGACTGCTTCATGGTGGTGGTGCTTGGCGGTGTGGGCAAGCTTGTCGGCACGGTTGTGGCGGCGCTTGGCATCGGCGTGCTCAGTTACATCGTCGGCTCCGGATCCCTGCTGCTGGTCTGGCCCGCGATGCCGCCTGCCCTCAATGAACTGGTCACCTTCTTCGCCACCACCTCGATGGCCAAGGTGCTCGTGTTTGCTCTGATCGTCGTTTTTCTGCAGTTCAGGCCCGCCGGCCTGTTTCCGCAGAAGGGCCGCTTTGTGGAGGCCTGAGTCATGGGCGACTGGCTTTCGAATCGAACCCTGCGGCGCGTCCTGCCCTGGGTGGCGATCGTGATCGCTGCCCTGGTGCTGCCGGTGGTTCTGCCCCCCTTTCGGCTCAACCTGCTGGGACGCTTTCTGTCGCTGGGCATCGTGGCCCTGGGCATCGATCTGATCTGGGGCTTCACCGGGCTGTTGAGCCTGGGTCAGGGCATCTTTTTTGCCCTCGGTGGTTATGCCCTTGGTATGCATCTCCAGCTGAATGCGCTGGCACCGGGCGAGCTGCCCGAGTTCTTCAGTCTTTACGGGGTGAAGATCCTGCCGGCGTTCTGGCAGCCCTTCAGCTCGCCTGTGTTCACGTTGTTGTGCATCTGGGTGCTGCCGGCGCTGGTGGCTGGTGTGCTCGGATATCTGGTGTTCCGCAACCGCATCAAGGGGGTCTACTTCTCGATCCTCACCCAGGCGGCGCTGCTGGTCTTCTTCAACTTCTTCAACGGCCAGCAGAAGCTGATCAATGGCACCAATGGCCTCAAGACCGACACCGCTCGCCTGTTCGGCATGCTCGTGGGCAGCGATGGCGCCCAGCGGGCTCTGTTCTGGCTGACCGTGGTGCTGGTGATCGGTAGCTGGTTCCTGTGTCGCTGGCTCACCCGCGGCCGTTTTGGTGATGCCCTGATCGCGATACGCGACGACGAACCGCGGCTGCGCTTCACCGGCTACAACCCCACCGCCTACAAGACCGTGGTGTTTGCCGTGGCCGGCGCCATGGCTGGCATCAGTGGTGCGCTGTACACGGTGCAGTCGGGCATCGTCTCGCCCCAGTACATGGCGGTGCCCTTCTCCATTGAGATGGTGATCTGGGTGGCGGTCGGCGGCCGCGGCACCCTGATCGGCGCTGTGCTCGGCGCCGTGGTGATCAACTACGCCAAGAGCCTGGTCAGCGAGGCCCTGCCCGAAACCTGGTTGTTCATCCAGGGTGGTTTGTTCCTGTTGGTCGTCACGGCTCTGCCCGATGGGCTGGTGGGCTGGTGGCGCGGCGGCGGCCTGGGGCGGCTGCTGGCCATGGTTGGCAGGTCGCCACGGGCGGCCACCTATCCCGAGCTTGATCTAGACCCGGCTGTGGCGGCCGAGCGCCGTCAGCTCGAAGGAGGTGAGGCGTGATGGCTGCGACCCCGACCCCCTTGCTCGAACTGCGCGGCATCAGCGTCAGCTTTGATGGCTTCTGGGCGCTCAATGACCTGAACCTCTCACTGGCTCCCGGCGAGCTGCGCGCCGTGATCGGTCCCAACGGCGCTGGCAAGACCACCTTTCTCGATGTGATCACCGGCAAGGTGCGCCCCACCAAGGGGGAGGTGCTGTTCCAGGGACGCTCCCTGGTGGGCATTGCCGAGCACCGCATCGCCCGACTGGGGATCGGGCGCAAGTTCCAGACCCCGCGGGTGTATCAGAACCTGACGCCGCGCCGCAATCTGGAGCTGGCGGTGAGCCGTCGCAACGGGCCCCTGGCGCTGTTGTTCGGTCGTCTCGATTCCACGGCGCGCGACCGGGTGCAGCACCTGCTTGAGGTGGTGGGCCTGGAGCTGCTCGCTCATCAGCGGGCAGGAGGCCTGTCCCATGGCCAGAAGCAGTGGCTCGAGATCGCCATGCTCGTGGCCCAGGACCCCCAGCTCCTGCTGGTCGATGAACCGGTCGCCGGTCTCACCGATGAGGAGACCGAACGCACGGCCGATCTGCTGCGGCAGCTCTCGGGCGAGCACACCGTGCTGGTGATCGAGCACGACATGGAGTTCATCCGCGATCTGCGTGCACCGGTCACCGTCCTGCATGAGGGCCATGTGCTTTGCCAGGGCTCCATGGACGAGGTGCAGAACGATCCACGGGTGATCGAGGTCTATCTGGGTTCAGAAACGGAAGGGGAATTCAACTGATGGCTGATCCGGTTCTTCAGCTGCGCGCGCTCAATGTCTTCTACGGCGAGAGCCACATCCTTCGCGATGTCGATCTCACCGTCAATGCAGGTCAGATGGTGTGCCTGATCGGCCGCAACGGTGTCGGCAAGACCACCTTGCTCAAGACCGTCATCGGTCTGCTAAGGCAGCGCAGCGGGCAGGTGCAGCTTGCTGAGCAGGAGGTCTCAGCCCTGCCGCCCCATGGCAGGGCGCGCCGCGGCATCGGCTACGTGCCCCAGGGCCGCGAGATCATCCCCCAGCTCACGGTGCGCGAAAACCTGCTGCTTGGCCTTGAGGCGTTACCTGGCGGTCTGGCACGCAACCGCCACATCGATCCGGTGGTGTTTGAGCTGTTTCCCGTGCTCGAGACCTTCTTGAACCGACGTGGAGGGGATCTCTCCGGGGGGCAGCAGCAGCAGCTGGCGATCGCCCGCGCCCTTCTGGGCAAGCCCCGTTTGCTGTTGCTCGATGAACCCACCGAGGGCATTCAGCCTTCGGTGGTGCTTGACATTGAGCGGGCGGTGCGGCGCATCATTGAGACCACTGGCATCAGCGTCCTGTTGGTTGAGCAGCACCTGCATTTTGTGCGTCAAGCCGATTGGTATTACGCCATGCAAAAAGGTGGGGTGGTGGCTAGCGGGCCGACCGCCGATCTCAGCAAAGAGGTGGTCGATCGCTTCCTCAGTGTCTGAGCTATCAGCACCGTCTGAGCGATCAGCGCCGCAGCTGTCGTAACGCACGGTAGGAATTGCAGGCAGAGTGCCATGGCCCTTGCTAGCCATGAGAACCTGTCGCGTTTGTTCAGTGCGTTCCTTCTCCTCTCTCGCACTCGCCGGTGGTCTGCTGGGCAGCTTGGCGATCGGTGCTGCAGTCCCCTCGCTGGCCCAGAGCCGCTGCGAGTTTCTGCAGCCGGTTGGTGGTACCGGCGTGACGCCGATCATCACCAAGACGATCAGCATGGGCAACATCTTCGGTCGCCCCAACTGGAACACTGACTTCTACGTCACCAAGCCCTACAACAGCTACAAGTTCTTCTTCACGGCCGATTCCTCGGTCAGCGCCACCTACCCGGTCGTCGGTTTCCTCAAGTTCAGCGACGGCAGCAACATGCAGGTGATCAACGATCCCTCGTTTGCTCCCCCCATGGGCACCGGCAAGATGTGGGGTCCGTTCCCTGCTTACCCAGACAAGACCGTCACCCAGCTCAATTTCAAGATCGGTGCCAGTGCTGACCAGGCAGCCACCGGTTTCACCTACCGCATCTCGACCCAGGGTTGCTTCTAGTCGTTCAGCAGGCCTTGCCAGAACACTCTGGCGTCATCACTGCTCCATGCATCACTGCGGCCGGGCCCATGGGCCCGGCCTTTTTGGTGGATGGGCCGGCAGCTCAGGCTGTTGAGCAGCAAGGCTGCTTCACAGCATTCGAGATCGCCTTCGCTCAAGGGTCTCTCCTGTGCCAGCGCCTGCTGCAAGGCTTGTTGGCGCATGATCCCCGGCAGGCAACCGCTCGCCAATGGAGGCGTATGCCAGCGGTTGTCGATCCGCACGAGCAATGAGCTGCTGCTGCCGCAGCACAGCTCACCGGTGCTGCTGAGCAGCAGGGCATCGCCGGCGCCTGCCTCACGTGCTTGGCGCCGTGCGATCAGCGCGCTGCCATAGCCAAAGTGTTTGCAACGGCTCAACACGCTGGTGGCATGGCGCACTTCGGTTGGGCTGACGATCACCGACACCGGGGCAAAGTCCGGTGTGCAGTCGCTCAGCTGCAACCAGAACAGGTTGCTGGCAGCGGCCTGCTGCGGCTCGATCGGCTCAAGGCCGCGGGGGCCACTGCCGCGGCACCAGTTGAGCCGTAGTGCCCCCTGGCGGATGCCACTGCGCACGATCGCTTCATCGATCAGGGCGCGCACCATCGAGAGCTCAGGCGGTGGCTCCAGAGCCAGCAGTTCGGCCCCCTGACGCCACCGCGCCAGATGGGCGCCCAGCAGCCTGGGGCGGCCATCGAGCACCAACACGGTTTCAAACACGCCCTCGGCCAGCAGCACACCGCGGGCATCGCTGGGCAGCCTGAGCTCATGCGGTGAACCCCAGTGGCCGGTGGCTTGGTGGCCACGGCCGGGCTGCTGAATCCAGGCGATGCTGCTCATGCCAGCGCGCTCAGCAACGGCTCGATTTTCCAGCCCATCTCTTCGGCTTCACCCTGTGGGTCGGAATCGGCGACGATTCCGCAACCGGCATGGGCCCTGAGGCTCGCGGCCTTGAGCATCAGCGAGCGAATGATGATGTTGCTATCAAAGCTGCCATCAGCGCCCAGGCGAAACAAGCTGCCGCAGTAGGGCCCGCGCGGCACCGGTTCGAGCTCGGCCAGACGCTCGCAGGCTCGGATCTTGGGGGCGCCGCTGATCGAGCCGCCTGGCCAACAGGCGCGCAGCAGTGCGGCGACCCCATGCTGCGCCGCCAGCTGTGCCTCGACCACCGAGGTCAGATGGTGCACCTGCCGGTAACTCTCAAGGCCAACCAGCTGCGGCACACGAATCGTGCCTGGCACGCAGACCCGGCCGAGATCGTTGCGCAGCAGATCGACAATCATCACGTTTTCGGCTCTGTCCTTTGGACTGCAGATGAGATCGGCTGCAGCCAGCCCATCGGCATCGGGGTCGCTATGGCGGGGCCGGGTTCCCTTGATGGGTCGGGTTTCGATGCGCCCATCGCTGTGGCGGCGCAAAAACCGCTCCGGTGAGCTGCACAGCACCGCTTCACCAGCGGCGCTCCCGCAGCCGATCGCCAGTCCACCAAACGGGGCCGGGCAGTGCCGCCGCAGGCGGCTGTACAGCGCCAGCGCCCTGTGTGGATGGCCTGCCAAAGCCGCTGGCAGCGAGGTTTCGCAGCAGCTGGTCAAGTTGGCCTGAAACAGATCACCTGCAGCGATCCAGTCGCGAATCTGCTCGACCTGCGTGGCGAAGCCGTGCGCGGGGGTGTGCCAGCGCCAGTGCGCGGCAGGCAAGGACATCCCCAGGGCGTCGTCAGGTTCGTGATCGCTGGCCAGGACATCCAGCTGCGCCCGCAGTTGCTCGGCCAGTGCGCAGTGGTCTGAATCTGTGCTGCGGCTTTCAAGCCACAGCTGCTGGTTCTGCAGATCGAACACCAGCTCATGGGCAAAGCCCGCAGCCCAGAGCACGGCGTGATCGGGCTCTTTCCAGTGACCTGCCGGCTCCACCCAGGCGCCGGCCTCATAGCTCAGCCATCCCATCCAGCTCAGGGGGCCTGCGGTGTGGCGCAGTTCGCTCTCCAGCTCGGCCAGTACCGCGAACGGATCGCGACTGCCGGCTTGGTTGCTCAGGCCCCGGCAGGTTCGGCTGCCTTGCGGCGCCAAACCAACGCGGGCCCAGCGCCCCAGCGCAGAACCGTCACCATCGAGCCACACCAACCCCTCGCTGCCGTAGGTGGCCGCCACAGACCACACCACGGCCAACGGATCGCGCCAGGGCAGGGCCACTCGGCATGGCTGAGCGCTCACGACGGTTGGTGCAGCTGTTGCTGGGCCCAGGGGCTCGCCAGCGCCAGCTGCCCGGCAGCGATCAGCGCCGTATCGCGAATGCGGCAGCTGTCGCACACCCCGCAGGGTTGCTCGCCACCGCCATAGCAGCTCCAGGTGCTGCCGATCGGCACACCCAGCCGCAGTGCTTCGGCCACGATGTCGCCTTTGCTGAGCTGCACCAGCGGCGCCCACAGTTCTGCCCCCCGGCCTTCGCGGCCGGCTTTGCTGCTCAGTTCTGCCAGCTGTTGAAAAGCCGCCAGATAGTCGGGCCTGCAGTCGGGATAACCCGAGTAGTCGATGGCATTGACGCCCAGCACCACGCGCCTGGCCCCGCGTGCTTCGGCCAGGCTCAGCCCCAGGGCAATGAACACGGTGTTGCGCCCCGGCACGTAGGTGCTGGGAATCACGTTGTCGACGGGGCCGTCAGTTGGTACGGCGATCGCTGCATCGGTCAGGGCCGAGCCGCCCCAGGCGGCCAGGTTGACGCTCAAGGTGTGATGCTCGTCGATCCCCAGGGCCTGGGCCACGGCAGTCGCCGCTTGCAGTTCCCTGTGGTGCCGTTGCCCGTAGTCCAGTGACAGCGCGATCACGTGGTAGCCGTCTTCGATGGCCAAAGCCGCTGCGGTGGCCGAATCCAGGCCTCCCGAGAGCAGGGCGACGGCGCTGGGCCGCGGGTCGAGATCGCTGCTGCCACGCATGGATCCAGGCTGCCAGATCGCGCGGTCTTCAGCAGGATGGTGACACGTTTGAGATTGCTGCTGTGCTGCGTCGCTCCCTGGCTGTGCTCATAGGCTCGGCTACCGCCTTGTTGATTGGGGCCCCTGCCGCGACGGCGATTCCGCGGCTTGATCTTTCGGCTTACCCAGCCCCGGCCACCGGTGAGCGCCGTTGGGTGATCCAGCTTCCAGGGGTGTTGCCTGCAGGAGCTGATCCTGAGCTGTCCAGGGATCCCCGCGACTGGCGGGTCCAACTCATCGTTGCTCAGATGGCGACGGTCGATTGCAACCTGACCAGCTTTGCTGCCCGCCTGCGCCCCTGGCGCACCAGCGAAGCCTCGCCGATGGTGTTTCGTGTGGATCGGGTTGGCCCCCTGTTCTCGACGCGTCGGGCCTGTCCCCCAGACCAAAAACCCCGCAAGGCCCTGGTGACGATGGCCGGCAAGCCCTATGTGGTGCCCTACAACGCCAGCAGGCCGATTGTGGTTTACGCGCCGGCAGAGCTCGAGCTGCGTTGGCGTCTGTGGAAGGCTGAAACCCAGAGCCGTGAGGCGCTCGCCCAGTGAGCTCAGCGAATCTGCAGCCATTTGTGGGTCTGCAGGCTCAGACGCCACGCTGGGTGCGCGCGCACGTACTCCAGGGCCAGCTGCAGCCCTGACGCGTTCTGCCAGGCCGGCTGCAGCAGCAGCACAGGTGCGATCGTGTCGCCGCGCCCAGAGGCGGCAGCACTGGCCATGGATTCGGCAAAGGCCAGATCACGCGCCTCGTTGACGATCACTTTCAGTTCATCGCAACTCTGCAGGGCTTCGGCCCGTGGTGGGCTGTGGGGCTTGGGCGAGAGGGTGATCCAGTCAAAGCGACCACTGAGTGGATCGACCCCACTGGTTTCCAGATGCAGCGGCAGCGCGGTGCCATCGCTGCAGCGCAGTGTGCTCAGTTCTGTACAGAGCGGCTCGAGGTCATGGTGCAGCGGTTCACCGCCGGTGATCACCACAAAGGCGGCTCCGGCGGCAGCGGCGCTGTTGGCCTCAGCGGCCAGCGCCGCGAGACTGCGGCGCGCATGCTGCTCGAGCGGCCAGGAGTGTTTGGTGTCGCACCAGCTGCAGCCCACGCTGCAGCCCCCCAGGCGAATGAAAAAGGCACTGCGCCCCAGATGAACGCCTTCCCCTTGCAGGGAGTGGAAGGTCTCCACCACGGGCAGAGCCGTGTTCGCCAATGACGCCGTCATGAACGAAGCCTAACGAGCAGTCATGCATCCGGCATTTGTGCCGCAGATCAGTGAGCAGGTGGGCCTTGATGTGTGATGTCTGAGCAAACTCATTGTGCTTCACATTGGTGTGCTTCTTCATGCAGCATTCGTGGTGAAAAAGTGAGCATCTGGGCTCCGTCAATAGTTTGACTCACTAAACAGGATCGGGGCTTCGGCTCTATCGAGACAATCTCACTTCATCTTCATCATGAGCAAACTCACTTTTCTGACTGAGCCTCAACTCGAGGCCATTTGCGGTGGCGGTTGGCCTATGGGCGGCGGTTCCACCACCACGACCTCCTGGGTCTACAGCGCTGCGAGCTACAAAAACTCACTGCGTCAATCCAACTTTGCCACCAACCTGGTTTTTGGCGGTGGCAAGAACAGCTTCGCTGGTGTCATCAACGAGCAGAGCAACCTCGCCTTCCAGACCATCGCTGCCTGATTGGCGCTTGTTGCTTTGCATTTTTTGGGGAAGGCCAGGCCTTCCCTTTCCTCTTCATTCCTTCCATCATGTTTGAACTCACTGAGCTTGATTGCCAGCAGATCTGTGGCGGCCGCCGCGGTGGTCTGATGGCCGCTCCAGGCCGCGGTCGTGGTCTTGGACACGGCGTTTTGGCTCCGATCACTACGGATACCAGTACTGCCATTTCGACCTCGCTGACCAGCGTCTTCAATGTCAATCCGCAGATCAACGTGGCGGTGAATCTGGCCCTCTTCAACAGCAGTGTCAGTAACACCCAGGGCAACGGTTCAGCCCTGGTTCTCGCCTAAGCGAGCGCACGGCGTCATGACCGCGACGATCTGGCCATCGGGGCTCTCTGATCTGCAGCGATGGCTGCGGCGCTGGCTGGCCTCTCGGGCGAACCCACTGCCTTGTGTGCATCAGCACGATGAGGAAGATTGTGGTGCGGCCTGCGTGGCCACCATTTGCCATGCCCATGGCAAACCGGTGTCACTGGCGCGGGTGCGTCTGGCGGTTGGCACGACCCAGCAGGGCACGACCCTATTGGGTCTCAGTCGTGCTGGAGAGTTACCGCGGCCAACCTGGTGGCGGTAGTTTCGATGTGCGCGTGGGCCGCAGTCTGGCCGATGGCTCCCGTTTCAAGGCCGCGGTCAGTGCGGGCTGGTACAGGGTTGCCAGCTATGGCGCCCTGGCCGAAGAACCGAGCAGCCCCTATGGCGTGCTCACGCTTGCCTGGCCGCTGCGCCCCGGCGACCCGGCCTTTCGCCAGACCCTGCAGCTCAATGTTGGCGGCGGTGGGGGCCGTTTTCAGCGCATCGATCAGGGTTGGTTGCCCAGCCAGGGGGCCTTTGCCTCGCTGGGCGTTGAGCTGGCGCCCAATCTGGGTCTCAGTGCTGGCTGGGTGGGGCGCGGGGTCAACGCCAGCCTGTCGCTGGTGCCGGCGCGGGGGGTGCCGTTGTTCGTCACCCTCAGCGGGGTCAACCTCGACAACAGCAGCAACGCCGGCCGGGCCGTGGTGCTGTCACTGACCTGGGGCGGCAGCTTCCGAACGGCGACCTTCTGAGGCGTTCGAGGCACTGCGCTCAAGCTCGCGGCTGTGCTGCAGTTCGGCTGGTGAATTGGGCAGCCGCTGCTGGGCTGCCGCCACCAGTCCCCTGAACAGGGGATGGGGTTTGCCGGGCCGCGAGAGAAATTCGGGGTGGTACTGGCAGGCGGTGAAGAAGGGGTGACTCTTGAGCTCGATCAGCTCGACCAGGCGGCCATCGGGTGAGGTGCCGCTGATCTCGTAGCCCGATTCAAGGAACAGGTTGCGGTAGGCGTTGTTGAACTCATAGCGATGGCGGTGGCGTTCATAGACCACCTCATCGCCATAGAGCCGCTGGCCCATGCTGCCCGGCGTCAGCCGGCAGGGGTAGACCCCCAGGCGCATGGTGCCGCCCAGGTCGATCACATCCTGCTGCTCCGGCAGCAGGTGAATCACCGGATGCGGCGTTTCAGGATCGAGTTCGGCGCTGGTGGCACCGCTCAGACCGGCGGTGTTGCGGGCCCATTCGATCACGGCGCATTGCATGCCGAGGCACAGGCCCAAAAACGGCACCCGCTGCTCACGCGCCCAGCGGATCGCGGCCACCTTGCCGTCGACGCCGCGGTTGCCAAAGCCGCCGGGTACGACCACCGCATCAACCCCTGAGAGCAGGGCGTCGGCCCCCTGGGTTTCGATCTGTTCTGCACAGATCCAGCGCAGATCGAGGCTGGCATCACAGTCGATGCAGGCATGGCGCAGGGCCTCGACAACCGACAGGTAGGCGTCGTTGAGCTGCACATATTTGCCCACCAGCGCCACCTTCACGGCCGGGCCCGGGTTGCGCAGCTTGGTGACCAGCTGAGCCCAGCTGGCCATGTCGCTGTCGTGGTCATCGAGCCGCAGCACATCGAGCACTTCGCGGCAGAGGCCCTCCTGCTCCATCGCCAGAGGCACCGCATAGATGCTGTCGGCATCGAGGGCCTGGATCACCCCGCGGGCCTGAACACCGCAGAAACCGCCGATTTTGGCCTTCATCTCGTCGGCGATCGGCCGGTCGCTGCGGCACACCAGCACGTCGGGCTGAATGCCGATCGAGCGCAGTTCCTTGACCGAGTGCTGGGTGGGTTTGGTCTTGAGTTCGCCAGAGGTGCCGATGAACGGCAGCAGGGTGACATGCACGTAGGCCGTGTCATGCCGGCCGACATCGCCTCTGAACTCGCGGATCGCTTCGAGAAACGGCAGCGATTCGATGTCGCCGACGGTGCCGCCGATCTCGGTGATCACCACATCGGCCCCTGAGTTGGCCGCCACGCGGTGGATCCGTTCACGGATCTCGCCGGTGATGTGGGGAATCACCTGCACCGTGCCGCCGTTGTAGTCGCCGCGGCGTTCCTTGTTGATCACCGACTGGTAGATCGAACCGGTGGTCACGCTGTTGAGGCGTGACATGGCGGTGTCGGTGAAGCGCTCGTAGTGGCCCAGGTCCAGGTCGGTTTCGGCGCCGTCTTCGGTGACGAACACCTCACCATGCTGGTAGGGGCTCATCGTGCCGGGATCCACGTTGAGGTAGGGATCCAGCTTGAGAATCGAGACCTGGTAGCCGCGGCTCTTGAGCAGCCGCCCGAGGCTTGCGGCCACGATGCCCTTGCCGATGCTCGAGACCACCCCGCCCGTCACGAAGACGAATTTTGTGCGGCTCCCCGTCGCCAGGGCAGCAGGGCTGGCTGGGGAGGTCTGGCCCATGGAACTCCAGTCGATTCTTCAATCTACCGGCTGCCACCAGGGGCTTCATCACTCCAACAGGCTGCGCAGCATCCAGGCGGTTTTTTCGTGGATCTGCAGGCGCTGGGTGAGCAGATCGGCTGTGGGCTGATCGCCCGCCGCATCGGCCACCGCAAAGACGCTGCGAATCGTGCGGGCCACAGCTTCATGGCCTTCGACCAGCTCGCGCACCATGGCCATGGCGGCCGGCACACCCTGGCTTTCAGGAATCGACGAGAGGCCGTTGTAGGTGGCGGCGCCGAATGGGGCTATGTGGCCCAGGGCGCGGATGCGCTCGGCGATCTCGTCGAGGGCGGTCCACAGCTCGGTGTACTGCTCCATGAACATCAGATGGAGTGTGTTGAACATCGCTCCGGTGACGTTCCAGTGGAAGCCGTGGGTCTTGGCGTAGAGCACGGTGCTGTCAGCCAGCACGCGGCCCAGCCCGTCGGCGATCTGCTGGCGCTGTTCGGCTGCGATGCCGATGTCGATCGGAGGAGCCTGGGTCATCGCTCTTACTCATAGTGACTTCGTTTTAGCAGGGGTCAGTCGAGGCTGGCCAGGTAATCGCGCAATCTGCAGCGGTTCTGGGGTTGCCTGAGCTTGAGCAGGGCCCGCGATTCGATCTGGCGCACCCTCTCGCGCGAGAGGTGCAGCCGTTCGCCGATCTCGCTGAGGCTGCGGGGGGTGTCATTGTCCAGCCCGAAACGCTCGCGGATCACCTCGCCTTCGCGGGGGTTGAGCTGCGTGAGCAGGGTTTCGATCGCTTCCTGCAGCTGCAGGCGGCTGAGCTGCGCTTCGGGGGTCGGATGGCTGTCCACCAGCAGATCCCCCAGGGCTGTGTCCTGCTCGTTGCCCACCCGCGTCTCGAGCGAGAGGGGCGCCCGCAGTTGCTGCAGGGTGTTGCGCACGCTGGCTTCGCTCAGGCCCGCTGCGGCGGCGATCTCGCCCACGCTGGCCGAGCGCCCCAGGGCAAGGGCCAGCTGCTGCTGGGTGTGGCGAATGCGGTTGAGCTTTTCGCTGATGTGCACCGGCACACGAATCGTGCGGCCCTGGCACGCCAGGGCGCGGGTGATGCTCTGGCGAATCCACCAGTAGGCATAGGTGCTGAAGCGAAAGCCCCGGGTGGGGTCAAAGCGCTCCACCGCCTTTTCGAGCCCCACGCTGCCTTCTTGCACCAGGTCGAGCAGCTCAAGGCCGCGGCGCTGGTATTTCTTGGCCACGGCCACCACCAGGCGCAGATTCGCCTGGATCATGCGCTGCCGTGCCCGTTCGCCCTGATGCAGCTGCAGCTGGCGTTCGCGCTGAAGCTGCTGGTCGCCGTCAGCTGGCTGGCGGAGCAGCTGTTGGCGACGTTGCACCTGGCGCGCCAGCAGCAACTCTTCCTCCTGGCTCAGCAGGGGGTGGCGGCCAATCTCCTTGAGATAGGCACGAACCAGGTCAGAAGCGGCAGCTGGGCTGGCCATGCGTCAGCAGGCCCACGATCGGAGCAACCTTTCACTGTTGCGACGCAAATGAGATTTGTGCGTCTTTCAACCACTTGTCTTCAGGTTCAGTCCTGCTCGGGGTCCCAGGTGCTGGCCACATGCAGCTCCTCGAGCTGCTTGGCCGCTACGGCACCGGGAGCGCCGGTCATCAGGCAGCGGGCCTGCTGGGTCTTGGGGAAGGCGATCGTGTCTCTGATCGACTCTTCGCCGGCCAGCAGCATCACCATGCGATCGAGACCGAAGGCGATGCCGCCGTGGGGCGGGGCGCCCAGGTCGAGGGCATCCATGAGGAAGCCGAACTGCTGGTTGGCTTCCTCCAGCGGCAATCCCACGGTCTGCAGCACCTGGCGCTGCAGGTCGCTGTTGTGGATGCGCAGCGAGCCGCCGCCCAGCTCCAGGCCATTGAGCACCAGGTCGTAGGCCTGGGCCCGCGCGGTGGGCAACGTCTCGGCCCAGGCGGCTGGATCTGCCCCAAGGTCTTCGGTGTTGGGGGCGCAGAAGGGGTGGTGCAGCGCCTCGTAGCGGCTCTCGTCGCTGTTGAACTCGAACATCGGGAAATCGACCACCCACAGGAAGTTCCACTGGTCGTTGTCGCGGTCGGGCTTGACCAGGCCCAGTTCGCGGGCCAGGAACTGGCGCACCCGGTCCAGCGCCTTGTTGACCGTGGCGGTCTCGCCAGCGCCAAACAGCAGCAGGGTGCCGGGCTGCGCGCCGGTGCGCGCCAGCAGCTCGGCCTTGGTCTCTTCGCTCAGGTTGTCCTTGATGGCGCCGATGGTGTCGATCTCGCCGCCCTCGCGCACGCGGATGAAGGCCAGACCACCGGCGCCAGCGGCCTGGGCCTCGCTGAACACATCACCGCCGGGCTTGATGCGCACGTTGCTGAGCGCCTCGTTGCCGCCTGGCACCGGCAGCACCTTGACGCTGCCGCCGGCCGCCACGGCGCCGCTGAACACCTTGAAGCCCATGCCAGCCACCAGGTCGCTCACGTTGACCAGCTCCATGCCGTAGCGGGTGTCGGGCCGGTCGGTGCCGTAGCGCTCCATGGCCTCGTGCCAGCTCATGCGCGGGAACGGCCGCGGCAGCTCGACGCCCTTGACCTGCTTCCAGATCTGGGCAATCAGGCCCTCGTTGAGGGCCAGGATCTGCTCCTGATCCAAAAAGCTCATCTCCATGTCGAGCTGGGTGAACTCGGGCTGGCGGTCGGCGCGCAGGTCTTCATCCCTGAAGCAGCGCGCGATCTGGTA
>VGQS01000031.1 GCA_016882285.1 Cyanobacteria bacterium K_DeepCast_35m_m2_155 | reverse complement strand
CGGTTTGGCCCTGCGTCTGGCGTGGTTGCAGATCGCCGACAGCCGTGCCTTGCAGGCCCGGGCCCGCGCGATTCAGACCCAGTCGATCGCGCCGATCGGCAAGCGCCGCACGATTGTCGATCGCAACGGCCGGCTGGTCGCTCTCGATGAGCAGCGCTTCACGCTGTGGGCCCATCCGCGCTATTTCAATTTTCCGGGGGATGAACCCAACCAGCTGCGCAGCCCTGCCGATGTGGCCCAGCGTCTGGCAGCGGTGCTTGCCCTACCCCAGGCC
Organism: Cyanobacteria bacterium K_DeepCast_35m_m2_155; assembly: GCA_016882285.1. GTDB lineage: Bacteria > Cyanobacteriota > Cyanobacteriia > PCC-6307 > Cyanobiaceae > RGUW01. Next base: position 15,142 of record VGQS01000031.1, on the reverse strand, counting down.
AAGCTGCTCGCCAGCCTCAAGCAACGCCCCAGCGGGATCAAGCTCGCCACCGATCTCGATCCCGAAACCGCCGAGCGGGTGCGCCAGCTCGGCATCAGCGGGCTCGATCTGGAGGCGTACCCGCATCGCATCTACCCCCAGGGCAGCCTGTTCGCCAACGTGGTTGGCTTCCTGAACCTCGAGCGGGTTCCCCAGGCGGGCCTTGAACAGAGTCGCGACCGCGATCTGCGCCGCCACGAAGACACCCTGCGCATGCGCCGCGGGGCCGACGGCACCCCGCTGCCAGAGGGGCTCAGTGCAGGCTCCCTCTATGGCGACGACCTGCGCCTCCAGCTCACCCTCGATGCACGGCTGCAGCAGGTGGCCCAACAGGCCCTGGCGCGCCAGATCAAACAGTGGAGTGCCAAGCGCGGCGCTGCCCTGGTGATGGATGTGCGCAACGGCGAGATGCTCGCCCTGGCCTCCTATCCCACCTACGACCCCAACCGCTTCTGGGCTTTCAAACCGGGACTGTTCCGCGAATGGTCGGTGCAGGATCTCTACGAACCCGGCTCCACCTTCAAGCCGATCAATCTGGCCCTGGCGCTGCAGGAAAAGGCGATCAAGCCGACCGACAGGATCACGGACAACGGTTCACTCAGCATCGGCGGCTGGCCGATCTTCAACCACGACAAGAAGGCCAATGGGGTGATCGACTTCCCCACGGTGCTGCAGGTCTCCAGCAACGTCGCGATGGTGCGCGCCATGGCCCACGTCAAGCCCGATCGCTTTTGGGGTTGGCTGCAGACGATGGGCATTGACACCAGGCCTGACACCGATCTGCCAGGGGCGGTGGCCGGTCAGCTGAAAGATCGCCGCTCGTTTGTCTCGCAGCCGATTGAGCCGGCTGTGGCGGCCTTCGGACAGGGCTTTTCGCTGACGCCGTTGAAGCTGCTGCAATTGCACGGCATGCTGGCCAACGGCGGCCGTTTGGTGAGTCCCCACATCACCCGCGGTCTGCGCTCGGGCGACGCCCTGGCGGCCCCACCGTCGGCCAGTGGATTGCAGTTGCTCGATCCGGCAGTGACACGCACCGTCATGGGCTGGATGGAGAGCGTTGTCGAGAACGGAACGCTGCCGGTCAAGACACCCGGGTACCGCATCGGTGGCAAGACAGGCACCGCTCAGAAGGCCGAAAATGGGGTGTACATCTCCGGTGCACTGATCACCAGCTTTGTCGGCCATCTACCCATGGATGATCCGCGCTATGTGGTGCTGGTGGTCATCGATGAACCCAAGGGCGGCAGTGTCTTCGGCTCAACCGTTGCTGCCCCTGTCGCCAAGCAGATCATTGATGCCCTGCTGGTGCTCGAGAACATTCCCCCCTCACGCCCGCGCAGCAAAGCCAGGCCCGCTTGAGCCGGCCTTAAGTCAACCTTTGCTCGTGCGGGCTGGGCAGCACCGAAGATCTGGCTAGCGTTCGCGCAACCGGCTCTGCCCACCGCATTCGCATGGCCAACCTGCTCGATCAACTCGCCGCCATGACGGTGGTGGTTGCCGATACCGGCGACATTGACGCGATTCGTCAGTTCACCCCGCGCGACGCCACCACCAATCCGTCACTGATCTTGGCGGCAGCACAGATACCCGCGTACCAGGAGTTGATCGATCGCTCGCTGCGCGAGTCCCGCACGGTGATGGGGGCAGCAGCGTCAGCAGAGGCTGTGGTGCATGAAGCACTCGATGAGATCTGCGTCACCTTTGGCAAAGAGATCCTCAAGATCGTGCCGGGCCGTGTCTCGACCGAGGTGGACGCGCGTCTGAGCTTTGACACCGAGGCCACCATCGCCAAGGCCCGCAAGCTCATTGGCCTTTACAACAAAGCTGGCATCAGCAACGACCGTGTGCTGATCAAGATCGCCTCCACCTGGGAGGGGATCCGCGCTGCAGAGCTGCTGGAGCGCGAAGGCATCCACTGCAACCTGACCCTGTTGTTTGGCTTTGCCCAGGCCGTTGCCTGCGCTGAGGCAGGCGTCACCTTGATCTCGCCGTTTGTCGGCCGCATTCTGGATTGGTACAAAAAATCGACCGGACGTGACCACTACCCCGGACCTGAAGATCCGGGCGTTGTCTCAGTCACCCAGATCTTCAACTACTTCAAGACCTACGGCTACAAAACCGAGGTGATGGGAGCCAGCTTCCGCAACATCGACGAGATCATCGAACTGGCCGGCTGCGATCTGTTGACCATCTCGCCGGCCTTGCTTGATGAACTGCGCAGCAGCGATGGTGACCTGGAGCGCAAGCTCAAGGCCTTTGACCCGGCTCCGACCGAGCCGCAGCTCCATCTCGATGAGGCCGGCTTTCGTCAGATGCTGGCCGGTGATGCCATGGCGAGCGAGAAGCTCGATGAGGGCATCCGCGGGTTTTGCAAAGCGATCGAAACCCTTGAGCAACAGCTGGCCCACCGGCTCGCTGAGCTCGAGGGCGGCAAGGCCTTTGACCATGCCGTGCATGAAATCTTTTTGCTCAACGACCTCGATGGCGATGGCTGCATCACCCGTGAGGAGTGGCTGGGCAGCGATGCGGTCTTTGCCGCCCTCGACACCGACAACGATGGCAAGCTGGCCCCAGAAGACGTGCGCGGCGGCCTCGGGGCCCCGCTGGCGATCGCAGCGAGGAGCTGAACCATGGCCGATGCCAAGCCAACACCCACCATCAATGCGCTCGAAACCATGCGGGCGCTCGCCAGCCATGGCGAGGTGATGGATGTTGCGCCTGGCACGTTGATCTTTCGCTCTGGCGAATCCGGCGACTGCATGTTCGGCCTGCTCGAGGGCACGATCGAGCTCAGCTGGAACGGCGACGCCGGCCATGAGCAGATCAAGGCCGGCGATGTGTTCGGCGCCGGCGCGTTGGTCACTCCCGACCACCGCCGCTACGGCAATGCCAAGGCGCTCACCGCCTGCAAGGTGCTGGTGATGAACCGGGAGAAGTTCCTGTTTGCGGTGCAGGAGGCGCCGATGTTTGCCATCGAGCTGCTGGGCTCGATTGATCAGCGGCTGCGCCAGCTCAAGGACAGCACCCGTTTTGGCTGAGGTTCAGTGGGTTGAGCTTCAGCCCTGCTGAAACAGCAGCCGTTTGATCACCCGTTGGGCGATGTCGCCGTAGCCCATCTGTCCCGAGAGAATCTGGGCGATGCGCTGGGGTGCGGTGGGGCGTTTGATCCCCAGTTGGTAGCCGATGCGGGGCACCCGGTAGAACACCTGCGCAATCCGCTTGCCCCAGGCCATCGATTCGCCCCACTCGCGGCGCATGCGGGCGCTGTAGAGCGCCAGGGCCTGGCCATCGCCTCTGAGCCATTGGCCCAGGGATGCGGCAGCCGCGGTGCCGCTCAACAGCGCCGGCCGGATCCCTTCGGCCAAGAAGGGATCACACAGCGAAGCGGCATCGCCGACCACCACAACGCCATCGCCGTGCAGCCGGTGGTGACCATCCCAGATGCGCAGCGCGCAGCTCGTGCGCACGCCGCTGTCTGCCTCCAGCCCCAGATCGGGCAGCAGCTGCTCGAGCACGGTCTGGCCGTCGGCTGGTTCACGGCCGATGAAGGTGCCCAGGCCAATGCTGTAGCCCCCCTGCCTGGGGAAACTCCAGCAGAAGCCGTGGTGCACCAGGCCAAAGTCAAACCGGGCGGTCTCGCTCTCCTGAACCGGAGCGCTCACCTCCACGGCGATGGTGCTGGCGTAGCGGGGTCTGGGCGATCCCAGCGCCAGCGGTGCCCCCAGCGCTGAACTGCTGCCTGCAGCGATCACCACCGCCCTGGCGCGCAGGCTGCCTGCGGGCCCTTGCAGCTCCCAGAGCGTGCCGAGCCGTTGCAGGGCGTGCACCGGCCAGTTCTGGCGCAGCTCGGCACCCGCTGCGGTGGCGTGCTGCAGCAGGTGGGCATCGAGCCGCTGCCGTTGCACGATCCAGAACGGCGCCTCACCAGGCAGTTCGGCGACGACCGGATCTTCAAGGCACCAGGTGAAGCGCACGCGCCGGATCACCTGATCGACCGCTGGACTCAGGGCAAAGGGGAACCATTGCTGCACCGAGGCCGCCATGCCGCCGCCGCAGGGTTTGCTGCGCGGCGAGGGACCCTGCTCGAGCACCACCACGTTGAAGCCGGCAAGGGCCAGATGCACGGCGCAACTGGCCCCCGCGGCACCGCCGCCCACCACCGCCACATCGAACGGTGGCTGCATCGCTCAGACCTTGAGGATGTCGGCTTCCTTGTCGGCCAATTGCTTCTCAAGCTCGGCGATGAACTTGTCGGTGAGTTTCTGGACCTTGTCCTGCTCGTCACGGCTCTGGTCTTCTGAGAACTCGCCCTCTTTCTCCTGCTTCTTGATCCGCTCGATCGCGTCGCGGCGGATGTTGCGCAGCGCCACCTTGCCCTCTTCGGCGTACTTGGCGGCCAGCTTGCAGAGCTCCTTGCGGCGGTCTTCGGTGAGCGGCGGAATGTTGATGCGGATCACCTTGCCGTCGTTGTTGCAGGTGAGGCCCAGATCGCTCATGGAGATCGCCTTTTCGATCAACGCCATGGCGCTGGTGTCAAACGGCTGGATCTGGATCGTCTGGGCGTCGGGGGTCGACAGGCTCGCCAGCGACTTGAGCGGTGTGTCAGCGCCGTAGTACTCGACCTGAATCTTGTCGAGCAGCGACGGGTTGGCGCGGCCGGTTCTGATCGTGTTGAAGGTGCGCTGGGCGGCGTCCAGCGACTTGCGCATGCTGGCTTCGAGGTCCATGGCTCAGGGGCTCAGGGGGTGATGCGGGTGCCGATCGATTCGCCGGCCACAGCCCGGCCGATGTTGCCGGGGCCGAACAGATCAAACACCACGATCGGGATGGCGTTGTCCTTGCACAAGGCGATCGCGGTGCTGTCCATCACCTCCAGCTCGCTGCTCAGCACATCGAGGAAGGTGAGCGTGTCGTAACGCACGGCGCCGGGATGGCGGGCGGGGTCCTTGTCGTAGACACCGTCCACCTTCGTCGCTTTAAAGACCACATCGGCGCCGATCTCGGCAGCCCGCAGGGCGGCGGTGGTGTCGGTGGTGAAAAACGGGTTGCCGGTACCGGCGGCAAAGATCACCACCCGGCCCTTTTCCATGTGCCTGATCGCGCGGCGGCGGATGTACGGCTCAGCCACCTCCTGCATCGAGATGGCGCTCTGCACCCGGGTGGGAATGCCGGCGCGCTCCAGCCCGTCTTGCAGGGTGATGGCGTTCATCACGGTGGCCAGCATGCCGACGTAGTCGGCGGTGGCCCGGTCCATGCCGGCGGCAGAGCCCTTGAGCCCGCGAAAGATGTTGCCGCCGCCCACCACGATCGCCAGCTGGGTGCCGGTGGCCACGCAGGCGGCCACGTCACGGGCGATCGACTGCACGATCGCTGGGTCGATGCCGTAGCCCTGCTCCCCCATCAGCGCCTCGCCGCTGAGCTTGAGCAGAACGCGCTTGTAACCCATTGAACGCCTTGATTTGTTGGAGCGTAGCAACGGCCTTGCGCCCTGCCTTGTACCCCGCTTCAGTGGCGCAAAGCGCGATTGCCCATGGCTCAAGGATTGCCGTCGTGCCCCCGCTCGTCGCTGCTGATGGCACGGCTGACCCTCTCGGCGATCGAGCGTGCCAGCGCCGATGCCAGCCTCTGGCGCGAACCTGAGCTGCACCGCGCCTTGCTGGTCAGCGGCCTGTCGCTGCTGGTGGGTGGGCTTGCCCAGCTGCAGGCTGATCTGGGCTAGGGCCTAGAACTCAATCCCCTTCTGGGCCTTGACCCCCTGCTCCCTGAAGGGGTGGCGCACCAGCTTCATTTCGGTGACCAGGTCGGCCCGCTCCAGCAGGGCTGGTGGGGCACCACGGCCGGTCAAGGCCACGTGGGTCAACGGCGGCCGCAGGGCCAGGCCTTCGAGCAACTGGTCCACCTCGAGGTAGCCCAGCTTCAGGGCCACATTGACCTCATCGAGCACCACCAGCTTGCGGCTGCCGTCGGCCAGGTAAGTGAGCGAGCGCTCCCAGGCGGCATGCACCAGGGCCTTGTCGCGCTCGCGGTCCTGGGTCTCCCAGGTAAAGCCCTCACCCAGGGCGTGCCAGTGCAGCGCCTCGCCAAACAGCTCGAGCGCCTTGGCCTCGCCCGGCTGCCAGCCGCCCTTGATGAACTGCAGCACAGCCACCGACTCGCCGTGGCCCAGGGTGCGCAGCACCAGCCCAAGTGCCGCGGTGGTCTTGCCTTTGCCGTCGCCGGTGAACACCAACACCAGTCCCTTCTCGAGAGTGCGCTCGCCCACCCGCTGGCGCTGCACCTGCTGGCGGCGCTGCATGCGCGCCTGGTAGGCCTGCTGCTCGCGCTCGGGCGCCAGCGCCCCGCCGGGACCGATCTCGGCCGCCAGGGCATCGAGATCAACCGTCCCTGTTGCCGGATCAGCGGTGCTGCTCATGGGAGGCGCGCAAGCTGCAGATGGACCTCACTCTGGCGGGTGCGGCTCTGCAAGCGGTGGTTTCTGGGCCAGCAGCCGTTGCAGCGCCCCGCCGGCCAGCCGCTCGCGCTGCACCACCGCAAGGCCGGCCTGCTCGAGCTCCACGCTCAGGTCGCTGGCCAGAAAATCGATGGCGGTCTCGGTTTCAAACAGGGCGCAAAACAGTTGTTGCGGCAGGGCCATCACACCCCTCGCCGGATGCAGATCAACCAGCGCCAGCCAGCCGCCCGGTTGCAGCAGCCGGGTGCAGGCGGCCAGCACCGCGCGCCGTTCAGCGGCGCTGAACTCGTGCAGAGCCAGCGCGATCGTGATGCCCGCCTGGCTGCAGGGCGCCAGCGGCGGGTCTTCGGCCAAACCTTCGATCCACTGGACCGTCAGGCCGCAGCGGCGGGCGCGTTCGCGCGCCTGATCGAGCGCCCGCGGGGCGACATCGAGTCCGCACACGCGCAGGCCCAGGCGCGCCAGGGCAATGGCGCCCTCGCCGCCGCCACAGCACAGATCGAGCACCGGCGCCCCAACGGGCAGCCGGCTGGCCAGCATCGCGGGAGCCAGCTGGCGCAGGCGCTCGGGCCCGCCGACGCTCAGCGCGCTGATCGCGCTCACCGCGTCATAGAACCAGCGGTGGCGGTAGGCCAGGGTGCGCAGCGGTCGCTTCATCAGACCAGTCTCATGACGCCAGCCTGGCCAGGGCCGCGTCGACCGCCTGCTGCTGGTCGCGGCGGGTGATCCAGTGGTGATAGGTGCGCGTGTGAATGGCGACCGAGTGCCCCATCATGCGCGCCGCCACGGTGTCGGGCAGGCCGATGTGAATCGTGCGCACGGCCCAGGCATGGCGCAGGTCATAGGGGGTGATCGGCAGCTGGTAACGCTTGAATTGTTCGGCCACGCGCCGACCCACCTGCTGCAGGGTGGTGCGGCGCAGGTCGGTGCTTACAGCAGGCAGGGCCGAGCGCGATGCAGCCAGCTCAGCCAGCCCAAAGTGATCGACCCAGTCGGGTTGAAACGGCCAGACCTGATGCTCACCGGTTTTGCTGGTGGGCAGCACCCGGATCACCCGGTCGCCCCCGGGGGCGAGGGACGACAGGTCACAGAAAAACGCTTCGTGGTTGCGTAGTCCGTAGGTGGCCATCAGCCCGAAGACCAAGCGCCAATGCCGATTCGGAATCAGCTCCAGCAGCGCAAGGATCTCGCTGTCGCTGGGCAGCTGGCGAAATTGTGCGCGGTGCAGGCCATAGCCCGAGCCGCGCTCGCTCCAGTCATCCGGCAGGGTCAGACCGCAGTGCCGCGCCAGGGCCCCCAGGGCGGTGGTGCACTGCTGGCGGCTGCGGCTCGCCAGCTCATAGCTGTCGAGCACGGCAAGCAGCAGCGGCACATCGAGGCCCCCCTGCCGCCCCGCGGCCAGGCGCTGCAGGCGGCGCAGGTAGGGCAGGTAGGCGCTGCTCCAGGTGGTGCGGCTGCCGGCAGGCTGGCGCTGGCGTCGCGGGTCGCTGAAGAACGCCGCTTCAAAGCTGCTGAGCTGCTGCTCGAGGCCCAGGGCGCTGCTGTTGCTGCTGCTGGGGCGCTCTGACCAGTCCTGCCAGTTGAAGCGCTGCTGCTCCAATTGCCCATGCACCTGCAGCAGACGGCGGTGCGCTTCTTTGAGCCCATCGGCGTCCGCAGCAAGCCCCAGGCTCAGCCGTTGCACCCTTAGCTCGTCTGGTGCATCGCGCCGCGGCAGCGGGCCCCTGAGGTTCAACGTGCGGCCGCGCCGCTCAAGCCGCAGCCGGATGCCTGCGGCAGCCAGCATGGCGTTGCTCTGCACAAGCTGCCGGCTCAGCGCATCGGTGGTGCTCACAGCGGCTGGCATCGCAGGCTTGGCCCGGGCGTGTCAACGCCGAAGGTATCTCTGCAGGCCATCGGCGGCCAGAGCCGCGCCGGCAGCGTTACGCTCGGCGCTTGTTTGCAGCGCGGACACGGGCATGGCCAATGTTGGCGTGCTGCTGTTGAACCTCGGCGGTCCTGAGCGCATTCAGGACGTCGGTCCCTTTCTGTACAACCTCTTCTCCGACCCGGAGATCATCCGCCTGCCCAACCCGGCCCTGCAGAAACCGCTCGCCTGGCTGATCAGCAGCCTGCGGGCCGGCAAGTCGCAGGAGGCCTACCGCTCGATCGGTGGCGGCTCGCCCTTGCGCCGGATCACCGAACAGCAGGCCCGCGAGCTGCAGAGCAGCCTGCGCAGCCGCGGCATCGAGGCCACCAGCTACGTGGCGATGCGTTACTGGCACCCCTTCACCGAATCGGCCGTGGCTGACATCAAGGCCGACGGCATCGATGAGGTGGTGGTGCTGCCCCTGTACCCGCATTTTTCGATCAGCACCAGCGGCTCGAGCTTCCGCGAGCTGCAGCGTCTGCGCCAGGCCGATCCGGCCTTTGCCCGCCTGCCGTTGCGCTGCATCCGCAGTTATTTCGACCATCCGGGCTACATCGATGCGATGGCCAGGCTGATCGCCAGGGAGGTTCAGGCCTGCAGCACACCTGCTGCTGCGCACGTGTTCTTCAGCGCCCATGGTGTGCCCAAGAGCTATGTGGAAGAGGCCGGCGATCCCTATCAACAGGAGATCGAGGCCTGCACCGCCCAGATCATGCAGCGACTCGCCGAGCTGGTGGGTCACGGCAACCCCCACACGCTCGCCTACCAGAGCCGCGTCGGTCCGGTCGAATGGCTGCGTCCCTACACCGATGACGCGCTCAACGAACTTGGCGAGGCCGGTGTCAAGGATCTGGTGGTGGTGCCGATCAGCTTTGTCAGCGAGCACATCGAGACCCTCGAGGAAATCGACATTGAGTACCGCGAGATCGCCCATGAAGCGGGGATCAGCAATTTCAGGCGGGTGCCGGCCCTCGACACCGACAGCACCTTCATTGCCGCGCTCAGTGATCTGGTCCAACACGCCCTCGCCGGGCCTGAGGTGAACCTGGATCAGGCGGCTGCCTTGCCGACCAAGGTCAAGCTCTATCCCCAGGACAAATGGGCATGGGGCTGGAACAACAGCTCCGAAGTCTGGAACGGACGCTTGGCGATGCTCGGGTTTTCCGCTTTTCTGTTGGAGCTGATCAGTGGCCGCGGTCCGCTCCATGCCCTCGGTCTGCTTTAAAGCACTCTGTGTTGCCCTGCTCAGTGCCCAGCTGCCCCTGGCGGTGTTGCTGGCCGGTTCTGCGTCGTCCCAGCAGCTCAGCAGCAGCGGTCGCTGGCGTCTGGGGGTGTTTCCGGTCGCCAGTTTTGTGCGCTTCACCAGTCACTACGGCAGCCGCATCGGCCCTAGCGGCAGCGTTGAACCCCATGACGGGCTCGATATCGCTGCTCCCCTCGGATCCGCCATTCACAGTTGGTGGGGCGGGGTGGTGCAGGAGCTCATCACCGATGGCTCCTGTGGGGTTGGCTTGGTCATTCGCTCGGGCTCCTATGAGCACGTGTATTGCCACCTGGCAGGGAGCACCTGGGGCGGGACCTACCGCAGCGGGCCGGTGAGCCTGAGCCAGGGTCAGGCTGTCGCCACGGGTCAGTTGATCGGCCATGTGGGCCTCTCAGGGCGCACCAGCGGCCCTCATCTGCACTGGGGCGTGCGCTACCGCGGTCAATGGCTGGACCCGGCCCGTGTGCTGCGGGCCATGGTGGCCAGTCGCGGGACCTCAAAACGCCAACCGGCGCCTAGGGTTGGAGGCATCTGATTCAATCCAGCCGCGCTGGCACGCCGCAGCCGTGACGCTCACGCCTCTCACCCCTGCCGCCACGGCGGACCCCCTCAGCACCACCCCGGCCGCAGCGCCCGTGCGGATCAAAGGGGCCGATGCCCTCATGGACGCCCTGCATCGCCATGGCGTTGAGGTGATTTTTGGGTATCCGGGTGGCGCGATCCTGCCCATCTACGACGCGCTGCACCGCGCCGAGGCCAAGGGGTGGCTGCGCCACATCCTGGTGCGGCATGAGCAGGGCGGCACCCATGCGGCCGACGCCTACGCCCGCGCCACGGGCCGGGTTGGGGTCTGCTTTGGCACCTCGGGCCCTGGCGCCACCAATCTGGTGACCGGCATCGCCACCGCCCAGATGGATTCGGTGCCCATGGTGGTGATCACCGGTCAGGTGCCGCGCGCGGCGATCGGCACCGATGCCTTCCAGGAGACCGATATCTTCGGCATCACCCTGCCCATCGTGAAGCACTCGTGGGTGGTGCGCGATCCCCGCGACATCGGCCGCATCGTGGCGGAGGCCTTTTTGATTGCCGCCAGTGGCCGGCCCGGCCCGGTGCTGATCGATGTGCCCAAGGATGTCGGCACGGAGGAATTCGATTACATCCCGGTGCAGCCGGGCAGCGTCAGGCCCGCCGGTTTCCGTGTGTCGCCTCAACCTGAAGCACGTGCCATCGACGCGGCCCTGCAGTTGATCCGCCAGGCGCGTCGCCCCCTGCTGTACGTGGGAGGCGGTGCCATCAGCAGCGGTTCCCATGGGCAGGTGCTGCAGCTGGCCGAGCGTTTCAGGCTCCCGGTCACCACCACCTTGATGGGCAAGGGGGCGTTTGATGAGAACCATCCCCTCTCGGTCGGCATGCTCGGCATGCATGGCACCGCCTACGCCAACTTTGCTGTGACCGAATGCGATCTGCTGATCGCCGCCGGCGCTCGCTTTGACGACCGGGTCACCGGCAGGCTCGACGGCTTTGCGCCGCGCGCCCAGGTGATCCACATCGACATCGATGCCGCTGAATTGGGCAAAACCCGCGTGCCAGAGGTGCCGGTGGTGTCCGATGTGGCCGCCGCCCTTGAGCAGATGTTGGAGCGCTCGGCGGGTGAGGATTCACAGGGCCGCACCGAGGCCTGGCTCGATCGCATCAACACCTGGAAACAGAACTACCCGCTGGTGGTTCCCACCCCTGAAGGGGAGATCGCCCCGCAGGAGGTGGTGATCGCGCTGCGCGATCTGGCGCCAGACGCCTTCTACACCACCGACGTCGGCCAGCACCAGATGTGGGCTGCCCAGTATCTGCGCAATGGACCACGCCGCTGGATCAGCAGTGCTGGCCTCGGCACCATGGGCTTTGGCATGCCTGCAGCCATGGGCGTGCAGACAGCCTTTCCGGGCGAGCAGGTGATCTGCGTCGCCGGTGATGCTTCGATCCTGATGAACATTCAGGAGCTGGGCACCCTCAGCCAGTACGACCTGCCGGTGAAAGTTGTGGTGCTCAACAACGGCTGGCAGGGCATGGTGCGTCAGTGGCAGGAGAGCTTCTATGACGAGCGCTACTCGGCGTCTGAAATGACCGGCGGCATGCCCGACTTCGTCGCGCTGGCCGAGGCCTTTGGGGTGCGCGGGGTGCTCATCAACGAGCGCGCGACGCTGCGCACGCAGCTGGCTGAGGCCCTGGCTCACCCGGGTCCGGCCTTCATCGATGTGCGGGTGCGCCGCAACGAAAACTGCTACCCGATGGTGCCGCCCGGTGCCAGCAATGCCCAGATGGTCGGTCTGCCCAGCCATCCTGAGCTGGCGATCGACACCAGCCGCCAGTGCGGCAGTTGCGGGGCCACCACCGCCAGCGCTCACCTGTTCTGCCCCAGCTGCGGCGCGCGGCTTTGAACCCGCTGGTGCCATCGGCTCTGCGACGCCTGCTGGGCGGTGTCCTGCTGGCTCTGTGCGTGCTGCTTCCGTTGGGTTTGGCTCCAGTGTCTGTAGCAGCGGCCGAGGTGTTGCAGGTGCGCAGTGCCACCCTGCTGCAGGTGGGTGATCAGAACCGCAGCTATGGCGTTGAGCTGGCCTGCCTGGTGCTCAACCCCGAGCAACAGCAGCAGGCCACCGACTGGTTGCGGCAGGACCTGCCGCGCCGCACCCGCGTCAACCTCAGGCCGCGCGGTACCGATCAGGGGGTGCTGCTGGCCCAGGTTGAACGCCTGGACCGCAGCACCGATGTCGCGCGCGATCTGGTGGCGGCTGGCTACGCAACCTTGCAGCAGGACTGCGGCGCATGAGCCTCAACCGCACCGCCAAAGGCATCGTGCTGGTGCCCTCACTGTTGCTGGGCGGGGCCTTTCTGGCGGCTGGAGTCTGGGCTGATGGGCCAGCCGCCGCTAACCGGGCACTGGCTCTGGCCCTTGGCGGGGTGTTGATGGCAGCTGGGCTTTTGGCCCAGCTGCTGCCAGAAGGGCAGCGCCAGGACGACTGAAGGCCCGCCCATCAGGTTGGGGTGATCAGGGCTTGGCTGCTGCCGGTTTACCACCGCCGCCTTTTTGCTGCAGTTGCTGCTGCTCCTGCACCAGGTTGAAGTAATCGGGCGTCGGGAAAAAGACAAACACGTCGTCCTTGGCCTTGATGATCTCCCGTAGGGCAGCGGTCAGATCGGCGGCCTGCGGCTCCAGCTTCTTGGCATCGGGCACGGCAGCCAGGGCTTTCTGCATTTCGTCGTAGCGGAAGAAGAACACCCCGCGCTGGCCTTCCGGGGTGTTGATCGTCAGGAACGGTTTGGTGAAGAACACCGGGGTGTTCAGGCCATCTTGAATTTGCTTGTCGGTGAGGCCCTGCTTTTTGAGAATGGCAATGGCCTGCTCACGGTCTTGATCGCGGCTGACGATCGGTGCCACCAGCGTGCGGCCGTCCTTGAGCTGCTTGTTGAGTTCATCCACCTTTTCGCTGGCCACGTTGAGCGGCAGGGCCAGGACCTGGGCCTTGAGCTGCGGATTGGCCTTGCGGAAGTTGGCCAGTTCGCGATCAGCCATGCTCCGCTCGAGATACATGGGCAGGATCAGGGTTTTGTCGCGCGGGATCGGCAGCGGCACACCCTGATCGTTGGTGAGCACAAACACCGGAATCACCGACAGCTTCTTGATCGCCTCGGCCTCGGGGATGGCGATGGCCGCTGGGGCCAGCAGCGCTGGAGCTCCGCCTACAAGGGTGGCGGCCGCCAGCAATGGACCGCTCAACAGCGACAGGGTGCGACGAAGCATCAACGGACAGGGTGCAGCAGCAGCAGCCTAAGCAGTGGTGCTCATCTGCACCAGCTCTCCATCGCCAGGGGCTGAGCTGGTCACAGTGAAGCCTCTGGAGCTGTGGCCATGGCTGATCTGGTGGTGCCGCTGGCAGCTGTGGGTCGTGAGGCCATCGCCCAGGTGGGGGGCAAGAACGCGTCGCTGGGGGAGCTCATCCGCCAGCTCTCGCCGCGTGGCATCGCTGTTCCGCCCGGTTTTGCGCTGACGGCGGCGGCCTACCGGCTTGTGCTGCAGCAGAACCACCCCCAATGGGGCACCAGCGTTGCTGAGGCCCTCGAGGCGCTGCTTGGCGGGCTGGACACCACCGATCTGGCGGCCCTGCAGGCTGCCGGCGCGTCAGCGCGCCGCCTGTTGCTTGCGCTTGAATTGCCGGAGCCGTTGCAGCGCGAGCTGCTTGCGGCCTACCGGGAGCTGGGCGCCGGGGCGGTGGCTGTGCGCTCCAGTGCCACGGCCGAAGATCTGCCTGAGGCCAGTTTTGCCGGCCAGCAGGAGACGTATCTCAACATTGCCGATGAGGCGGCGCTGCTTGCTGCGGTTCGGCGCTGCTACGCCTCGTTGTTCACCGACCGGGCCATTGCCTACCGGGCCCATCACGGTTTCGGAGCGTTGCAGGTGGCGCTTGCGATCGGGGTGCAGCGCATGGTGCGCAGCGATCTGGCCTGCTCAGGGGTGATGTTCAGCCTCGACACCGAAACGGGCTTTCGCGATGTCGTGCTGATCAACGCGGCGTATGGCCTGGGTGAAAACGTGGTCCAGGGGGCGCTCAGCCCCGACGAGATCGTCGTGTTCAAACCCACCCTGGAGCAGGGCTATGCGTCAATTCTGAGCAAACGGCTCGGCAGCAAAGCACTGCGCCTGGTGCTCTCGGAGCCAGGCAGCCCTGAGCCGCTGCGCAACACGCCGGTGAGCGAAGCCGAGCAACGCCGTTTTGCCCTCAGTGATGCTGAGATCGAGCAGTTGGCTCGCTGGGCGGTGTTGATCGAGCGCCACTACGGCGTGCCGATGGACATGGAATGGGCCAAGGATGGTCTCAGTGGGCAGCTGTTCGTCCTGCAGGCGCGCCCCGAAACGGTGCAATCGCAGCGCCATGGGCTGGTGCTGCGCAGCTGGCATCTCGACGGCGCTGGCGAGCCCATCGCCTCGGGCCGGGCCATTGGCACTGCGATCCGCTCGGGGCGGGCGCGGACGCTGCGCTCACCGGCCGAGATGGCGAACTTTTCGCTGGGGGATCTGCTCGTGACCCGGCGCACCGATCCTGATTGGGAGCCGATCTTGAGACTGGCGGCTGGGGTGGTGACCGACGACGGTGGTCGCACCTGTCATGCGGCGATCCTGGCCCGCGAGATGGGCATCACCGCCATTGTGGGCACCGGCGATGGCACCCGCCGCATCGCCGATTGTGAGCTGATCACGCTCAGCTGCGCCGAAGGTGATGTGGGCCGCGTCTATCGCGGTGCCTTGCCGTTTCACTGCGATGAGCAACCGTTGGACGCGCTGCCGCCCACGCGCACCCAGCTGCTGCTCAATGTGGGCAATCCGGAGGAAGCCTTTCGCCTGGCGGCCCTGCCGTGCGACGGCGTCGGCCTGGCGCGGCTTGAGTTCATCATTGCCAACCACATCGGTGTGCACCCGCTGGCTCTG
>VGQS01000030.1 GCA_016882285.1 Cyanobacteria bacterium K_DeepCast_35m_m2_155 | reverse complement strand
TGCCAGCCGCCCTTGGCCATGGCTGCATCAGCACTCTGGTTGGATTCTGCCTGGACGAACTCATCGCCTCGCGTTGCGTTCCTGCAACGTGCCGCTCACGTACTTGTGCAGGACGCTGCTGATGAGGGTCTGGTAAGGGATCCCTTCTTGAAGGGCTCGGGCTCTGATCGCCTGTAGGTCGCCGCTGCTGAGCCGGATGTTGATGCGTTGGTCTTTGGTGCCGGTGGCTTTGGCGGCCAGCTTGATGTCTTCCAGCAGAGAGGCTGTGGCAATGCTGCGCAGCCTGCCGGCTTCGTAATCAGCCAGGAGTTCTTGCTCCTCGGCATCAATGGCTTTGGATTGGGAAACGTTCATATCTGGGCCTCTGATTAAGAACGCTGGGCTTTGCGGCTGGGAATGATTGTTTTCAAAAACAGCTTTTCTTCGGTCTCTACGTAGGGCACCAAATGGACATAGCCCTTCAGCCCTGCGACCAGGATTCGCTGGTTGGGATACCGCCCAGGATTGGGGTGTTCGAGCACGTCGAGCAGGTCTCCTGCCTCGATGGCAACGACCACATCTTCAAAACACAACTGTCGTTCGGCGATGAGCTGGGCATTTTTTTCTGGGCTCCAGGCCATGGGCTTCATGACCAGATTTTGGCGGTAAATGTCTGCCGTTTGTCTTCAGGGTAGACGCCTCCCTTGGGTTCTTTGTGCGGGTTCGCTACAAACGGTGGAACTCGTGCTGCTGGCGCCGCCTCGCCATGGATCTGCCGCCGATCAAGCTCGAGATGGTGCGTGTGGGTTTGAACGGTGAGCCCAAGGCGGCCCTGTGCCGGCCGGCCACTCCTGGGCAGCTCAGCGCCTCGATCGAGGGGCATCCGAGCTGTGTGCAGACGGCCCGCATCCGGATTGAGGAGCCGCCCACCAGGCCCGCGCAGCCGCCTGTGGCACCGCCGCCACCGCCGAGCCCCTGACGCTGAATCGGGCGCCGATCGCCCGTGGCCTCGCACTGCCTACGCTGAGCAGCAGTCTTTGCCGCCGGCCCCGCCATGACCCCGTCTGCCGTGAGCACCGACCCGGCGGCCCTGGAGCTGCAGGTCCGGCCCACCCCGGCGGGCCGCTTCGGGCGGTTCGGCGGTCAGTATGTGCCCGAAACGCTGATGCCGGCGCTGGCCGAGCTCGAGGCAGCTGCGGCTGAGGCCTGGGCCGATCCGGCCTTCACCGAGCGGCTCAACCATTTGCTGCGCACCTACGTGGGCCGCGCCACACCGCTCTATGAAGCGGAGCGGCTGACCGCCCACTACGCCAGGCCTGACGGTGGCCCGCGCCTCTGGCTCAAGCGCGAGGACCTCAATCACACGGGCGCCCACAAGATCAACAACGCCCTGGGCCAGGCCCTGCTGGCGCTGCGCATGGGCAAGAAACGCATCATTGCCGAAACCGGTGCCGGCCAGCACGGCGTCGCCACCGCCACCGTGTGTGCCCGCTTCGGCCTCGAGTGCGTCATTTACATGGGCGCCGAAGACATGCGGCGCCAGGCGCTCAACGTGTTTCGCATGCGGCTGCTGGGGGCGACGGTGCAGCCGGTGACTGCCGGCACCGCCACGCTCAAGGACGCCACCAGCGAGGCGATCCGTGACTGGGTCACCAATGTCGAGACCACGCATTACATCTTGGGGTCTGTGGCGGGCCCGCACCCTTATCCGATGCTGGTGCGCGATTTCCACGCCTGCATCGGCACCGAGGCCAAGGCCCAGTGTCACGAGGCCTTTGGCCGTCTGCCCGACGTGCTGGTGGCCTGCGTGGGCGGCGGCTCCAATGCCATGGGGCTGTTCCACCCCTTTGTGCAGGACACCAGCGTGCGCCTGGTGGGCGTCGAAGCCGCCGGTGAGGGCGTGCCCACGGGCCGGCATGCCGCCACCATCACCGAGGGGCGCATCGGCGTGCTGCACGGTGCCATGAGCCTGCTGCTGCAGGACAGCGAAGGCCAGGTGCAGGAGGCCCACTCGATCAGCGCCGGCCTTGACTACCCCGGCGTCGGCCCCGAGCACAGCTACCTGCGCGAGATCGGCCGCGCCGAGTACCTCGCGGTCACCGACCAACAGGCCCTTGATGCCCTGCGGCTGGTCAGTGAGCTCGAAGGCATCATCCCGGCTCTCGAGACCGCCCACGCCTTTGCGGCGCTCGATCAGCTCTGTCCCACCCTGGCTTCCGGCACCGAAGTGGTGCTGAACCTCTCGGGCCGCGGCGACAAGGACGTCAACACCGTGGCCGAGAAGCTGGCCGACAAGCTCGGCGGCCTGGGCGGCTGATGCCCATCGCGAATCCCTGCGTCTTGCGCAAGTGACCATGGTCATGACCGTGGTCATCACTGCAAAGGCCCATTGAGGCATGGTCCTCGGCAGTGATCAGCCCAGCAGCCGCTCCAGCACCTGGGCCACTGAGCGCACGGCAGAGCGAGCGGTGGCATAGGCCATGCGCATGGGCCCGATCAGCGCCACATGGCCCACGCTGCCATCGCCGCTGCGGTAGTCGGCCTGCACCAGGGAGCAATGCTGGAGGGCGTTGTTGGGGTGCTCAGCACCGATCCAGATGCCCCCTGCCTGCAGCACCTGCTGGGGCGCTTCCTCCACCAGCTGCAGCAGCGGCCTGATGCGGGTGCTTTGCTCAAACTCGGGTTGGGCGAGCAGGCCGCCAAGCCCGGCAGCAATGGCAGCGCCCTTGAGGTGTTCGGCTTGTTGATGGTGCTGCTCAAGGGCCCGCCTGAGCAACTCGCCGCTGCGCTGCAGCTCGAGCGGCAGCTGCTGCCAGGCGATGCGTCCTCCTTGGAGCTGGTTGTTGGTCCAGCGCTCCAGCATCTCCACCTGTTCCCTGCTGCCGGCAGGCAGCCGCAGGTTGAGGCTGCTGTGACCGGCCTGGCCCTGCACCAACAGCACCAGCAGGCGATCGCCACTGGCCACCAGTCGCACCGCCTGCAGTTGGGGGTTGGGGGGCTGGGGACGGGTGATCAGGCTCAGCAGCCCGGTCAGGTCGGCCAGCCGCCGCGCCAGGTGCTGCAGCAGATCATCGAGCGCGGCCCATTGCAGTCCGAGACTGCCCAGTTCACGCTCCAGCTGACTGGCTGCTGCGCCGGGACTGGGCAGCAGCTCGTTGACATAGACCCGGTAACCCGCCTGGCTGGGGATGCGGCCGGCCGAGGTGTGGGGCTGGGTCAGCAGGCCGCGCTGCTCCAGGGCTCCCATGGCGGAGCGCACCGTGGCAGAGCTGGCCTCCAGGCCAAAGCGACGCACCAGGGTCATGCTGCCCACTGGCTCGGTCGTGTCCACGTAATGGCGCACCGTGGCCTGCAGAACCTGTTGCTGGCGGGGAGAGAGGCTCGGCAAATCAGCTCTGATGCGCAGTGGGCCTTAGGCCAGAGTCGATCGTAGGCCTGCTGCCAGGTCGGTTGGCTGGGCTTATCAATACCGCGGCACGGCCGGGTCGACGTCGACGCTCCAGGCGTCGATGCCGCCCTGCAGATTGAGCACATCGGTGTAGCCCTGCTGCTCGATCAGCCAGCAGCCGAACTGCCAGCTGCGCACGCCGGCATGGCACAGCACGGCCACCGGCCTGTCGCGCTCGAGCAGGGACTCAATCTGCGCGATCCATTCTGCCGATCGGCTCAGGGGCAAATGCACCACCGGCCAGTTCAGGCGGGCCAGCTCCAGCTCCTGGTCTTCGCGCACATCGACCAGCTGGATCGCTTCGCCCAGCTCAAGCCGTTGCTGCAGGGCCCGGGCGCGAATGCTCACGGGTGTGGTCATTGGGGCGGCAGGGGTCAAGATGGACCCATCCTGCGTGGGACGCATGAGGGCCCGCCCGTTTCTGGCGGTGGTGCTGACGCTGGCGGTGACCTTGCTGGCTCTGGCTGGAGCCGGATGGTGGTGGGTGCTGGCCCACTCGCCGCTGCAGCTGCAGCATCAACCCCTGCAGTTGCCGTTGGCGGCCCGCTTTGTGCCGCGCCAGGCGCCCTTGAGCCTCTACTGGCTGGGCGATGGCCGCGGGCTCGAGGCCTATGCCCGCGCCGCCGCACCGGGGCGCATGCGCCGGGCGGCCGTGGCCTCGGTCAACCGCCTGCGCGATGGGGCCTTTGCTGCCGCTGGTCTCGACTACCCCAGCGAGCTCGATGCCTGGCTGGGCCCTGAAACCGGCCTGGCCTTGCTGGCCGATCAGCCGGGCGCCCCCCCTTCCGGCTGGCTGTTGAGCCTGCGGGGCCGCGATGGTGATGGTGCCCGGCGCTTTTTGCAGCGCTTCTGGCAGGCCCGCAGCCTGGCCGGGGTTGATCTGCAGGTCGGCACCTACCGCGGTCTTGGGGTGATCAGTGGCCGCGGCGGCGTGGTGGGTCAGGCCGAGCGTCCGCTGGCGACGGCTCTGATCAACGACAACCTCGTGTTGATCGCATCTGGCCGCGCCGTGCTGGAGCAGGCGCTCGATGTGTCCCAGATCGCTGAGCTCAACCAGGCCGCCAGCCCCGATCTATCGGCGGCCATCCAGCAGCTGGGTGAGGGCCTGGTGCTGCTGCACGCCAGCCCTGAGGCGCTGCAGCAGTGGTTTGCAGTGCCCCAGGGCAGCGGTGCTCTGACCGCAGCCCTGCGGCCCCAGGGCGCCGGTCTGGCGCTCGATGCGCGCTTGGCTTTGGCCGAGCCGCTGCCGGCGATCTCCAGCAGCACTGCCTCGGCTGCGTTGCTCTCGGCCTATCGAGCCGACGCCAGCAGCCTGGCGCTGCTGCAGGCCCCCAGCCAATGGCCGCCCCTGCTCAAGGAGCTGCTCGCCCGCGCCCTGTCGGCTGATGAGGCTGGGCCGCTGCCAGCTCTGGTGGCCGCGGCAGAGCCTGGTCCGCTGCTGTGGGCCCGCGCCGATCAGGGCTGGCAGCTGGCCACGCCAGCGCGCAGCCCTGACGCCCAAGAGCTGGCCTCAGAGCTGCAAGCGCAGCAGCTGGTGCAGGCCCCGGTGCAGCTGGCGGGCCAGAACGTCCAGGTCTGGACCCGCCTGGCTGCCCAGGCCAATGCGGCCGCCGCCGGCCAACTCGAAGCCACCGTGGTCGGTGCGCACACGCTGGCCTCGTCCGCGGCTACGGCGGCGCCCACCTGGTGGGGCCAATCGCTGCCGGTGCTGCAGGCACTGATCGAGCCTGCTGCTGGGGGGCGCTCAGCGCCCAACCCCCTAGCGGCCCAACTCAGCGACTTGGGTGCAACGCGGGCGCTGCTGCGCTGGGCCATGGGCCCGGCACCCGCCCAGCAGCTGTTGCAGAGCTGGCAGCCCTGGCAGCTGCTCTCGGGCCTGGCAGCACAGCCGCTTGCAGGCGGGGTCCAGGGCCTCAGCATGAGCCTGGAGCCTGCCGATCAGGGGCTGGAGCTCCGTGCCAACCTGCGCTTCGGGTGAACGATGGAACTGCTGCTGTTGCGCCATGGCATCGCCGCCGATGGCGTGCCCGATGCCAGCCGCCCTCTGACCCCAGCGGGCATCGAGCGCACCAGTGCGGTGCTGCACCGTTTGCTGGCCTTGGATCTGGGCTGTGCGCTGCTGTTCAGCAGCCCCTTGCTGAGGGCTCGCCAGACCGCCGAGCTGGCCGTGGCCGCAGGCCTGGCGCCAGCGTTGCAGCTGGCACCGGCCCTGGCGCCTGGTGGTGACGCGGCGGCCTGGCTGCAGCAACAGGCTGCTGCGCCTCAGTGCGCAGCGGTGAATCGGCTTGCGTTGGTGGGCCACGAGCCCGATCTCAGTGCCTTGGCCGCCGCTTTGATCGGGGCGCCTAGGGGCAGTCTGCAGCTCAAAAAAGCAGGGGTGATCGTGCTCAACTGGCAGCCCCCAGCCGGTGCCGCCAGCCTGCAATGGCTCGCCAGCCCCAGGCTGCTGCTGGGTTGAGCCCATTGCAGTCAGCGCTACGAAGCGTGCTGCTCAGGCGGCGTAGGTTCGAACCAGCGATCGCTCGGCCATGGCTGTTGACTCCCCGCTTGCCCCCGCGCCTGTGGAGCGGCCGCCGTTTCGTCCGGGTTTGGAGGGGGTGCCGGCCACCCAATCGGCGATCTGCGACATCGACGGGCTCAAGGGTCTGCTCACCTACCGCGGCTACACGGTCGATGACCTTGTCGCCCAGAGCAGCTTTTTAGAGACGGCGTACCTGCTGATCTGGGGGGAGCTGCCCACCGCAGCCCAGCTCAAGGAGTTTGAGCACGAGGTGCAGATGCACCGGCGGGTGAGCTTCCGCATCCGCGACATGATGAAGAGCTTCCCCTCCCAGGGGCACCCCATGGACGCGCTGCAGGCCAGCGCAGCCTCGCTGGGTCTCTTTTATTCAAGGCGCGCGCTCGACAACCCCGAGTACATCGTCTCGGCGGTGGTGCGGCTGCTGGCCAAGATCCCCACGATGGTGGCGGCCTTTCAGCTGATCCGCAAAGGCCAGGACCCGATCCAGCCCCGTGACGATCTGCCCTATGCGGCCAATTTCCTCTACATGCTCACCGAGCGGGAGCCCGACCCGCTGGCGGCCCGCATCTTCGATGCGTGCCTGATCCTGCATGCCGAGCACAGCCTCAACGCCAGCACCTTCAGCGCCCGGGTGACGGCCAGCACCCTCACCGATCCCTATGCGGTGGTGGCCTCGGCGGTGGGCACCCTGGCCGGCCCCCTGCATGGCGGCGCCAACGAAGACGTGCTGACGATGCTTGAGGAGATCGGCAGCGAAGATCGGGTCGAGGCCTGGCTCGAGCGGGCCATCGCCGAGAAGCAGAAGATCATGGGCTTCGGCCACCGCGAGTACAAGGTCAAGGACCCCCGTGCCGTGATCCTGCAGAAGCTGGCCGAACAGCTGTTTGATCAGTTCGGCCATGACCCGCTGTACGACCTGGCCCGCAAGCTCGAAGCGGTGGCAGCCGAGCGCCTTGGCCCCAAGGGGATCTACCCCAACGTCGACTTCTATTCAGGCCTGGTGTACCGCAAGCTCGGCATCCCGGAGGACCTGTTCACGCCGATCTTTGCCATCGCCCGCACCGCCGGCTGGCTCGCCCACTGGAAGGAGCAGCTGGGAGCCAATCGCATTTACCGGCCCTCGCAGATCTACACCGGAGCTGCCGGTCGTGACTGGATGCCGCTGCAGGCCCGCTAAGTTGCCTCCATCACAGCCGCTCCGATGGTGACCACCCCAGGGGGCCTGGATCTGCAGGCCAGTTTCGAAGCAGCCCTTGAAGGGTTTGGCCTCAGCCACGGTGTGGCCCACCTGTTGTGGCTGCCCCTGCCGATGGTGCTGGTGCTGGTCGCCGCCGTTGTGGGCGTGCTGGTCAACGTCTGGCTCGAGCGCAAGATCTCGGCCGCCGTGCAGCAGCGCATCGGTCCGGAATATGCCGGCGCGCTGGGCATCCTGCAGCCGATGGCCGACGGCCTCAAGCTGCTGTTCAAAGAAGACATCATTCCCGCGCGCGCCGACGGCCTGCTGTTCACCCTGGGCCCGGTGCTGGTGCTGATCCCGGTCATCCTCAGCTGGCTGGTGGTGCCCTTCGGCCAGAACCTGCTGATCAGCAATGTGGGGATCGGCATTTTTCTGTGGATCGCCCTCAGCAGCATTCAGCCCATCGGCCTGCTGATGAGCGGCTACGCCTCCAACAACAAGTACTCGCTGCTCGGCGGCCTGCGCGCCGCGGCCCAGTCGATCAGCTACGAAATCCCCTTGGCCCTGGCGGTGCTGGCGGTGGTGATGATGAGCAACTCGCTCAGCACCGTCGACATCGTCAACCAGCAGACCGGGGCCGGCATTTTCAGCTGGAACATCTGGCGCCAGCCGGTGGGCTTCGTGATCTTCTGGATCTGCGCCCTGGCCGAGTGCGAACGCCTCCCCTTCGATCTACCGGAGGCCGAAGAGGAACTGGTCGCCGGCTACCAGACCGAATACGCCGGCATGAAGTTCGCCCTCTTTTATCTGGGCAGCTACATCAATCTGGTGCTCTCAGCCCTGCTGGTGGCTGTGCTCTACCTGGGCGGCTGGGGATTTCCACTGCCGATCGAATGGCTGGCCGGCTGGCTGGGCCAACCGATCGACGCCCCTGTGGTGCAGGTGATCGCCGCTTCAGTCGGCATCGTCATGACCGTGCTCAAGGCCTACTTGCTGGTCTTTTTCGCCATCCTGCTGCGCTGGTCGGTGCCGCGGGTGCGCATCGACCAGTTGCTCGATCTGGGCTGGAAGTTCCTGCTGCCGATCGCCCTGGTCAACCTGCTGGTCACCGCCGGTCTGAAACTGGCCTTTCCTGGGGTGTTCGGCGGATGACGAACCACGGCATCTCGGCACCGACGTGCCCATCGACCCTGGCCGCCGGCCAACATGGATGCCAAGCCATGCCGGCGTCCCTGCCCCGTTTGCGCTGATCACGATGTTCGGGTTCCTCAAGCAAGTCGGCGACTACACGCGTGATGCGGTGGGAGCAGCCTCAGCCCTGAGTCAGGGGTTGTCGGTCACCTTTGATCATCTGCGGCGCCGTCCCGTGACGGTCCAGTACCCCTACGAGAAGCTGATCCCCTCGGAGCGCTACCGCGGCCGCATTCACTACGAGTTCGACAAGTGCATCGCCTGTGAGGTGTGCGTGCGGGTCTGCCCGATCAACCTGCCGGTGGTCGACTGGGTGATGAACAAGGCCACCAAGAAGAAGGAACTGCGCAACTACTCGATCGATTTCGGGGTGTGCATCTTCTGCGGCAACTGCGTCGAGTACTGCCCGACCAACTGCCTCTCGATGACCGAGGAGTACGAGCTGGCGGCCTTTGATCGCCATAGCCTCAACTACGACAACGTCGCCCTAGGCCGGCTGCCCACCAGCGTGACCACCGATCCTTCGGTGATCCCCCTGCGCGAGCTGGCCTACCTGCCCAAAGGGGAGATGGATCCCCATGGCGTGGCCGACACCCGCCCCCGCGCCGGTCAGCTGCCCGAACAGGTGCTTGAAAGCTTGCCCAAAGCCCCTGCTGCATCCGATGCTGCCGGCACCAGTGAGGGGGCCCCAGGCGCATGACGCTCGCTTCGACCACCCAGCTGATCTGCTTTGCCGTGCTCTCGCTCACCGTGGTGGTGGGGGCTTTCGGTGTCGTGCTGCTGCCGAACATTGTCTATTCCGCCTTTTTGCTGGGCGGGGTGTTCCTGTCGGTTGCCGGGCTCTACCTGCTGCTCAACGCCAGCTTTGTGGCCGCCGCCCAGGTGCTTGTTTATGTGGGCGCGGTGAACGTGCTGATCCTGTTCGCGATCATGCTCGTCAACAAGCGCGAAGACCTCTCCGATAGTTCAGGTCTGGCCCTGCGCCGTGTGCTTTCGGCTGGCGTGTGCGGCGGCCTGTTTGTCTTGCTGACCCGCGTGGCCGTGACCACCCCCTGGGCCCTGCCTGGACCTGCATCCATCGGTGAGGAAGCCACAGCACGCATCGGTGAGCATCTGTTCAGCGATTACCTGCTGCCGTTTGAACTGGCCTCGGTGCTGCTGTTGATGGCCATGATCGGCGCCATTGTGCTGGCCCGCCGCGACGTGTTTGCCAGTGATGTGATCACCGGTGAACCCGCTGATCAGGGTTTGATCGAAAAAGCCCGCACTCCCCTGCTCACCAGCAAGCCATGAGCCTTTCGCTGCCGACCGAGATTCCGCTTCAGGCCTTTCTGGTGGTGGCGGCCGTGCTGTTCTGCGCTGGCGTCTGGGGCCTGATCAACAGCCGCAACGCGGTGCGCGTGTTGATGAGCATCGAGCTGATGCTCAATGCCGTCAACATCAACCTGATGGCGTTTTCGAGCTATCTCGACGGCCAGCTGATTCGCGGGCAGGTGTTCGCCATTTTCGTGATCACCGTTGCTGCCGCTGAAGCGGCCGTGGGTCTGGCGATCTTGTTGTCGCTCTATCGCAACCGCGAGACCGTCGACATGGAGCGCTTTAACTTGTTGCGCTGGTAGGTCCCTTCACCCGTGCGCCTGGACCGCGTCTGGTTGATCGTGCGCGCCGGCAGCCAGGCAGCGGCGCGCCAGGCCCGCCGTTGTGTCGAAGACCTGCAGGCCCAGGGTGTGGCTGTGGTCACGGCGACCAGTGGCTTGGCCAGCAATCCGTTTCCGGGGCTTTTGGCCACCGAGCCCGCCCTGCCGGATGTGGCCCTGGTGCTGGGTGGTGACGGCACGGTGCTGGGGGCGGCGCGCCATTTGGCGCCCCTTGATGTGCCGATCCTGAGCTTCAACGTGGGCGGTCACCTCGGCTTTCTCACCCATGAGCGCAGCCAGTTGCGGCTCGAAGACCCTGAAGGAGGCCTCTGGCAACGTCTGCGTGACGATCATTTTGCGCTCGAGCGGCGCATGATGCTTGAGGCCCGCATCGAGCGTGGCAGCAGCCGCACAGCCCCGGCAGCTGCCGCTCGAGCCACTGAACGAGCCACTGAGACCTGCGAAGACAGAGACGGCGATGGGCCCCATCTGGCCCTCAACGACCTCTACTTCAGGCCTTGCCTCGATGAGGTCTCGCCCACCTGCCTGCTGGAGCTTGAGATCGACGGCGAGGTGGTGGATCAGTACCGCGGCGATGGCTTGATCATGGCCACCCCGACCGGATCCACCGGCTATGCGATGGCCGCTGGGGGGCCGATCCTGCATCCGGGGATCGAGGCGATCGTGGTCAATCCGATCTGCCCGATGAGCCTTTCGAGCCGCGCCGTGGTGGTGCCGCCGCGTTCCCAGTTGTGCGTCTGGCCGCTGGGTGAGCTGAGCCGCAAGGTCAAACTCTGGAAGGACGGGGCTTATGCCACCGTGCTGGAGCCTGGTGATCGCTGCCTGGTGCAGCGCAGCCCCCATCCGGCCTTGCTTGTGGTGCTCGATCAAAGCCCTTCGTATTACCGCGCGCTGACGCGCAAGCTGCATTGGGCCGGCAGCCTGGGCGCGGCTGAGCACTCTCACAACTGAGGCGGGGTCGATGGCGCTTGAGATCGAACGCCGTTTTCTGGTCAGCCTCGATGCTGCTGAGCCCTGGCGCGCCCATGTCGCGTGGCAGCAACGTTTGCATCAGGGGTACCTCAGTGCCGGTGCCAGTGGGTTCACCACGCGGGTGCGTCATGACGGCGCAGCGGGCGCCTGGCTGACGCTCAAGTGCGCTGCTGCGGCTTCTCAGGCGGTGCGCCATGAATTCGAGTACCCGATTCCAGCGGCCGATGCCCGTGAGCTGCTGGCCCTCAGTTCGCAGCAGCTCAGCAAGTGGCGCTACGGGCTCGATTTGCCTGATGGCGATTGGGTTCTCGATGTGTTCGAGGGCAGCAACGCCCCACTGGTGATTGCGGAGGTGGAGCTCAGCAGTCCCGATCAGCCTTTGGCGATCCCGCCCTGGTGCGTGCTGGAGATCACGGGCCAGGGGCGCTTGAGCAACGCGGCTTTGGCCGCTACCCCCTTGAGCGCCTGGGAGCCGCTTGAACGGAATCATCTGTTGCAGCGGGCGGGCGCGCCCTCCAGCTGTTTAGGATGAAATCTGAAGGAAATCGGAAGCAACAACGTGTCGCTGCGCCCCTCGGCTGTGGCTGTCGGCTCTGCTGCCGCTGGCAGTGGTGTTGGTCTGTACGACCACAGCGGCATGCTGCGCTTTGTGGGGGTGGGTGAGGCCGATTGCCTGGCCTATGCCGAACTGTTTGATCTGGCCTCAGGCAGCTTCAGCCTGGCGACCCTGGGCCCTGAGGCGGCGCAGCCTTAGCCAGGTTCTGCCGGCAGGTTGCAGCAGTTGAAGCCATCGCGGCAGATCTTGCCGTGATCCATGGCCCAATTGAGCAGGGCCACCCTGTTTTTGGCGCCGGTCTTGGTGAGGATGTTGCTGACGTGGTTATCGACTGTGCGTTTGCTGATCGTCAGCTCCACGGCGATTTCCTGGTTGGTGAGGCCGCGCGCGACCAGATCGATGATTTCGATCTCGCGTTCCGACAGGTCGCTGCGGGCCTCGCCGATGTCCATGGCCACATCGCCCACCAGGGGATCCATTCACTGTAGGCAGGGCCTGTGGTCGATGATGGGAACTGATGCGATCGCCCCGGTTTGCTGCTTCAAGAGGCCCTGACCCGTGGCACCTTCGCGATCACCGCGGAGGTGACCCCGCCCAGAGGCGCTGACCCGGCGCGCACCCTGGCTGCAGCAGCTGGGCTCAGGGGGTTGGTGCATGCGGTCAATGTGACCGATGGCAGCCGTGCGGTCATGCGCATGAGCAGCCTTGCCGTCTGCCGTCTGCTGCTCGAGGCGGGCCTTGAGCCGGTGCTGCAGATGGCTTGCCGAGACCGCAACCGCATTGCGCTGCAGGCCGATCTGCTGGGAGCCCATGCCCTGGGTCTGCGCAACCTGTTGTGCCTCACCGGGGATCCGGTGAAGGCTGGCGATCAGCCCGATGCGCGCGCCGTCAACGAGTTCGAGTCGGTGCGGCTGCTGCAGCTGGTCGCCCAGCTCAATGCCGGCAGCGATCCGGTCAAGGGCGCGCTGCCCGACGGCGGCACGGCCTTCTTTGCCGGGGCGGCTGCCGATCCCCAGTCACCCAGCCGCAGCGGCCTGGTGTCCCGGCTCAAGCGCAAGCAGCAGGCCGGAGCCCGCTTTGTGCAGACCCAGATGGTCACCGATGCCGAAGCCCTGCGCCGGTTTGTCGGCGACATCGCCGGCCCGCTTGGCTTGCCTGTGCTGGCCGGTGTGTTTCTGCTGAAGTCGGCCAAGAACGCCGCCTTCATCAACCGCGTGGTGCCTGGGGCCAACATTCCGCAGGCGCTGATCGATCGCCTGGCCGGCGCCACAGACCCTGCCGCCGAGGGCATTGCCATCGCTGCTGAGCAGGTGGCGCTCTACAGCCAGATTGCCCAGGGCGTTCACCTGATGGCGATCAAGGCCGAAGAGCGCATCCCTGAGATTCTCAGGCAGGCCGGCATGGCTCCCCTAGCTGGCGGCACCCAAGGCCAGGTCGCTGCCGAGCAACTCGGCGAGAGCCTTTTGTTGCGGTGACGGCTCGACGATGTCCTGGCGACGGGTGTCGGTGATCAGCCAGTCGAGGGCTGCTTCCTGCAGGTCGAAGTGATCGCCGTTGCGGTCGACGCAGTAGCGGCCGAACACCAGCTTTTCGACCAGCCGCACCCCGGGGCCAATGCGTGAATAGTCAAAAATGATCGAGTTATCGATCGTGGCGCCTTCGCAGATGTGGCAGCTCGGGCCGATCATGGCCGGGCCGATGATCGTGGCACCGTCTTCGATCTTGGTCATGCCGCCCACGTAGATGGGGCCCTGGACCGTGATCTTGTCCCAGTTGGCCGCCACGTTGAGGCCTGCGAAGATGCCCGGACGGACTTCCTGGCCAGGGATCTGCACCTGGCGCACGTGGCCCTGCAGCACGCTGCGGATGGCCTGCCAGTAATCGGGCACCTTGCCGATGTCGACCCACTCGAACTCCATCGGCAGCGCATAAAAGGGCGCCCCGGCCTCAACCAGCTTGGGAAACAGGTCTGAGCCGATGTCAAACGGCACCCCCTCGGGCACAAAATCCAGCACCTGTGGCTCAAAGATGTAGATGCCGGTGTTGATCATGTCGCTGGCCGCATCGGCCACGGCGGGTTTCTCCTGGAAGGAGCGCACCCGGCCGTCGTCATCAGTCACGACAACGCCGTAGCTGCTGACCTGCTCCATCGGCACGCGCTTGGTGATCAAGCTGGCCAGAGCGCCTTTGGCCTTGTGGCGCCTCAGCGCCTCGCTGAGATCGAGGTCGATCAGAGCATCGCCGCAGAGCACCACAAAGGTGTCATCAAAAAAGGGCTGGAAGCTCTGGATTTTCTTGAGACCGCCGGCCGAACCCATGGCCTGGCCAATCAGTTCGCCGTCTTCAATGCGACCTTCAAAGCTGTAGGCGATCTGCACGCCAAAGCGTTGACCGTCGCGGAAATAGTTCTCGATCTCCTCAGCGAGATGCGAGACGTTGACCATGATTTCGTCGAACCCATGCTCGCGCAGCAGCTCCAGCAGAAACTCCATGACTGGTTTCTGCAGGATCGGGATCATCGGCTTGGGAATCGTGTGCGTGATCGGACGCACCCGGGTTCCCTTGCCGGCCGCGAGAATCATCGCCTTCATCGGCGGGGCTCACATCGGTCGGGTTGCGCGAGTTTAGTGGGCTTTGTCATGCAGCCAGCGTCTCATGAGACGGACGAGCAGCTGACCCGGTTGCCGCTTGGGGCACGGCTGCCAGCGGTAGCTGGCGGCTTTCGCCAGACTCGAGCAGGCGTCTGAGCCTGAGCGGGGCATACAGGCCACCGTCCTGCTGCAGCTCCACCTTGCCCTGGTGGGTCAGAAACAACAGCGCCCAGAACACCCCTGGGCGGTCACAGTCGAGTTCATCGTGCTGCCTGAGCCGCTCCACCTGCGCGGCCCAGGAGGCGCACAGGGCATCAAAGCCTGCCCACGTGCTGGCGTCGTCCCACTCCAGCAAAAAGCGGCTCAGCGCGGCGGTTGTTTCCGGCAGTTTTTCGCGGTGGGCCAGGGCTGCCACCTGGGCAATGGCGGCCCGCTCGCTGTAGCGCTTGGGCCGATGGCGGCTGCGGCTGCGCAGCTCTTCGTTGTCGATGCGCTCAGCGATGTCCTCGAGCTGGCGGATCAGCTCACCCAGGGTGACGGGCCGTTGCAGCGGTGGCGGCGCCACCGGCCGGCGCCACAGGTGCCGCTCAGGGCGGCTGGGCAGGCTGAAGCCGGGGCTCATCAGCCAGCCCTGGCCGTCCGCATCAAAATCAAACGCTTCACCCTCGTCGTAGGGCTCAGCGGGTGGGAAGGTCGCCGCTTCGAGCACCTCGGCCTTGAGGCCCACCAGCACCGAGGCGGCCAGGAACGCTTCGCTGGTTTCAGCCAGGTCATGCTCGTAGCTGCCGCCGGCGCCGCTGCGGCCCAGCACCGGCATGGTGATGCGGCTGCGCAGCTGATCGAGGAAGCCGTCGATCACAGCGATGACATCAACATCCCAGGGATCGATGTCACCGCGTTCGGCTGCGTCCTGCAGCAGCCGGATCGCCAGCCGTGCACCTGTCTCAGCCAAGGCTTTGAAGGCGAGGGGAGGGGCGGATCATCACGACAGGCATCCGGTCAACACACTACCTGTGGTGTCCAGACCAGGCCAGTGGCACTAGGCCGCCGGCAGTAGCGGCGCCCGCAGCGGCTGCTGCCGGATCAGGCCGCCACCGGCAGGAGCCGTCAGGGCCTTCATGGCGCTTTCATCGCGGGCCACCAGCGACTCCATCGAGGCGCGGTAGGTGTCGGTCATCAGGCGCGGGTACAGGCCGATGCCGATGATCGGCACCAGCAGGGCGCCGATCACATAGATCTCGCGCGGCTCGGCGTCCACCAGCTCGCTGTGGGAGGCCAGCTCCACGTTCTCCTTGCCAAAGAAGATCTCCCGCAGCATCGAGAGCAGATAGACCGGCGTCAGGATCACCCCCACCGCAGCGAGGCCGTCGATGACGATCCTGAACGGCAGGGTGTAGGCGTCATCGGTGGCGAAGCCCACAAACACCATCAGCTCGCTGACAAAGCCGCTCATGCCTGGCAGGGCCAGCGAGGCCAGCGAGCAGACGGTCCACAGCGCAAACATCTTGCGCATCTTCTGGCCGACGCCGCCCATCTCATCGAGCTGCAGGGTGTGGGTGCGGTCGTAGGTGGCGCCCACCAGAAAGAACAGGCTGGCGCCGATCAGCCCGTGGCTGATCATCTGCAGCATGGCGCCGCTCGATCCCAGGGCGCTGAAGCTGCCAATGCCGATCAGCACGAAGCCCATGTGGCTGATCGAGCTGTAGGCGATCTTGCGCTTGAGGTTGCGCTGGGCAAACGAAGTCAGCGCGGCATAGATGATGTTGATCACCCCCAGCACCACGAGCAGCGGGGCGAACTGGGCGTGGGCGTCCGGCAGGATCTGGCAGTTGAAGCGCAGCAGGGCGTAGCCGCCCATCTTCAGCAGGATCCCGGCCAGCAGCATGTGCACCGGCGCTGTGGCCTCGCCGTGGGCATCGGGCAGCCAGGTGTGCAGCGGCACGATCGGCAGCTTGACCCCAAAGGCGATCAGCAGGCCGGCGTAACAGAGCAACTGGAAGCCCGCCGGGAAGCCCTTGGCCATGAGCTGGCTGTACTCAAAGCTGATCGGTGCTCCTGTGGCACTGCCGTAAAAGGCCATCGCCAGGGCTGCCAGCAAAATGAACAGCGAGCTGCCGGCTGTGTACAAGATGAATTTGGTGGCGGCGTACTGGCGTTTCTTGCCGCCCCAGATCGCCAGCAGCAGGTACACCGGCAGCAGTTCCAGCTCCCACGCCAGAAAGAACAGCAGCATGTCCTGCACGGCGAACACCGCGATCTGGCCGCCGTCCATGGCCAGCAGCAGGAAATAAAAGAGCTTGGGTTTGAAGCTCACCGGCCAGGCCGCCAGCGCCGCCAGCGCCGTGATGAAGCTGGTCAGCAAAATCAATGGCATCGACAGGCCGTCGGCCCCAACTGACCAGGCCAGGCCCAGATCGGGCAGCCAGTTGACCCGCTCCACCAGTTGCAGTTCAGGGTTGCTGGGGTCGTAGCCGTTGAGGTAGCCCCCGACCGTCAGCAGAAAGGTCAGCAG
>VGQS01000029.1 GCA_016882285.1 Cyanobacteria bacterium K_DeepCast_35m_m2_155 | reverse complement strand
TCGAGATCACCCAGGTCGATGCGCAGATGGGTGAGCGGGGCCGAGGGGATGCCCAGGCGCTCGGCGGCTTCTGCAGCCCGCACGGGATCACGGTTGGCTGTCACCACATGCCAGCCGCGCTCCACCAGGGCCTTGACCGCGTTGAGGCCGACGCCACTGGTGGTGCCAGTGATCAGAACGGTGCCAGCTGGAGCGGGGGTCGACATGGGGGAGCGCAACGGTTGCGGCGCCCCAACTTACGAACCTGGGGTGCCTGCAGCGGACGTGTTCCACAGCACCCGCAGCCGGTTGGGGGCGATCCACTGGCTTTGCTCACGGATCAGCTGCTGTTCGCCGCCCATGCCGAACAGCTGATCAAAACGCTCCCGCGCCTTGGCCAGCTTGCCCTGCTCGATCTCGAGCACGGCACTGAGCTCGCCTTGACGGTCCATGCGCTCCTGGTAGGCCACCGCCAGGCGTACCAAGCTGATGCTCACCACGGTGACCAGCGAACACTTCACCAGCAAGCCGATCAGGCTGCAGAGCAGCTCCTGACGCTCGCTCGACACACCGATCAGCCGTCCATCGGCTGAAAACACGGCATGCCGGGGCTGGGCCGCAGGGTCACGCTTGACGCGGGCTGTCGTCGAGGCAGCAGGCACAGTCACAGTGCGGGGGGAGGCAGAGCTGACGCTCTGTTTGCCATGCTTCTAGCTCCCCCTGCCGCTGTTGCCAAGGGCAGGTTCAGGCCTTGTAGAGGCTGAAGCACAGCCGCACAGCCAGCACGCCGGCATGGGCCGCCACCACAAGGGCGATCAGGATCTCGGCCTGGGTGATGGAGGTGACCATGGCAGCAGCGTCAAAGACAACAACGACCACCATTGTTGGCGCGCAGGTGGCTACGGTCGAGCCCCAGACGCCTTGCTGTTACAGCTCTTGATGGCTTCCGACCCATCGGCCAGCTCTGTGCAGATCACGGCACAGGCCATTGAGGCACTGGAGATCAGCGCTCTGGAGCCCTGGGCAGCACTGCCAGCACACCAGCTGCTGCAACACAGCGCCAGCCTGACGCTGCAGTTCGACTGGCCCCGCAGCGTCGACGACCCACGCGAACTCTCAGAAATCCCAGAGCTGCGGCTCTGGAGTCTGCGGGCCGATGCCGCCTGCCCCTGGTTGCCGCTGCTGCTGGAGCGCAGCAGCGGGCAGCTGGCGCGGCATGTCGCCATGCTGCTGCCCCACAGCTTCAGCCGCAGCGAAGGGCTTCGCTTTGCCAGTGAGTCGCTTGAGTTGTGGATCACCCACCGCCTGTTTGGCCTGGACTTGTGGGCCCGAGCCCACGGTCTCAACTGCCGCCAGAACCTCGCGCAAGTGGCGGCGGTGCTGGGCTACGAGCTTGATCCCGGTTTCTGGGACCGACTGCCTTAGCCCAGCAGCAGGGCCAGGGCCCGCCTGCCGCTGTCAACGGTCAACAGCAGGGTCAAGGCGCGCAGCAGCCACACCAGGGTGTCTTCACCCACGTTGTTGAGCCGGGCAGCCGACCAGCTCGCCCCAGCGGCGGCGCACAGACCCAGCACCAGCGCCACCGGCCAGAGCCCGCGCTCATCACTGATGAACACAGGGGCTGCCACCGCAGCTGAA
This sequence comes from Cyanobacteria bacterium K_DeepCast_35m_m2_155, assembly GCA_016882285.1. Taxonomy (GTDB): domain Bacteria; phylum Cyanobacteriota; class Cyanobacteriia; order PCC-6307; family Cyanobiaceae; genus RGUW01. The sequence continues at coordinate 15,284 of VGQS01000029.1, read as the reverse complement.
ACCAGCACCGCCAGGGTGCTCAGGCGAATCGCCAGACGCACCGGCTGCCGCAGCAGCGTCGTCATGAGCGGCACCATCACCAGCCCGCCGCCCAGGCCCAGCAGCCCCGTCGCCATGCCGGCCACCAGTCCGACAGCACTGAGTGCAGCCGGCGGAGCCGGAGCCGATGCGCTCTGCTCATGCTCGACCCGCCCTGGATCCATCACCAGGGTCAACACCCCATACATGAGGGCCTGCAGGCCCAACAGCAGCGCGCCATGGGTGAAGCGGCCCAACTGGCTGAACAGCAAGGACGCACTGCCGGCGCCAAGCGCGATCGCCAACGCCGATCGCAGCGGCAGGCTGCGGCTTGTCACATGGCTCCAGGTGCCACCGAGGGTGGTGGGCACAATCGCCAGGCTGCTGGTGGCGAGCGCCTGATGCGGCTCGAGCCCCAGCAACAGCAGCAGCGGCGAAAACACCAGCCCGCCGCCAATGCCCAGCAGGCCCGACATCAGCCCGGCCAGCACCCCCAACAGCGCCAAGGGCAGCAGACTCCAGAGCGTGAGCTCCATGGCGCTCCCGATGGCACAGGCCCCAGCATCGCCGATGGCGACCAACCTGCTCGCCACCACCACGCTCAGTGGCTGCTGGCAGATGGCGCTCGATGCGGCTCTGCTGGCGCTGCGCCAGCCGGTGCTGCGCTTCTACCGCTGGAGCCGACCCACCCTCTCACTGGGGTATCACCAGGCCAGCGAACCCCACTGGCTCACCTGGCAGCAAGGCGGGGGCGATCTGGTGCGCCGGCCCAGTGGTGGCGGCGCGGTCTTGCACGATGGCGATCTCTGTTACGCCCTGATCTGGCCCGACCCCCCAGGCCGCCAGCAGGCCTACCAACAGGTGTGCGGTTGGCTGCAGCACGCCTTTGCCGAGCTGGGCGAACCCTTGCACTTCGGCATGGAGCGCGCGGCAGCCGGTGGCGATTGCTTTGCCCGCAGCACCGCCGCCGATCTGCTCAACGCCGATGGCCACAAGCGCATCGGCAGCGCCCAGCGCTGGCAGCGCGGCTGCCTGCTGCAGCACGGCAGCATCCAGCTCAATCCAACGCCTGAGCGGCTGCAGCTGCTACTGGGGCGGCCAGCGCCCGCCCTAGCGCCCCTGGCTCTGGGCGCCGACGCGCTGGAGCAGCATCTGCTCAGCGCGGCGCGCCGCTGGCTGGACCTGCCCAGCCAGGCCCAGCCACTGCCTGCTGCGCTGCTGAGCCTGGCTGGCGAGCAGCTCGAGCGCTACCGCTGCTGGGGCTGAGGCTCGGCGCTCACTTCGCCGCTGGCCACCATGGCGCCAACCACCTGGGGCAGATCCAGACCCAACGGATAGCCCTGCTGGCGGCGGGCCGCCTCCAGCAGCGGTGGCGGCAGCCGCAGGCCCAGACGCTGCAGCAGCGCCAGGCCCAGCTCGCTGCGCTCGAGGGTGCCGCAGGGCAAACCGGCGGGGCTGAGCACCAGCAGGCGCTGCACGCCGCGATCTTCAAACAGCTGCACCGCCTGCCAGAGCGGTGCGCTGTCAGTGATCGAGGCCAGCTCGCTCAAGGGGCGCACATGCTCGCCCACGGTGCCCTGGTCCCAGCACTGCACCGGCAGCTCTTGCAGGGGCTTGTCATCGATCAGGCCCTGCCAGCGGCCGCGATCGGTCACCAGCAGCCAATCGCGGCTGGCGGCGTCGCGCTTGTCGTCGAGCTGCAGTCGGCTGAGCTCACGCAGGCTGGTGCGCGCTTCGAGCACACGAAAGCGGCGCGCCGCGGCGTCGCGCACCCGCAGCTCCTTGAGCAGCTGCTGCAGCAGCAAGAGCTGGCGCTGGTTGCGGGCTGCCCCCAGGCCAAACCATCCCAGCAGAATCAACCAGGCACCACCGAGTCCTGCGCCGCGCAGCAACAGCACCGCACCAAGACCGATGGCCAGATAGGCCAGAAAGCTGCCTGTGGCATTGGCCACCTGCAGCCCCTTGCGTTGGCTGCCGCTCACCTGCCAGACCAGCGCCTTGACAATCAGGCCGCCATCGAGCGGCAGCCCAGGCAGCAGGTTGAACAACGCCAGCACCATGTTGAGCCCGCCCAGCTCGGCGGTCATGGCCCCCAGCGCTGGCGACAGGTCCGCAGCCGCATGACGCGACGCAAGCAAGACAGCCCCCAGCGCCAGGCTCACCGCCGGGCCAGCTGCCGCCACCAGCAACGCGCCACGGGCGGTGCTGCACTCGCGCTCGACACTGGCGACCCCGCCCAGCAAGAACAACGTGATGCTGCGCACCTTGACCCCATGGGCCAGGGCCACCAGGGCGTGCCCCAACTCGTGCAGCAACACCGACACAAACAGCAGCACAGCTGTGACCAGCGCCAGAGCCCAGCGCAGGGGCTCGGCCGGCGCCGGATTCAGGGCCTGGCTGTAGTGCTGCTGAAACGCCAGCGTGGCGAGCAGCACAATCACAAACCAGCTCGGATGGATGCGCAGCGGAATGCCGCGAATCGTCAACAGGGTCCAGCCATCTCCCACGGGCCTTCGGTGCAGGTGTGTGGGCCCAGCGGCCGCGGTCATTACTGCAATCCTAGAAATGCTTTGACCTTCAGGCGCTTGCCCTGGCCATGCCCCAGCTCAAAATCTGCGGTCTGACGCACGCCGCTCAGGCCGCTGCGATTGCCGAGCTGGGGGTTGATGCCATCGGCGTCATCGCCGTGAGCGGCTCACCGCGCTATGTGCCGCCGCGCCAACGGCCCGAGTTGTTCGCCGCCGCCAGCGGCGCCAATCCCCTGTGCCGTGGCGTTCTGGTGGTGGCCGATCCGGGCGATGACGAGCTCGATGCTCTGCAGGCCAACCGCGGCCACCGGGTTGTGCAGCTGCATGGCGCTGAAACTGCCGAGCGCTGCGAGCGCTTGCGCGAGCAGCTCAGCGGCGTGGCGCTGTGGAAAGCGTTGCGCGTTCGCAGCCCCCAGGATCTCAGCCAGGTGGACCGCTACGCCCAGGTGGTCGATGCCGTGCTGCTCGATGCCTGGGCACCAGGGGCACTGGGTGGCACGGGCCAGCAGCTGCCGCTCGATTGGCTCGATGGCTTTGAGCCCGAGCTGCCCTGGTGGCTGGCCGGCGGCATCTGCGCCGAGACAGCCGATGCTGCGCTGCAGCGGCTTCGGCCGGCTGGGCTCGATGCGTCAAGCGCGCTCGAGAGCAGTCCTGGGGTCAAAGATCTTGAACGGGTGCGCCAGCTGCTGGCCGTGGTGAGCGCGGCAAGGCAGGATCAGGGGCATTGAACTTGCCCATCAGGCACGCCATGGTCGCACTGCCCGCTCGCCACCCTGCTGCTGCCGTCGCAGCCGTGCTGGGGGTAACACTGGCCAGCTTCAGCACCGGTTCAGCGCAGCTCAGGGCACAGGAGATGCTGAGCGGCTGTCAGCTGGTGGGGGGCACGCTGCAGTGCGTTCCCGGCGTGACAGCCGATCCCAAACAACAAATTGACGACCTGCGCCAGCAGATCGCCACCGATCAACAACTGGAAAATGCGGTTGAGCAGCGCATCGAAGGGCTGCAGCAACTGGTGCTGGTGGGCGAGCTGAGCCAAGGCGCTCTGTTGATGGCCAACCTGGGTGCCGGGCTCAACCAGGACCCCCTGATCAAGCTGCCGCCAGTGGCCTTTCACTGGTACCGGCTGCCTGCCGGCAGCAGCACCTGGGTGCTGATCAATGGCGCCAGCGGTCCCAACTACCGGCTGCAGAGTGCCGATGTGGGCGCCCAGCTCATGGTGGTGATCGCCGTTCCCACCGCCAGCGGCAGCCAGCGCCAGGCCTCGGCACCGGTGGGCCCCGTTAATGCCGGGCAGCCTTGATCAGGCCATCAGCAGCGATTCCTGCTGCTTGACCAACTCGAAGAACTCGGCCTTGAGGCTGGGGTCATGGCGGAAATCGCCGCGCACCACCGAGTTCACCATGCTGGTCTGGGGCTCTTTGACCCCACGCCACTTCATGCAGTAGTGCTGAGCCTTGACCAGGATCGCCAGACCCTGGGGCTCACACAGGCGCTCGATCTCATCGGCGAGGATCATCACCGCTTCCTCCTGGATGTGGGGCCGCGAGAACACCCAGTCAGCCACCCGCGAGAACTTGGAGAGGCCGATCACCCGCTCACCGGGCTTGATGCCGATCCAGCAGTTGCCCAGGATCGGAACCAGGTGATGCGAGCAGGCTGAACGGACCGAAATCGGTCCGACGGTGTAGATCTCGTCGAGCTTTTTGACGTTGGGGAAACTGGCGATCTTGGGCTGCTGGTGATAACGGCCCTTGAACACCTCGTGCAGATACATGCGGGCCACCCGCTCTGCCGTTTCCTCGGTGTTGTGATCGTTCTCGATGTCGATCACCAGGCTGCGCAACAACTCACGCACCTTGCCGGCCACCTCGATCTCGAGCTGATCGAGTTCGCCATCGAGCAGATGCTCAGCGATGTTGTCGTTCGCCAGAAAGGGGACCCCTGCCTGCTCCAGACGCTGGCGAATGCGCACGCTCACCGGAGCCGGGACCGCGTTGGGCACTGCGCCGCTGCGGGACTCTGCGGCGGGCAGGCTGGACGGAAGGGTCGAGGTCATAGGTCTAGAAGGCGCCCGCTGCGGGCATCAGGGTCAGATCTTCCGACACCTGCGTGGCGGGCTGTTGGGCCAGGTGAAGCACGGCCTGTGCCACCTGCTGAGGGTCAAGCATGGCACGCCGATCAAAGCAACTGTCGACCGTTTCGCTGTCCCAAAGAGGCGTATTCACCGCACCAAGAGTGAGCGTGCTGACCCGAATCCCATGGGCGCGCTCCTCTTCGGCCAGGCAGCGGCTGAAGCTGGCCAGCGCTGCCTTGCTGACGCAATAGGCGCCCCAATCGGGGAAGGCGTTGCGAGCCGCATGGCTGCTGATGTTGATGATCAGACCGCCGCCGGCCTGGCGCAGCAGCGGCACCACCACCCGGCACACCTGAAACACACTGGTGAGGTTGAGCTGCAGCAGCCATTGCCACTGCGCCAGGGGCATGGCGCACAACCCACCGGTGTAGGCCGCACCGGCGTTGTTGATCACGATCTGTGGGGTGAGTCCGCGGCTGCAGAGCTCAGCCAGGGCCGGCTCGATCGCCTCTGGCAGCGACAGATCAATCACCGCGGTTTCAACGCGCCGGCCCAGGTTGCGCAGCTCAGCGGCGAGCAGCTCGAGTGCATCGCTCGAGCGCGCGACCAGCAACAGGTCGTAGCCCGCTGCAGCCAGCAACCGCGCGGTGGCGGCGCCGATGCCGCGGCTGGCGCCGGTGATCAAGGCGGTCGCCACGCTCAGTTGCCCAGGCTGGTGTCAGAGCTGGCGCTGGAGCCTTGGCTCTGGCCCCCCTCCAAAAAGCGCCCCATGCGGCGAAATTTGGCGTAGCGCTGCTGCTGCAGCTCTGCAGGACTGAGCGCCTGCAGCACGGCCAGCTCTTCGAGCAAGGCGGCTTTGAGGGTCTGGGCAGCCTGCAGCGGCGCCCAGTGGTTACCGCCACAGGGTTCATCGAGCACCCGGTCCACCAGTGCGAGCTGCAGCAGATCGCTGCCGGTGATGCGCAGCGCCTCGGCCGCCTCAGGTGCTTTGGCCGCATCGCGCCACAGGATCGAGGCGCAGGCCTCAGGACTGGCCACCGTGTAGACGCTGTGCTCAAACATCAGCAGGCGATCGGCCACGCCGATGCCCAGGGCCCCGCCTGAGCCGCCCTCACCGATGACGGTGGCCAGAATCGGCACCCTGAGCCTGAACATCTCGCGCAGGTTGACGGCGATGGCCTCGCCCTGGCCCTGCTCTTCAGCCAGCAGTCCGGCATAGGCCCCTGGGGTGTCGATGAAGCTGATGATCGGCAGGCCAAAGCGGTCGGCGTGATCCATCAGCCGCATCGCCTTGCGATAGCCGCCGGGCGAAGCCATGCCGAAGTTGCGTGCCACGTTTTCTTTGGTGTCCCGGCCCTTCTGGTGACCCAGCAGCACCACGCCCTGCTCGCCGATGCGGCCCACACCGCCCACCAGTGCCTGGTCGTCGCTGCCGCGGCGATCCCCGTGCAGTTCAAAGAACTGATCGGTGAGCACCTGGATGTAGTCCAGGGTGCTGGGGCGCTGCGGGTGGCGGGCCACCTGAATCTTCTGGGCTGGCGACAACGACGCAAAGATTTCGGTGCGGCGCCTGGTCGCCAGGGTTTCAAGCTGCAGCAACTGCTGGCTGACATCGACCTCCGAGTCGCGGGCCAGCTGGCGGATCTGCTCGATCTGCTCTTCGAGCTCGACCAGCGGCTTTTCAAACTCGAGCAGGGCGCGGCGGGCCATGGGATTGCGAAATCAGGCGAACAACAGAAAGCTCAGGCCGTAGCCAGCGCCAGGGCGGGCAACTGCTGATCCTCCAGCGAGAGGGCCCTGTAACCATGCCGAAGCGACGCCTCACCGATCCAGTCCATGGCCTCGAGGCTGATGTTGTTGCGGCCCCAGCTGAAATTGGTGTGGCGCTCCTCGAAATCGAGCAGCATCGCTTCAGCAAAGCAGGCAAACATCTGGCGCTGGGGTTTGGCCATCTCAGCCACCGCCATCATCTGCCAACCGATGTCCTGCCAGAACTCAACGATGCCGCCCTTGAGCACATGCACCCCCTCACAGGCGGCTTTGCTGTCGAGGTTCTTGGGGTAACCGCCGTCGATCATCAGACAAGGCTTGGGCAGCGCCTCGAGATTGATCTGCAGGCTTTCGGGCAGGCTGGCCACCCAGACCACCACCTGGGCCTCGGCAAGCGCGTCGTCAATGCCCAGGATGCGCCCCTCACCAAGGCTGGCCTGCAGGTCGATCAGGGGCTGGGGCCGGCGGGCCACCAACAGCAGCTCACCAACGCCCTGGCGCTGCAGCCAGCGGCACACGGCACTGCCGATGTCACCGCTGGCACCCACCACAGCCACCTTGGCTGTGGCCAGGTCAATGCCGAGGCGCGGGGCGTTGTGGAGAACCTGCTGGCAGATCACCCAGGCGGTGTGGGTGTTGCCGGTGGTGAAGCGCTGCCAGTCGAGTTCAACGGCACTGACGCGCTCTTCCTTGAGCAGGTTCATGTCCTCGAAAATGATCGAGGTGAAGCCACCCAGTGCGGTGATGTCAATGCCGCTCTTCTGGGCCAGTTCCATCGCCTTGAGCACCTTGCGCTTGGCCGTTTTGAAGCGGCGCAGCATCTCGGGCACAAACACCGAATCGATGTAGGCGCCTGTGATGGTCTTACCGGTCTTGCTGGTGACCTCAACCCGCTCGAGCAGCTGGGGCGGTGCAGCGCACCACATGTCGAGATCGCCGTCGGCGTAGTCGTCGTAACCGAGGTTGCGGGCGTTGGCCCGGGCTTCGGCAAAGCTGGTTGAGTGGCCGATCAGACCGAACATGGACTCAGGCGAGAGCGGATCGAGAGCCCGCTAAGAGCTGCATCCTGCCACGCCTTTCTGTAGCCCAGCACACAGGTGCAGGTGGGGATCAGCCCACCAGGGCTGCGGCCGCCAGCTTGGCGATCTCACGGTTGCTGAAGCCGATCTCCAGCAGGGCGTCCTGGTAGGAGCCCAGGAAATCGGCCATCAGATCTTCCTTGTCCATCTGCAACACGGCGGCATCGGCGGCCACCTGCTCGAGCATGGTGCGCACCAGCGGCAGGTTGTCGCGGTTGGCCTGCTCAAATTCCTCACGAATGGTCTCGAGATTGGCTTTGAGCCACTCCTGCCCGTAGTTCAGGTGGGTGTATTCGTCCTTGACGACCCCTTCGGTGATCTTGCGGGCAAAGGGATCGGCGACAGGGATGTAGATGTGATAAGCCGAAATGGCGAAGGCTTCGATCAGGATGGCCTGGATCAACAGGCAGGTGACGACCTTGCCTTCAGAGAGCGCCTGTTGAAAGTTGTTGCGCAACGGCGCAAAGAAGTCGCGTGCGAACGGCATGTCTGCCGTAACGCCCAGGTTGTTGGCGCAGGCGGTGAAGCCCTTCATGTGCTTCAGCTCCATCCGCGCCAGGCGGGCGAGGTCCTCGGCCTGATCGGGGATCAGGGTGCCAATGGCGATGTAGTTGTCGTGGGCTTCCTGCTCGCCCTCGATGACGATGGCGTTAATGCGGCTGTAGGCGTCCTTGTAGGTCTCGCTCGCAAAGTCAGGCAGGGAGACGCCATCAGGGGTGGCTGCCAGCGGTGAGGCAACGGTTGCCATGGCTACAGCTGTGTTCTTGGATCAGGTGACTGTAACGACCTCACGCTGCTCTGGGGCCAGTTGCTCTCCAGCAGCCGTTGAAACAGATCGCGCCAGCCCAGAACCAACCGCTCGGCCAACTGTTCGCCCAGCTCTGCACTGGCACCGGCAGGATCCCCGATCACGCCGCTGTCGCTGAGCTCTGCGGCCAGCCAGGCCGTTGGCACCGCTCCCTCGAGGCTCCAGCCCTGGGGGGGGGGAGCGCCCCGCTGGCCATCCGCCGGCGGCAGCTCTCCGACCAGGGCGGGTGCCAGGTGCAACATGAGGCTGGTTTCAGCCAGGCCTGCATGCAGGCCATTGCTGCGCTCAGGTTCAGCAATCAGATCGGCCACCCCCTCAGGCCCGCTCCAGACAAAACAGGGCATCACGGCCAGCTGGGGCGACTGGGCCCTGAGCTGCCGCGCCGCCACCTGCAGCAGGGCGATCTGACCGCCGTGGGCGTTGAACAGCACCAGGCGCTTGAAGCCCAGCGCCGCGAGCTGGTTGCCCAACGCCACCACCTGGGCGATCAGCAGCTCGGCCGGCAGGCTCAAGGTGCCGGCAAAGCCCTGATGCTCGGGCGAAAAGCCCAGGCTCTGCAGTGGCAGACGCCACAGCGGCAGGTCTGCGGGCAGCTGGGCCAGAACCCGATCAAGCAGGCGATCGGCAAACAGCGCATCGGTGCCCAACGGCAAATGCGGCCCGTGCTGCTCGTGCGCACCCCAGGGCCAGACCACGGTGCTGCCCGCACGCGCGGCAGCCGCCGCCACCGCCGGGCTGCTGAGCTCGCTGAGACACCTGGCCATGGCCGCCGGACTGGATCTCTACAGTGTGGGATCCCCAGTCTTAAGCGTGGTGATGGCCGGATCCGGCAACGCGTCCTCTGCTCCTTCGCCACGGCCTGTGCCCCCCGGCGAGCTGCGCCGGCCCAGCGAGCTACCCCTGCGCAAGCCGCCGCAGGTACTGCTGATCAAAAAGGATGCCCCCGCTGCAGCTGAGCCCGCTGCGGTTGACGCGCAGACAGCCCCCGAGGGCCAGCCGGCCTCTGCCGCAGCGGCTCCGCTTGCCGCTGCCCCCGCCGCCCCTGCGAAGCAGCGCAGCGACGACGAGCTCTTCGACATGGGCGGCATGGAAGGCCTGAGCATGGCCGATCTGCTCGGCCCAGCCGACCAGCAGCGCCGTCCATCTCAGGCGCAGAACAGCGGCGAGGCGCTGCGGCGCAGCGTCGATGACTTCGACTTTGACGAAGAGGCCTTCCTGGCCGCCCTCGATGAAAACGAACCGGTTGGCACCACCGGCGAAGTGGTCAAAGGGGTCGTGATCAGCGTCGAAAGCGACGGTGTCTATGTCGACATCGGCGGCAAAGCGCCTGGCTTCATGCCCAAAAACGAAGCCGGCCTTGGCGTCATCACCAACATCAAGGAGCGCTTTCCCAAAGGGCTCGAGGTGGAAGTGCTGGTCACGCGCGAGCAGAACGCCGATGGCATGGTGACGATCAGCGCCCGCGCCCTGGCCCTGCGCCAGAGCTGGGAGAAGGTGCGCCAGATGGAGAAAGAGGGCAAGGTTCTGCAGGTCAAGATCAACGGCTTCAACCGCGGCGGGGTCACCTGTGACCTTGAGGGCCTGCGGGCCTTCATTCCGCGCTCGCAGCTGCAGCAGGGCGAGCAGCACGAAGCGTTGGTGGGCAAGACCCTGGGGGTCACCTTCCTGGAGGTGAATCCGGAGACCCGCAAGCTGGTGTTGTCTGAGAAGAAAGCCGCCACCGCAGCCCGCTTTGCCGAACTGCAGGTCGGCCAGCTGGTCGAGGGTGTGGTCGCCTCGATCAAGCCCTACGGCTATTTCATCGACCTGGGGGGCATCAGCGGCCTGCTGCACCAGAGCTGCGTCAGCGGCGGCCAGCTGCGCGATTTACGTGAGGTGTTCAACGCAGGCGAGAGGGTGCGCGCCCTGATCACCGAGCTGGATGCGGGGCGGGGACGCATTGCCCTCAACACCGCCCTGCTGGAGAACCAGCCCGGCGAAATTCTGATCGACAAGGACACGCTTCAACGCGAAGCCGAGGACCGGGCCAACAAGGCCCGATCACTGCTGCGCCAGCAGGAACAGTCAGCTGGATGAGCGTTCTGGCTGCTCCCGATTGGGAGCTCGATTACTACTCCAGGCCGATCGTTGACGCGGACGGCAAGAAGCGCTGGGAGCTGCTGATCTGCAGCACCCCTGCCGCAAGCGAGCAGAAGCCCGCCTTTGAATGGGTCATGCCCTGCCCCGCCGGCAGTGTCAACTCGATCTGGCTGCGCGAGGCGCTCGAGCAGGCCATTGCCGATGCCGCAGCGCAGGGGATGGGACGTCCCCGCCGTCTGCGTTGCTGGCGCGGTGCCATGCGCACGATGGTGCAACGCGCCGCCGAAGGACTCGGCCTGGAACTGGTGCCCAGCCGCCGCTGCTACGCGCTGGTGACCTGGTTGCAGCAACGCGAACAACTGGTGTACCCCGCCGAGGAGGGGTATCTGGCCGGTCCGCTGGCGCCGCCGCCCGAACCGATTCGGGCGGCGGCGCTGCCGATTCCTGAAACAGCGCGGGGTGAGAGCTGGGCCTGGGCATCACTGCCGCTGGAGGCACTCGCCGAGGCGCAGCAATGGCCGATCGACTTTGCCGGGCTGACGCCGTTGCCGCAGGCGGTTGCTGATGGGACAAGCGTCCCTGGCATACGGCTGTTTGGCGGCAACCGCGCGCTGGCCATCGCCGGCTGGATCGCCGGGCTTGAGCCGGTCAGGCTTGAGGTTGACGGGCGTCAGCTGGTGCTGGAAGCCGGCCTCGAGGATCGCTGGCTGCTCAGCGATCTGAGCAGCGAGGAAGCCCCTGAGGCCGCCGCCGCCCTGCGTGCGGCGCGCGAGCAGGGCGGCGGGGTGCAGTTTTTGGCGGTGCAGGCCAGCCCCAGCGATCAACGCTTCAGCGGTTTCTGGATGCTGCGCGATCTGCCGGATCGCTGATGGCCGAAGCGGTTGAGCCACCGTTTGATCGGCCCGATGCCAGCTTCAACCAGCTGGAGGGGTGGAGCTGGATCGGCTGCTATGGCGGCTACTACCTGCAGGCCGATGCCCTGTCCGCCTTTGAACACGGATTTTTTACGCGGCAATGGCACGGGCGCGGGCCCGATGAGCTGGCCGGCTACCTGAGCGGGGGCATCAGCGTGCACCGCCCCCAGCAGGTGCACAGCGGCACCGTGCTGGGGGCATCGAGCGCCCGCAGCGCGCCCTGGCCCGAAGCCGATGGTCTGGTCAGCGACAACGGCGCCCAGAGCCTGTGGGTCTGCGGGGCCGACTGCACACCAGTGCTGATCGCCGATCCCAGCAGCGGCCAGGTGGCTGCCGCTCACGCCGGCTGGCGAGGCGTCGCAGGCGGAATCCTCGCCGCCGCTGTGGCGCAGCTGGAGCGCCAGGGCTGCCGAGCGGCCGATCTGCTGGTGGCCCTTGGGCCAGCCATCGACGGGAGGCACTACCAGGTCGATGCGCCGGTGGTGGAGGCAATCGGAGCCTCACTCGATGCGGGGCCGGACGCAGCCACTGCACTGGAGCAGGCGGGAGTTCTGATACCAGACCAACAGCCGGGGCGCTGGCGCCTCGACATCCGCAGCGCTGCAGAGCTGCAACTGCAGCAGTTGGGTCTCCATCCTGATCGCATCCATCGCTGCCCGCTCTGCACCCACAGCGAGCCCCTGTTGTTTCACTCGTGGCGACGTGATCAGCGCAAGGCCGTGCAATGGAGCGGCATCGTTTCGCAGGCCTGATGCACAACCAGGCCAACGGGGATCACTTGCCCGGGCCCCACGGACCGGCATAATGCAGCAGTTGCATACAGCCATCACATCCATGCTCACCGGTGCCGACCTGCTCGCGAAAGTCAAGGACCTCGGCGATATCAGCAAATCTGATCTCGTTCGCGCCTGCGGGTATGTCTCGCAAAAAAAAGACGGCAGTGAGCGACTCAATTTCACGGCTTTTTACGAGGCCCTGCTCAACGCCAAAGGGCTTGACCTGGGCAATGGTTCTCCCAAAGGACGCCGCGGCGGCCGCAAACTCAGCTACAGCACCAAAATTCAGTTCAACGGCAACCTGATGGTGGGCAATGCTTACACAGCCATGCTTGACCTCAAGCCCGGTGACGAATTTGAAATCAAACTGGGCCGCAAAATGATTCGTCTGGTGCCCCTGGGCGCCGAAGACGAGGACGAGTGATCTCAACGCTGCTGCTGCGCCAGCGCCACCTGCTCAGCCACCTTGATCCCATCGATCGCCGCTGAAAGGATGCCGCCGGCATAGCCGGCGCCCTCGCCGGCTGGGTACAAGCCCGGGGTGTTGACGCTTTCAAGCGTTGCGGCATCACGGCTGATCCGCACCGGAGACGAAGTGCGCGTTTCGACCGCCGTGAGCAGCGCACCTGGATCGGCATAGCCAGCGATGGAGCCTTCAAAGGCGAGCAGGGCTTCGCGCAGGGCCGCGCTGACAAAGTCAGGCAGGCAGGCGTCCAGATCACAGGCGATCACGGCCGGCTGATACGACGGCACAACCTGGGCAGGATCGCTGCGCCGGCCGGCGGCCAGAAAGGCCCCGACGCTCTGGCTTGGGGCGGCGTAGGTACCGCCCGCCAGGGCAAACGCTCTGCGTTCCCAATGGCGCTGGAAGGCGACCCCGGCCAGCGGATCTCCTGGCGCGTTGCCATAGTGGGCAAGATCGTCGAGCGTCACGTTGACGACCAGGCCGCTGTTGGCGTTGCGCTCGTTGCGGCTGTGCTGGCTCATGCCATTGGTGACGACCATGCCGGCTTCGGAGGTGGCACCAACCACCAGGCCGCCGGGGCACATGCAGAAACTCCAGACCGAGCGGCCCTCAAGCCCAGGTCCGCTGCAGTGATGTACGAGCTTGTATTCGGCTGGGCCCAAGCGCGGATGGCCGGCTGCCGCACCCCAGCGGGCGCGGTCAATCAGGGCCTGGGGATGCTCGATCCGCACCCCCATGGCAAAGGGTTTGGCCTCCAGATGCACGCCCTGACGCTGCAAGGCGTCAAACAGATCGCGGGCGCTGTGACCAGGCGCCAGCACCACCTGCCGGGCCGCCAGGGTGTCGCCATTGGCCAGCTGCACCCCTACAACCCGCCGCTCATCGGGATCGAGCAGCAGGTGCTCCACGCGGCATTCAAAGTGGATGGAGCCACCGAGCTCTTCAATGCGCCGGCGCAGTCCGCGCACCACGGTGGCGAGCTTGAAGGTGCCGATATGGGGGTGATGCAGGGTCAGGATGTCGGCATTGGCACCGGCGGCGACCAGCTCCTCAAGCACCTTGCGCTGGTAGGGCAGAGGTTCACTGACCTGGCTGTAGAGCTTGCCGTCGGAAAACGTGCCGGCCCCACCTTCGCCGAACTGGGCATTGGATTCAGGGTCAAACGGGCGCGACCCGCGCCAAAACCCGAACGTGTCAGCCGTGCGTTGCTTGACGGCCTTGCCGCGTTCCAGCAACACGGGGCGCAGGCCCATCTGGGCCAGCAGCAGGGCGGCAAAGTACCCGCACGGTCCAGCCCCAACCACCAGCGGCCTGGGGGCCTGCGGATCCGGTGACTGCGCCAGCACCAGGCCATAGTCGCTCTGAGGAATGGGCTGGAGCTGGCGATCGCTGGAGAAGCGCCGCTGCAGTTGGCGCCAACGCTGCGGCGCCAGGTTGAGCTCCACATCAACGCTGTACACCAGCCTGATCTGCCCATGGCGGCGGGCATCAACACTGCGCTTGACCAGACGCCAGCGGCTCAGCTGCTGCGGGCTCAGCTGCAACCGCCGGCAGATGGCCGCCTGAAGATCACCATCGCTGTGATCCAGCGGCAACCGCAACCCGCTCAGTCGCCAGCCCTGCATGCCCTGTTGCACCACCGGTGCTGCGTCTCGCTGTTGATTCATTTCAGCAGCACCTCAGCCGGCGCTGCGCCTGTCAGGGTGGCGGCAACTCACCGGCGACCATGTCGATCACCCATTGCCCGTTGTGCATTGGCCTGGCCGTGCTGAGCGCCCTGCGCTTCATGGCCCACGCCGTGATGCTGTGGTCGCTCAAGGCTGAACACCCCATCACGCTTCGAGCTCCTGCTCGAGGGCTGCGACCTGCAGTCGCCCACGGATGAAGGCATCTGGGTTGAGACTGATCGAATCGATGCCCTGCTCCAGCAACCAGCGCAGGAACACAGGGTTGTCGCTGGGAGCCTGACCACAGATGCCGATGGGGCGGCCGCAGCGATGCGCCGTTTCAATCGCCAGGCTGATCATGGCCAGCACCGCCGGTTCGCACTCATCAAACAGATCGGCCACGCGGGCTGAATCGCGGTCGAGCCCCAGGGTGAGCTGGGTGAGGTCGTTGGAGCCGATCGAAAACCCATCGAAGCGTTCAGCAAAGGCTTCGGCAGCGAGCACGTTGCTGGGCAGCTCGACCATGCCGTACACCTGCAGGCCGGCCTCGCCGCGCACCAGGCCATGGCCGGCCATGGCAGCCAGCACCCGGTCCGCCTCGGCCGGGGTGCGGCAAAAGGGAATCATGGCGATCAGGTTGGTGAGCCCCATGTGCTCGCGCACCCGCTTGAGGGCGCGGCATTCGAGCCCGAAGGCGGCTCGAAAGTCGCTCGAGCAGTAACGGGCCGCGCCACGCCAGCCCAGCATCGGGTTCTCCTCATGGGGCTCGAACGACTGCCCGCCCAAGAGGCTGGCGTACTCGTTGCTTTTGAAATCGGAAAAACGCAGAACCATGGGCTTTGGGTAAAAGGCCGCCGCGATGCGGGCCATCCCCTCGGCCAGGCGCTCGCCGTAGTACGCCACGGGTTCGCTGTAGCCGCTGACGCGCGCCGCGATGGCCGCGCGCTCAGCCGGATCAGCGACCTGCTGGGGCTGCAGCAGAGCCAGCGGGTGCACACCGATGTGGTTGGCAATGATGAACTCAAGCCGCGCCAGGCCGACGCCGTCGCACGGCAGGGCCGCCAGGCGAAAGGCTTCCTCCGGATTGCCCACATTGAGCAGCAGC
>VGQS01000028.1 GCA_016882285.1 Cyanobacteria bacterium K_DeepCast_35m_m2_155 | reverse complement strand
GCCGCCAGCTCCACCAGCACCGCATTGGTGCTGGGCTGGGGCACCGAATGGTGGCCGCGGCGCTTGCCCACAAAGTGGCGCTCGCAGCCCTCGCTCACCAACTCGAGCAGGGCCCTGGGCACCAACGAGTCATAGACAAGCGCATCGCACTGGCGCAGCAGCCGGTGGGCCTTGAGCGTCAGCAGCTCCGGATCACCGGGGCCGGCGCCCACCAGATAGACGGTGCCCGGATCGCTCATGGCAGCGACGTTAATGCGTGCAGCAGAGCACCACGCAGGACCCGCTGCTCCAGCAGCGGAGGCAGCACCACAGGGCCTGCCTCCGCGTTGAAGCGCTCAGCCACCGCGGCGGCCAGCGTCTCACTGAGGCGATTGGCCGCCAGGGTGAAGGGCTGCAGCAGTAGTGACTCGGCAGCCGTCGGCCACTCCAGACCCTGCAGGGGGGCGCTGAACGGCGCACTGAGACCAGGCGCCTGCTGCAGCGCCGCCAGATGCTGCAGATAGCGGGCCGCCAGTGGCCCCTCCAGGGGGTGATGCAGCCACAGCAGCTGCTGCCCCTCAACAGCCTCACTCGCAAGATGCTGCACCAACAGCTGCTGCCAGATGGGCCAGGCCCCCAGAAAGGGCCGGCGCCGCAAGCGCACCCCATGGGCGGCGGCCTGCTGCTGCCAGGCATGCGCCAACTGCGGCACATCGCAGCGCACATGCCCCCCGGGCAGCAGCAACAAGGGCACCAACGTGCACTGGCCAGCGCGGCGGCCCGCCTCCCAGAACGCCGCATCGGGCAGCGGGGCATCCCCCGTGAGCGCCTGCAGCAGCACCGGCGCGCCGCGCAGAGCGGCCAGCTCAAGCGCCAGCTGCTGCAGCGCCTGCGGAATCACCCCTCCCTGGCGGCCATGCACCACCAGTAGCAGCGGCGCACAGCGCAGACGTCGCTGCAGCCGCGCCCGCACGGCCGCATCCAGCTCGCTGGCCAACAGCTGCCGCAGGGCGTGCGTAGCGGCCTGGATCCGCGCCAGCAGATCCACCGCCTTGGCCGCCAGCCCCGCATCGATGTCGCGGGCCAGGGTGGTCAGGGCGGCGATCAGCGGCCTCTGGGGCCAGGCCGTCAGACCCACCGCCACGGCTTCGAGGGCCTGGCGCCGCAGCTGCAGCGGACCTGGCTCCAGGGCCAGCCGCAACAGCAGCTCGGCGTCGGCGGCGCGGCGCTGCAGGCCCAGCAACGGCAGCAGCACTGCGGCCTGCACGGGCTCCGCCGCCGACTCCAGGCAGCCCCGCAGCGCCTGGGCGACCCGGGGGTCGCAACAGTGGCCCGCCAGCTGCAGCCAGCCGAGCTGCTGCTGCCACGGAGCCGATGCGGCCTGGCGCAGCAGCGGCTCCAACCAGGCCGCCACAAACCCCGGTTGCGCCGCCAGGGCCGGCCAGTCGGCCAGGGCCGCCGCCAGCAGAAGCTCGGGGTCCTGTCCGACCGGGCCCGCCAGCAGGGTCTCCACTTGGGCGCGATCGAGCTGAGCCACCAGGGCAGCCAGCAGGTCAGGAGCCGGCTCCAGGTCGCCGGCGCTGAGAGCCGCCAGCAGGCCGTCGCGTGGCCCCAACCCGCGCCGGATCTGCTGCAACTGCCGCCAGCGCTGCTCGCTGCCAGGGTCGGCCAGCGGCTCTGTGAAGAATTGACGCGCGCCGGTCGGCCCCTCCACGGCTGCTGCAACAGGTTTCACCACCCTGGCAGGCAGCAGTGACTTGGCGGGTACCTCAGTCGGAAGTATCAAGGATGGGAATGGTGCGATGGAGGTGGAGAGCGTGACAACCACTGCGCAATCAACCTTTGACGGCAGCTTTGCCGAATGCAAGGAGCAGCAGCTGGTGTTCCTGCTGGTGCGGCAACTGGCGACAGCTCAGTTCGAGCTGGCCAATGCGGCCGTGACGCAACGCCTCTGGAACGAAGTGAACGCCCTGGAGATCGATCCCGAGCGCATCACCCAGTTGCTCTATGGCGGCCAGGACGTCAACGACCGTGAAGCGCTGCGTCCGCTCGATGACGCCTGGCGCACCCATCACCCGCCGCGCCGTCAGCGCCGCTGGTTCACGCGGCCGGCGACCGTCGCTGGGCCCCGAAGCGCTCGACCAGCAGGTCTTCGAGCACATCGGCCAGTTGGCTGAGGGGCACGCCCTTGTCGTGCAGTTGTGCCAGGCGGGGGTCGGCGCCCATGTCGCCCCCCACAAAGATCTTGGCGGCCTCCACCATCTGCCCCTCGTGGCGGGCCTTGGCGCCCATCAGGCCGATCTCGCCCATGTAGGGCTGGCCGCAGGCATTGGGGCAACCGGTCCAGTGGGTGCGCACGACATGCGGTAGTTCCAGCCGGCGCTCCAGCTCCTCGACCACCGCCTGGGCCGTGGTCTTGGTGGGGATCAGGGCAAAGCTGCAATATCGGTTGCCGGTGCAGCTGACGGCTTCCGCCATCAACGCCCCCGGCTCGGGGCTGAAGCGCGCCAGCAACGGCTCGGCCAGCAACGCCTGCAGGCGCTCGCTGGGCACATTCACCAGCAGAACGTTCTGGGCTTCGGTGAAGCGCAGCTCACCGCTGCCATAGGCCCTCGACAGCCGCGCCAGCTCGGCCATGCCCTCGGCATCGAGGCGGCCCATGGGCACGCTCAGGCCCACCCAGCAGAGGCCCTCCTGCTTCTGGGGATTCACCCCCAGTGCTGAGCGAGGAGCCCGGTTCACCAGATGGCTGCCGTCATGGGGCTGGGCCCGGGCGGCGGCACCCGCCAATGTGCGCCAGCTATCGAGCACCGCCTGGCGGTAGGCCTCCAGACCAAGCTCGTCGACCAGGTACATCAAACGGCTCTTGTTGCGAGCCTGGCGGTTGCCGTGCTGCTCGAAGTGGCGAATCAGGGCCAGGGTGAACTCCGGCAACTGATCGCCCCTCAACCACAGACCCAGGGGGATCGCCAGTTCATTGCGCTGGGCCGAGAAGAAACCACCCACCATGACGGTGAAGCCCAGCTCGCCGCCCTGACGCGCCGGCAGAAAGGCGAGGTCGTTGTGCAGCAGGAAGCTGTCGGGGGCGCCGCCCACCGCCACGTTGAACTTGCGGGGCAGGTTGCGGGGGCCGTCGGGGGCCAGCAGCCGCGCCTGGACCGCCTCCACCAATGGACGGGTGTCCAGCAACTCCTCGGGGTCGATCCCGGCCAGGGGGTTGCCGGTGATGTTGCGGGGGTTGTCATGGCCCGACTGGCGGCTGGTGAGCCCGACGCCCTCCATCGCCGTCAGCAACGGCGCCATGTCGTCAAGCAGCAGGCCGCGCAGCTGCAGGTTCTGGCGCGTGGTGATGTCGGCCGAACCATCGTCGCCGCAGCGGTCGATCGCCTCGGCGAGCACGTCGAGCTGTTCAGCGCTGATCACACCATTGGGCAAGCGCAGCCTGACCATGAAGCGACCGGGCGTCACCGGCCGAAAGAAGATGCCCAACCACTTGAGCCGGATCGTCAGATCGGCCTCATCGAGGGCTTCCCAACCACGGGCCGCGAGCTCGGCGAGTTCGGGTGCCAGCTCGAGACCGCAGCGGTCGGCCTTGGCCTGCTCGATCTTGCTGAGAGCCGGCGAGGCAGCAGCCGGCACCTGGGACGAAGCGGCGGCAGAGGAATGGTTCATGGAGCGGAGCCAACAGGGCGAACAACCTCGGCATGTCCACGCGCCAAGGTTTGGCGTGGGACCGAGCCGGCGCCGATGAGAGCTACGCCGTCGGAAGCAGGAGTGGAGGGCTGGAGACGCGAAGACGGCTGCGTCGGATCCAACCAGCGAGGGCCTCTGAAACGAGACAATGCGATTCTGCGTGCACCACCTGTCCTGCCTGTGTCGCAACCGCTACCGAGCGACGATCGGCGCCTGCGGCAGCTCCATGCCCTGGGGCCCGAGCGGGCCCGCTTCCGCGAGCTGATCGGCAAGGTGGGCAGCGGCGAGCACACCAGCACGGGGCTGACGCGTGAGGAAGCACGCACCGCCATGGACCTGATGTTGCAAGGAACGGTGAGCGATGCCCAGATGGGGGCGTTTCTGATCGCCCACCGCATCCGCCGGCCACTGCCGCTGGAGCTCACTGGCATGCTCGACAGCTACCGCAGCCATGGGCCTGCGCTGGAGACGCCGGGCCAGCGGGCACTCTGCTTCGGAGTGCCCTACGACGGCCGCAGCCGCACAGCGCCGCTGCTGCCCCTGCTGGCCCTGATGCTGGCCAGCGCCGGGGTGCCGGTGGTGCTGCACGGCGGCAACCCGATGCCCGTGAAATACGGCGTCACCCTGGCGGAACTGTTCGCCGCCCTGGGCATCGAATGGCGGGGCCTGAGCCTCAACGCTCTGCAACAGCGGCTGAGCACCCACCAGCTGGCCCTCAGCCACCAGCCCGACCACTTTCCGGACGCCGATCGGCTGCTGACGGCCCGCGATGAGATCGGCAAGCGGCCGCCGGTGGCCAGCCTGGAGCTGCTCTGGACCCCCCACCGCGGCGACCATCTGCTGGTGAGCGGCTTTGTGCATCCGCCCACCGAAAAACGGGCCTGGGAGGCCCTGGCCGCCGCCGGAGAAACCGAGGTGCTCACCGTCAAGGGCCTGGAGGGCTCCACCGATCTGCCCACCTCCCGGGCCGGCATCACCGCCCGGCGGCGCGGCGGCGGCGAACCCGAGCGGATCCTGCTGCACCCCCGTGACCATGGCCTGCAGGGCGAGGAGGTGCCCTGGCTGGATCTGGACAACTGGCGCCAGCAGGCCCGGCCCGCCCTGCGCGGGGAGGGACCCCTGGCCGCTGCCCTGCTCTGGAATCTGGCGGCCTACCTGTGGCTGGCCGAGCGGTTCGACAGCCTCAACGAAGCCTTGACCCAGGCGCGGGCCCTGCTGGCGGCGCGCAGCGGCGAGCGCTTGCTCGCGGCGCTGGGCACACCTGGCGCCGGCCAATCCCCAGATCCGTAACAACGGCAACCTACGGACCCGCAAGTCCCATGGTGTTCTGAGAGTGTTGGTCAGCTTGAGCGCCAACACCCTTCTCAGACGCCCATGCCGTCTCTCGCCCGATGCCAACGGGCGGGGGGCGGCTGTTGTTTTGGCGCCACTCGTTCTCGAGCGAAGCTCTCCATGTCGAATCTTTCCCGCCGCAAATTTCTGTTCACAGCTGTCGGCTCCGCCGCCGGTGCCCTGTGGCTGGCCGCCTGCGGCGGCAGCAACAAACCTGCCAGCAAGAGCACGGCCACCGGAGAAGATGCCCCCGAGGTGACCGCTGCCACCCTGGGCTTCATCGCCCTCACCGACGCCGCTCCCCTGATCATCGCCAAGGAGAAGGGCTTCTTCGCCAAACATGGCATGCCCGATGTGAAGGTCGTGAAGCAGACCTCCTGGGCCGTGACCCGCGACAACCTGGAGCTGGGCAGCGCCAGGGGCGGGATCGATGGCGCCCACATCCTCTCGCCGATGCCTTTGCTGCTCACGGCCGGAACGATCACCAAGACGAAGCAGCCCCTGCCGATGTACACGCTGGCGCGGCTCAATCTGCAAGGCCAAGGCCTCTCGGTGTCCAAGGAATTCCTGGGCGACAAACTCACCATTGACAACAAAGCTGGCCTCACCAAGGCCGTACAGCGGGCCAGCGGCAAAGGCAAGAAGTTCAAGGCTGCCGTCACCTTCCCCGGCGGCACCCACGATCTGTGGATGCGCTACTGGCTCGCCGCCAACGGCATCGACCCCAACAAGGACGCCGACCTTGTGGTGGTGCCCCCGCCGCAGATGGTGGCAAACATGCAGACCGGAACCATGGACACCTTCTGCGTGGGTGAGCCCTGGAACCAGCGTCTGGTGAACAAGAAACTGGGCTACACAGCCGCTGTGACCGGTGAACTGTGGAAATTCCACCCCGAGAAGGCCTTCTCGATGCGGGCCGACTGGGTGGACCAGAACCCCAAAGCCGCCAAGGCGCTGTTGATGGCCGTGCAGGAAGCCCAGATCTGGTGTGAGGACCCCGCCAACCTCAACGAGCTCTGCGAAATCACCTCGAAGGACAAGTACTTCAAGGCCAGCGTGGCTGACATCAAGCCCCGCCTTGCCGGTGATATCGACTATGGCGACGGCCGCGTGGTCAAGAACAGCCCCCTGAAGATGCGCTTCTGGAGCGAGAACGCCTCCTTCCCCTACAAGAGCCACGACGCCTGGTTCGTGACCGAAGACATCCGCTGGGGTTACCTGCCGGCCAACACCGACATCGACGCCCTGGTGAACAAGGTGAACCGCGCCGACCTCTGGAAGGAAGCAGCCACGGCGATCGGCATGGCCAAGGCCATCCCCGCCAGCGATTCGCGCGGCAAGGAGACCTTCTTCGACGGCGTCGTGTTCGATCCCGAGAATCCGAAGGCCTACCTCGACAGCCTCAAGATCAAGGCCCTGAGCTGAGCTGCTGCCCACCTGTCTGACCCCTTTCCTCCGAACGCTCCGTGACCCCCACGCCATCCAGCAGCCGACGCCCCCGCCGGCGCCGGCTGCTGCCTGCCCTGCCGCAGGTCCTCCCCTATCTGTTCTGCATCGGCGCCTTCCTGATCGCGTGGCAGCTGCTCTCGGCTGCCCTCGGTGTCGCCCGCCTGCCGGGGCCGATCAATGTGCTGATCGACACCTGGAATCCCTATATCAGCCAGCCGTTCTTTGATGACGGCGGCACCAGCAAAGGCCTGGGCTGGCAGATCCTGATCTCCCTTCAGCGGGTGGCCCTCGGCTACGGGCTGGCCGCCGTTGTGGGCATCGCGATCGGCGGTCTGCTGGGCCTGAATCGCTTCATCGGCAAGGGCTTTGACCCAGTGGTGCAGGTGCTGCGCACCGTGCCGCCCCTTGCCTGGTTTCCGATCTCGCTGATGGTGTTCCAAGACGCCAACACCTCGGCGATATTCGTGATCTTCATCACCGCCATCTGGCCGATCATCATCAACACGGCCGTGGGAATTCAGGAAATCCCGCAGGACTACACCAACGTGGCCAGAGTGCTGCGGCTGAGCAAGCGGGCCTACATCCGCAACATCGTGGTGCCGGCCACAGTGCCCTACGTCTTCACCGGGCTGCGCATCGCCGTGGGCCTTGCCTGGCTGGCCATTGTGGCCGCCGAGATGCTCAAGGCCGATGGCGGCATCGGCTACTTCATCTGGGATGCCTACAACGCCGGTGGCGATTCCAGCTCCAGCCAAATCATCCTGGCTATCGTGTACGTGGGCGTGGTCGGCCTGCTGCTCGATCGGCTGGTGGCCTGGGTGGGCCGCAAGGTGAGCAAGGGGGCCGGCTGAGATGACGACCCCAGGCGGACTCATCACCATTGACTCCGTGACCCAGGTGTTCCACCTGGATGACGGTAGCCACTACGTGGCCCTGCGGGGCATCAAACTTGACATCGCCGCCGGCGAGTTCGTGTCGCTGATCGGCCACTCCGGCTGCGGCAAAAGCACCCTGCTGAACCTGCTGGCGGGCCTCAGCCAGGCCAGCGAGGGCGGCATCTTGATCAACGGCCGCCAGGTCACCGATCCAGGACCGGACCGGATGGTGGTGTTCCAGAACTACTCCCTGCTGCCCTGGCTCACGGTGCGCCAGAACATCGCCCTGGCGGTGAGCACCGTTTACCCCGGGCACAGCCCCCAGGAGCGACGCGAGATCGTCGAGCGCAACATCCAGGCGGTCCATCTCACGGGCGCGGCCAGCAAATTTCCCGCCGAGCTCTCCGGCGGCATGAAGCAGCGGGTGGCGATTGCCCGCGCCCTGGCGATCCGGCCGCGGTTGCTGCTGCTGGATGAACCGTTCGGAGCCTTGGACGCCCTCACCCGCGGCAACCTGCAGCAGCAACTGATGCAGATCTGCCAGGAATCAAAGCTCACTGCCGTGATGGTGACCCACGACGTGGATGAGGCCCTGCTGCTCTCCGACCGAGTGGTGTGCCTGAGCAATGGCCCCGCCGCCGGCATCGGCCACATCCTGCCGGTGCCCCTGCCCCGGCCCCGGGATCGGCTTGCCGTGATGGACCATCCCGACTACTACCACCTGCGCGCCGAACTGATCCACTTCCTGCAGGACCAGCGCCGCCTCAAGCAACTCGCCGCCAGCTCGCGATGACCACCTCCACCTCCACTGGTGCCTTCCTCGACTTCCGCGACGTGGGCCAGGTGTTCCAGACCAGGCGTGGCCCGTTCGAAGCCCTGCGCGACATCAACCTGCAGGTGCGGCAGGGGGAATTCCTCTGCGTGATCGGCCACTCCGGCTGCGGCAAAAGCACCCTGCTGAACATGGTGTCAGGGTTCCTGCAACCCAGCCATGGGGCCGTGACCTTGCACGGCAATCCGATCACCGCACCCGGACCGGACCGGATGGTGGTGTTCCAGAACTACTCCCTGCTGCCCTGGCTGACGGTGTGGAAGAACGTGGAGATGGCGGTGAAGGCCGCCCGGCCCGAACTCGATGCCACCAACCGCCGCGAAACGGTGGCCCATCACCTGGAGATGGTGGGTCTGATGGAGGCCCACAGCAAGCGCCCGGGCCAACTCTCCGGGGGGATGCGCCAGCGGGTGGCGATCGCCCGGGCCTTGGCGGTGCGGCCCGAGGTGCTCGTGCTCGACGAACCCTTCGGCGCGCTCGATGCCATCACCAAGGAGGAACTGCAGGAGGAGCTGCTGGCGATCTGGCGCGAACAGAAACCCACCGTGCTGATGATCACCCACGACATCGACGAAGCGCTGTTTCTGGCCGACCGCATCGTGATGATGACCAACGGTCCCTCAGCCACCATCGGCGAAATCCTGGACGTTCCCTTCGAGCGGCCGCGCAGCTATGAGGCGATCCAGGATGACGGGCGCTACGGCCAACTGCGCAACCACGCCCTTGACTTCCTGTATCGCCGTTATGCCCATGACGACGACTGAACCCAGGCCATCGCCCACTGCGCCTGAGCTGACAGCCAATCTGTCGATCCGCCCGGGACATACCCTGTTGCTCGATGAGCGGATGTTGCAGCAGAACAATCGTCTGACGATCAGCTCCGGGCTGGTTCGTGTCGGCCTGTCATCAGGCGAACAGGAAGCCCTCGATGCCAACCCAATCACACTGGGCTTTCTGCAGGCAGGCGACCATCTTCAACTGGATCTTCTTCGCCACTCACGGCTGCACATCAAGGCTCTGACCTCATCCCAGCTCGAGCCCGATCCAAACCTGATCCCAATGGCTGGGGCAAGCTCGCTGCATGACTGGACGGTAGCGCTGTTAGCGATCCGGCATCTCTGCGAAGCCGAACAACGCATCACCGCTCTGTTGCAACTGCTTGTGGATCGCCTCGGCCGTCGCTGTGGGGCGTGGTACGAGATCCCACTGCGGTTGACCCATGCCGAACTGGCTGACTTGTGTGGTCACACCCGGGTTACGGTCAGCCGACAACTGTCCCGTTTCCAGAAGGAAGGTCTCGTTCAAAAACTGTCGCTGTCCAAGCATTGCCTGCGCATTGCGCCAGACCTGGTGGAAACGCTCTAGACCGAACACACCCGCACCGCTGCGGCTTTGAGTTCGGGCTGCTTGGAATGCTCGCAGGCCTCCTCGTGCATCAGGCGATTGGCCTCGCAGGGGTTGGTATGGCTACCGCCCCAATGCATCGGCAGAAACACCGTGCCTGGCCGGATGCGCTCACTCACCTGCACCCGTGCCCGCAGGGAACCACGCCGTGACGTCAGCTCGGCCAGTTCGCCATTGCACAGACCATGGCTCTCAGCATCCAGGGGATGCACCTCCAGCAGGGGTTCAGGGTGCTGCTTGACAAGCCGAGCCACATGGGCCGTGCGGGTCATGGTGTGCCAATGGCCCAGGTAGCGGCCCACGGTCAGCACCAGCGGGTAGGCATCACAGGGGGGTTCCGCCAGGCCGAGAGGGGGGTCTGCCCACAGGCGGGCTCTGCCTGTGGCCGTCGGGAAACGATGGCCGACCGGCGCTCTGGGATAGGGAGCTTCAGCGGTGTACAACCGTGCCTGGCCGGCGCCTGGCGCTGTCCCCAGCGCAAACGGCCATTGCTGCGGGCCATGCTGTGCCAGCAGGGCATGGCTCAAGCCACTCAAATCGCACAGGCGACCGGCCGTGATCGCGATGAATTCGGCGAACACCT
Organism: Cyanobacteria bacterium K_DeepCast_35m_m2_155; assembly: GCA_016882285.1. Classification (GTDB taxonomy): domain Bacteria; phylum Cyanobacteriota; class Cyanobacteriia; order PCC-6307; family Cyanobiaceae; genus RGUW01. The sequence continues at coordinate 6,873 of VGQS01000028.1, read as the reverse complement.
CGGCTGACGAGTCGTAGCTGAACTGCTCGACAAAGCCGAGACGTCTTCCTAGTTCAGCAAAGATCGCCCAATCAGGCCTGGCCTCGCCCGGTGGCTGGCGAAAGGCCTGGCACAGCGTGACACGCCGCTCGGAATTGGTCATCACGCCGCATTTCTCACTCCACTGGGCAGCCGGCAGCAGCAGATGGGCCACAGCGGCAGTCTCGGTGCCGGCATAGGCCTCACTCAGCACCACCAACGGGCAGCGCGCCACCGCTGCCCTGACCCGATCAAGCGAAGGCATGCTGACCAGCGGGTTGGTGGCGGCCACCCACCACAGGCCAAGCTCACCACGCTCCATCGCTTCGATCTGCTCCCACACCGCCAGGCCGGGCTCTGATGCGATCGAACCAGCCGTAAAGCCCCAGTGCTGCTCGAGCTCGGCGCGGTGCTGTGGGTTGGCCACGCTGCGATATCCCGGCAAGAGGTGAGCCAGGCCACCGACCTCGCGGCCACCCATGGCGTTGGGCTGACCGGTGAGCGAAAACGGCCCGGCGCCAGGCCGGCCGATCTGCCCGCTGACCAGATGCAGGTTGATGATGCCGGCCACAGTGGCCGTACCCTCACGGCTCTGGTTGACCCCCATCGACCACAGGCTCAGCACCCCCGCGGCTTCAGCCCACCACAGCGCCAACTGCTGCAGATCAGCCACCGCAATGCCGCAAAGGTCCGCGACCCGCCGGGGCGTCCATTGACGCCACAGCGCTTCCAGCGCCCCATAGCCCTCGGTATGGGCCGCGATGAACGGCTGATCGAGGGCCTGCAGCTCGAGCAGCAGGTGACCCACGCCGCAAAGCAAGGCCAGATCGGTACCAGGCCGGATCGCCAGGTGCAGGTCAGCCCCTTCGGCGGTAGGGGTGTGACGCGGATCCACCACCACTAGGCGCAGGGCCTCTTTGACCTTGCGCTTGCGCTTGAGCAGGCGCTGAAACAGCACCGGATGGCACTCAGCCGTGTTGGTACCGATCAGCACGACCAGATCGGCCAGATCGAGGTCGTCGTAACAACAGGGCGGGCCGTCGGAGCCAAGGCTACGGGTATAGCCCGCCACGGCCGAGCTCATGCACAGCCGTGAGTTGGCATCAAAATTATTGCTGCCCAGCGCTCCCTTGAGCAGCTTGTTGGCGACGTAATAATCCTCGCTGAGAAACTGACCGGATCCGTAAATCGCCAATCCCGCCGGCCCCTGCCGGGCCAGGGTGGCCTTGATGCGATCCACCAGCAGCGCAAAGGCCTGCTCCCAGCTGATCGCTGCAAACGGTTGATCCAGCCGCGCTCGCCATTGCGGCGTCGTCAACCGGTTGTGGTGCAGGGTTTCGCCCACCGTGGCGCCCTTGATGCACACCTGCCCGAGCGAGGAGGGGTGGTGACGATCGCCGCGTGTCCCCCAGGATGGATTGTGTGCGTCAGGGGCCGGCGGCCTGAGCTCCAGACCACAGCCCACACCGCAGTAAGGGCACTGGGCCCTGGCCGGTCCATCAGCAGGGGCAACCACGGTGCGCGAATCTGGCATCACCCCATTCTCGTCACTGGCCGTTCACAACCAATGGGCCGGATAAGGCATCGCGCCCGGCACCCAGCGGCTGAAGGCCCAGGCGAGCAACACCAGCAACAGCGAACCGCTCACGACAGGAAAGAGCAAAAACCCCCAGGAACCGCCCAGAAAAACCACCAGAAAGGCCATCCCACCTGCTGGAGGGTGGAGGCAACGGAGCTGCTGACCCAGCACGATCGTCAGGGCCACGGCCAGGGCCAGAACCAGTGGCCCCGTTCCCAACCATTGGCCTGACACCACCCCCACCAAGCCGCCCAGCGCATTGCCAAGAAGCAAGTTGCGTGGCTGGGCCAGGGGGCTGCGGGGATAACCAAACAGCAGTACGGACGAGGCTCCGAGCGGTGCCACGATCAACAGCTGCCGGCTCCAGATCGACAGCAGACTGAGCAGCAGCAAGGCGCACAGGGCACCCAATGCTGTGACAGCGATCTGGCTGCGACGAAAGCTGGGCTGATAATGCCGGCCACGGCGACGCTGACAGCGCAGCAGGACCACCAGTCGACGCCAGGCCATCACAGCATTGTCATCGACGCGATCGCGCTTTCCAAAGCCCTACCCACCAGACCTGATCATCGTGGCAGGCCAACTCCAGGCGGGTGCATTCAGCGCTACGAAACAGACCTTGCGAAGCCGCTGGTTGGCAGCTCCTCTGGAGCATTGATGTTGCCGATGGCTTGCGGATCAAGCGCGACGGACCGGAACTGGAAGCGCAACAGCCAGCCCTGCCAGCGCCGCTCGCCCCGGGCGATAGCCTGGTCCAACTTCAGGCGCCAACCATCACTGGCCGGTAACAGCGCCAACAGCGGTTGCAGCCGTTCTCCGTCATGGGCCACATGGATCAGCCCGGCCTGTTGTGCCGCTGCGGCCAGCAACGTCTCCAACGCCGCGCTGTTGAGTCCAGGCATGTCGACCGGACAGATCAACAGACGGTTGGCTGGGTAGCGGGCTGACAACCGCTGCAGCGCCAGCAGCGGCCCCTCCCAGGGGGGCGGCTCGGCGATCGCCTCCAGCACCAGGCCTTGGCGACGCGCCCATGCCTCCGCCAACTCGCGGTGCGCCCCATGACGGCTCAGCACCGTGATCGGCGCCTGCAGCACAGCCAGCTGCGCCAGGGTGTGCTCAAGCCAGGTGCCCCCAGCGGGATGGGGCAGCAGCGCCTTGTCACGGCCCATGCGCCGGCTGGCGCCACCGCTCAGCAGGCAGCAGCGCAACGCAGCAGGCGGGGCGCCGCTCAAGCGCGCACCAGCACCGGCACCCGCTTGAACGCAGGCGTACCGCTCACCGGATCCACCTCGGCCCGCATCAACACGTTGGCCTCGGGGTAGAACATCAGCGCCGCGCCGCGGCGGATGGTGCCGGGAATCACCTCGATGGCCTCCAGGCTGCCCGCCTCGCCCTGCACGGTGACGCGCTGATGGGCCACCAGGCCGCTGGCGGCCAGACCCTCGGGATTCATCAGGATCGTGTCGCGGTGGGGCATGCCGCGGTAGGCATCGCCCTGTTTGTAGACCACGGTGTTGTGCTGCCCGTAGCTGCGGGCCGTGATCAGGCTCAGCACCAGGCCCCGCTCGCCGGCAGCCAGCCCGCCGAAATGGTCCGCAGCGGGCAGGGCCAGCTCGGGCAGGGGTGTCGGGATCAGTTGGGCGCGGCCGCTGGCGGTGGCAAAGCGCGGCTCATGGAAGATGCGCCCCTCCACCTCAAACTCGCGCCTGGTGCTGTCGATGCCAGCCATCGGCCCGTAACCGGGCACGGTGCAGGCGATCAGCTCGCGCACATAGACCGGATCCTGCAGCCGCCGCCAGTCGATCGGCTCGCTGCCCAGCACCCGGTGGGCCAGCTCGGCCAGAAAGCTGACCTCGCTGATCAGCTGGCCGCTGCGCAGATGGGTGCTGCCCGGCTCGTTGAGCCGCACCCAGTTGTTGCCCGACTCAACCGTGGTGCGATACGGCGTCTCGAAGCGGTTGAACACCGGCAGCAGCAGGGTCTGCCGTGCCGCCAGGCCGTGAAAGTGACCGGTGTTGGGCTTGGTAGCCAGATAGACGACGGTATCGATCTGGCCCAGGGCCCGGCGGGCCTGGGCGCTGTCGGGGTTGGCCCCAAACAGGTTGCCCCCCAGGCACAGCAGCGTGTCGACCGCAGCGCGATCGGCGGCATCGATCAGGGCGCGGGTGTCGTAGCCCGGCACCCGGCTCAACGGCCGACCCAGCAGCTGCTCCAGGGCCCGCTGCATCGGCTCGCGCAGATGCACTGTCACCCCCATCGAGCCGAACCCCTGCACATTGGAGTGACCGCGGATCGGCATCGTGCCCGCCCCCGGCCGGCCGATGTGGCCACTCAGCACGGCGGTGTTGGCGATGGCCCGCACGTTGGTGGTGCCGTTGGCGTGGTGGGTGATGCCCATCGCCCAGGCAAACACCGTGGCCCGCGCCGCGGCAATGCGCGCGGCCGCCAGCGTCAGCTCCTCGCGGCTGAGACCGCAGCAGGTGGTGATCGCCTCCCAGCTGGTGGTCTCAAGCTGGGCGATCAACGGCTCCCAGCCCTCGCTGTGGGCCTTGACCAGCTCCCAGGCGATGGCCCCCTGCTCCAGCAGGGCCTTCTGAATGCCCACCAGCACGGCTGTGTCGGAGCCCGGAATCGGCTGCAAGAAGATCGAGGCGATCTCGGAGCCCTGCAGCAGCGAGCGGATCGGGAACGCGGGGAAGCCGAACTTGAGCAGCCCCACCTCCAGGATCGGGTTGATCACGATCACCGTGCCGCCGCGCTCGCGCAGGCGGATCAGCTCGTTCATCAGGCGGGGATGGTTGGCCGGGGCGTTGGAGCCGATCAGCACCACGCAGTCGGCCTGCTGCAGGCCCTCAAGGTTGACGTTGGAGGTGCCGCTGCCGAAGGCCTGGCGCAGCCCCACGGTCGAGGGGGCATGGCACAGATCCGAGCAGTCGGCCAGGTTGTTGGACCCCATCGCCCGCAGCAGCAGCTGCAGCAGAAAGGCCGCCTCGTTGGAGGAGCGCCCCGAGCTAAAGGACGCCACCCGCTCGGGCGCCGGCCGCCCCAAGGCCTCGGCCGTCAGGGCGTGCACCTCCTCCCAGCCGATCGGTTCGTAGTGATCACTGCCCTGGCGCCGGATCAGGGGCCGGTCCAGCCGCCCCAGGCGATCGCAGGCTGCCGAATCGAGGGCCTGCAGCTCAGCCAGGGTGCGGCCTGCAAACACCTCGGCCGGCACAGCCGCCTGTAGCTCGGCGCCGATCGCCTCCACGCTTTTGAGGCAGCGCTGCAGGGGTTCCCCCAGCTCATCGCGAAAGCCGCCGTTCTGGCCGCCGGTGCCCCAGGCGCAGCTGAGGCAGGCGCTCTTGTGGGTGAGGGTCTGCCACAGCCGCGGCCCGATCGGCGAAAGCGTGGCCCGGGCCCAGCCATCGATCAAAGGCCAGCCGCCACCAGCGCCTGAGGTGTTCTGGTCAGGCATGAACGGCGTGGCCGCGTCCTGCTCTGCCATGGCGGGGGACCAGGTTGAGACCCAACCTTATGGAGATTGGCTGTGGTTTGGGTCGGTTTATCGCGCTTGGGGACGCACTCACTCAACCCCGATAGACGCTGTCGTGGCTGCCGATATCGATTGGAATCAGGCGCTGACCCTCGATCAGCACCTCAAGCGTGATGCGGTAACCGATGTTGATCGACACGGAGTGAAGCCCACTCAGACGACCCTTGAGAGCATGCAACCGCAACGAAGGGTGGTGGGGATTGGCCTGCAACAGCAACAAGGTCTTGCGATAGCTCTGACGCAGATCGGGATGACGACGCAGAAAGCGCGCCGCCCTGTGGTTGTAGCGGTCGGTGAACAGCAGGGTCCAGCTCAAGGAAGCTCAGCAGCCAGGGCGTCGATCCGGTCCAAATGAGCATCCACCGATTCTTCAAGGCAACGCCCAGCGGAGAGATCGGCACGCGTTTCCAGCAGGGCAAGCTCCAGCTCCAGATCCCTAAGGCGCTGAAACTCTTGCGCTTCCATCACCACGTAACGCAGATGACCACGCACCGAGACACCAGCCTCGCGGTCGTGCTCAAGAGCACGACTGATGGCGCCGACACCGGCCGTCTTGAGCTCATTGGCCGAGAGAATCTGCATCGCACGCCAAACCGCTTGATCAACAATACGCTCTAGCGTGCGCTATTGGGGGCTTCATCGTCTGACGTCCAACTCTTGAGGGGTCTGCTGTCCCTAGCGTCTGGCGATGCAGCCCGAGACGACCCGCGACCAGCACGGACGCCCCCTGGGGGTACTGCGACTGTCGCTGACGGCGCGCTGCAACCTGGTCTGTCCCTATTGCCTGCCCGATGGCCAGGAGCCGCCGGGGCTGCTCAGCAGTGCGCAACGGCTGGCGGTGATCGACGCGGCCGTTGCACTGGGGGTCAGCAGCCTTCGGCTCACCGGCGGCGAACCCCTGCTGCACAGCGGGCTGGAGGCCCTGATTGCCGCGACCCAACCCCTGCGCCAACGGGGCCTGCGCGAGGTCGCCCTCACCAGCAATGGCACCCTGCTGAGCCTGGAACGGGCTCGGGCCCTCAAGGCTGCGGGCCTCGATCGGCTCACCCTCAGCCTCGATGGGGCCAACGGGGCGTCGGTGGCCCAGATGGCGGGCCTGGCCAACACAGCCGCCGGCGAGCGCAGCCTGCAACAGGTGCTGGCCGCCATCGAGCACGCCCGCGTCGCCGGCTTTGATCCAGGCCATGGCGCACTCAAACTCAACGCCGTGATCCAGCGCGGCGCCAACGACGACCAGCTGCTGCCCCTGGCCGAGCTGGCCCGGGCGCATGGGGTGGAACTGCGCCTGATCGAATTCATGGACGTGGGCAACCGCAACGGCTGGCGCCCCGACGCGGTGCTGAGCGCCGCCGAGATGGTGGAGCGCCTGAGCGTGCGCTGGCCGCTGGACCCGCTGGGGCGACCGCAGCACGGCACCGCCAGCCGCTGGCGCTACCGCGATGGTGGTGGTCAGCTCGCCGTGGTGGCCTCGATCAGCAACCCCTTCTGCGGCGATTGCAACCGCCTGCGCGTCACCGCCGATGGGATCGCCTACACCTGCCTGTTTGCCGAACCCAGCAGCGGCCTCGACCTGCGCCCCTGGCTGCAGGCAGACACCCCGCCTGGCGACCTCACCGCCGCGATCGCCGCCCTATGGCAACGCCGCAGCGATCGCTACAGCGAAGAACGGCAGAACTTGATGCAGCAGACCACCGCGGCCAACGCCCCGCGGCACGCCGAGATGGCCTATCTGGGGGGCTGA